>NZ_JBFAQY010000005.1:0-418046 GCF_040678965.1 Streptosporangium sp. NPDC049248
CGAAGGCGGCCGGGGGCGCCACATAGGCGGTCCGCCTGGGCCGTGACGGCTCCACCCGGGTCTCCGGACCCGGTCCGGCCTCGCCGGGCCCCTTCGGGTACGTCCTGCCTCCCGGCGACACCTCCTTCGTGTCCCCGACGGCCCGCGGATCGAGCCGCGCGGCCGCCAGGACCTCTTCCGGTCCGGACGCCTGCGGCGGGAACGGCGTCGTCCACCTGCGCATCCGGTCGGCCGGGAAGAAGTTGCGAACCCCCATGGAAAATCTCCTGCGATCTCGGTATCGGTCACCAAAATTCGCAGAAGGTACTTGCGCCTTACTTGGAGGTCAGCGCAAGCGCCTGCCCACCGGACGAACATCGGCTGATACGGCACTGCGGTGGTTCGTCAGGGCGGGGAAGCGGTTGCGGGGGCCTCCTGCGGACGAGGGCCTGCCCGACCGGTTGCGCCACCAGCGTCGCAGCAGTGCGCCGGGGGCGGCCGACCGCAGATCGCGCGGACGCCGTCGGGGCGGGGCAGGGGACTCCAACCCCTACCGCGGATTCAGAAGACAGGCTCTGGCAGAGACAGCCGGTAGTAGACCTCCTCTATCGGCGGAAGGGGAGCCGACAGGAGTTGGACACGGCCGGACGGAACGAAGCCGAAACGCTCATAGAAGCGCCGGGCTCGGGTGTTGTCGGCCGCTACCCACAGGCCGATCTCCTGGTGTCCGTCAGCGCGGAGCCGCTCCGCGGCGGCCGTCATGAGCGCGTGGCCGAGACCGTCGGACTGCGCCTCAGGCAGCACGTAGATGGCGAAGACCTCGCCGCCGCCGATGTGCTCGTCACGGCAACGGCCGAGGTTGACGAAGCCAACGATCCTGCCGCCGATCTCGCCCACCAGAAGCGGTGTGAGTCCCTCGGCCAAGGCGTTGGCGAGTGCCTCCTCCATGCGCGCCACCGCGTCCGGCTCGACCTTGAGCGCGTCGAGGTAGTCGTCGGGCATGATCCCGCGATAGGCGGCCTTCCACGTGGTCACGCGTACGTACTCGCGGGCTTCGACGTCCTCGGGCACGCCCGGGCGGACTTCATACGTCACGCGCATATGATGCCCCTCGGTCATGATTATTTGAAGCGTGGCCGGACCACTGCAACGGCGCGACAGCGGTCCCGGCGAGATGACGGATGTCGCCCCGGTGCTCGGCCTGCTGACGCTGACCATGACCAATCTCTACTGTGACCAGCACGGCGACGTGACCGAGTACGCGGTGGACTTCCTCGCTCCCGAGCGTGAACTTTCGGCCGACTACGACCTCGAATAGTCTCGCCCCTCATTGCCGACGGAGGTGGCCCGAGAGGTCCATCCCTCGTGGAGGAACCGCCGAGCCGGATGGTCGAGGGTGGTCACGGGGAACGTCCTCAGAACAGGTCGTGGGAGGGCCAGACGGCGATCTGCTGGAACACCTCCCACATCATCGTGTCGAGGTCGACGCCGTTGCCGTTGGCGAGTGCCGCCCAGCAGAACTCGTTGCTCGTCCGGGCGAGGATGCTCTCCGTGCCGTAGGGAATCAGCCGGCCGCTGTGCCACCAGTTGCCGAGGGTGTTGACACCCCAGCCGCAGGCGTACGCCGGTTCGGCCGCCGACGGTGCGGTCATCGTCGCGATCGTGTCCGGCCGGAGCAGGTCGGGGACGGTGGGAAAGCCGTCGGCCCGCAGCGCGAAGCGGACGACGTCGACGGGTGATGCGAGCCAGCCGCCGTGGGAGTCCATCCGCCGCGCCGGGATGCCGTATGGGTCGCCGGTGCCGTAGTAGACCACCTCGTCGGGGCGTCGTTCGGCGCGGGTGTTCCCGGCGAGGTGCATGTTGGTGATCCCGCTGGGCGTGAGCACGCTCCGGTGTACGAAGTCGGCGTAGGGCTCCCCGGTGACCTGTTCGATGATCCGGCCCAGCAGGCAGTAACCGAAGTTGGAGTACAGGTGGGTGGTGCCGGGCGTGTGCTGGAGGGGCCGGTTGTCGAGCACCCAGCCGATCAGCTGGTCGTGGTTCATCGCCGGGTTGCCGAACATGGGGTCGTCGCCGTCGTTGGTCCAGCCCCCGGCGGTGTGCTGGAGCAGGTGCCTGACCGTGATGGCCTGGAGCCCCGCGCCGTAGGGCCTGCTGCCGTACCGGGTGCCGAGGATGCCGCCCGCGCCGAGGACGCGCCGGTCGAGCGTGAGCAGGCCGGCTTCGACGAGCCGCATGACCGCGACCGCGGTGATCGGCTTGGAGACGCTGGCGATGCGCATCAGGTGCCGTTCGGTGAGCCGCTCGCCGGTCTCCCGGTTCGCCAGCCCGTACCCTCGGGCGAAGACGAGCGCGCCGCGCCGGGCGATCGCGAGTGACACGCCGGCCACTCCGGAGGCCCTCATGTGGCGGTCGACGACCGCGTGGACGGCGGCGAAGGCATCGTCCACGATCCTGTCGCTCAGCCAGATCCCCGCGAACCGCTCCGAGCCGGAGCCGTAGCCGCTGACCCGGGCGGGCCGGTAGCCGTCTCGCCGGTGCTCGTCGAAGACCCCCTGGTAGTCCGCCCCCTCCACGCCGTGGCGGGCCGACCAGGCCGGGCCCGCGCCCCGCACCCAGATCGCCGCGTACAGATCGGTGCCGCCGACGGTGTAGCCGCTGACGTGGAAGGGGCGGTATCCCTTCTTTGTCAGCTCGTCGAACTCGGCCTGGTACCGTGCCCCGGTCAGGTCGTGGCGGGCCTCCCAGTCGGGCCCCTGGGCTCCCCAGACCTTCTCCCAGATCGCCGCGAAGTGTGCCTTTCCCGCGATCCCGTACCCGTCCACGTGGATCAGCCGGTACCCCTCCTTGAGCAGCCGGTCGAACTCGGCCTGGTACCGCTCCGAGGGCATGTCGTGCTGGGCGACCAGGTGCGGCCCGCCGGTGAGCTCCCAGATCGCCGCGAAGTACACCTTCCCGGCGACCTCGTATCCGGCCACGTGGACCAGGCGATAGCCCTCCTTCTCCAGCCGCCGGTACTCGGCCCGATACTCCGGCTCGGTCAGGCCGTGGCGGGCGAACTGCGGCGGCCCCGGCGCGTGTTCCCAGATGGCCGCGTATCCCGCCTGGCCACCCATCTCGTAGCCGTCCACCTGGATCAGGCGGTACCCCTCCTTGGCCAGGCGGTCGAACTCGGCCTGGTACCGCTCCGAGGTCAGGCCGTGGCGGGCCACCCACGGGAACGTCCCGGCCGACATCGCCGCACCGGTACGGAGCCTTTCCACGCTTTCCGCGACGCGGGCCGCCGAGGCGACCCCTGATCGTTCGAGACCGAGGAACACGGCCAGCCCGAGCCCCGCCAGGAGCGCGCCGCGACGGCTGAACGGCACCGATGAATCCCGCACGTCGAACCCTCCATCCCGGGCTGTCGCGCCCGGCCGATAGCCGAATATCCGAATAAGCGGGGCCGCCGCCTTCAGTGTGCGAACCGGCGCCGCCCGGGAGATGAGTACGCCCCTACTCATCTCCGCCTCCACTCGCACCACCACCGGTCGTGGAGCCGGGGGACCCGGTGTTCAGAGGAGATAGCGGGCCAGGTCGGCGATGGGGTGGGGGCGGGAGAGCAGGTCGCGCAGGGCTTCCAGGTGGGGGGAGTCGTAGGTGGTGAGGCCGGTCTCGTCGACGATCCGCTCCCAGGTCGGGTCGTCGCCCGCGGCGGCCTCCAGACGGCGCAGGATGCTCACCCCGTCGACCTCCCTGGCCAGCAGGGTCAGCAGGTGCGGCCACTGGACGGCCAGCGCGGCGAGCTTGGCGACCTCGCCGTCCGAGGCGGGGATCGCCCCGGCCAGGGCGCGGCGGTAGGTCAGGAACGAGTAGAAGCGGAAGACGTTCACGTACCGCTTGATCTCGCGCGGGTTGAAGAAGGTCAGCGCGGGGAGCACGAACTCGATCGCCAGGTAGGCGTTCTCGTCGCTGTAGAGGTCGTCGAAGACCCGGTCGGCGGCCTCACGGGTCGCCGCGCACAGGCCGCCGACGGCGTCCGAGCACTCGATGCCCAGGGCGTCCTGGGCCAGCCGCGCCGCCTCGTCGAGTGTCGTCGTGGTCGGGCGCAGTGCCCAGATGGCGTCCTGCAACCGGCTCACCTGGACCGGGTCCGGCGGATCGGCCGCCCACGAGCCCGGTGCCGGGTGCGATCCCGTCAGGTCCGCCGGTGGGGGCGGTCCCAGCGCCTCGACCGGTGCCCACAACTCCAGCCTCCGCGCGCCCGGCGTATGCCGCCCCTGCACGGCCGCTCCCGACCGCGTGGCGGTGCCGGGCGAGCCCGGCGCGGCCGCGTCGTGCGGGAAGGGCCGTGCGGGAGGCAGGGGACCGCGCGAACGCGGTCCGGCCGGATCCGGGGGCGGGTCGAGCCGTTCCAGGGCGGCTGGGGGACCCGCCGGACGCGGTCCGGCCGGATTCGGTGTCCGTATGGCGCCCGGGTCACCCGGTCGTACGGTCTTCAGGTCGGGAAGGACGTCCGCGGGCCGGACGGTGTCGGCGACGCCGAGCAGCGCCCGTACGAAGGCGGGCAGCCGGTCGGCGTCGTCCAGCAGCGGCACGCTCAGCGGTAGCTGCACGATCTTCTCCAGGAACCGCCAGCCCAGGCCGGACCGCCCGCCGACGGGCAGCGTCCCGGCCAGTTCCGGATAGGCGGCCTCGACGTGCGCGACGACCACCTCCGGCTCCATGGCCAGTACGAACACGCAGTTGGGGAACTCGCCGGCGAGGAACAGGTTGATCGCCTCGATGACCTGCGCCACCGTTCCGGACGAGCAGCGGTCCAGGTCGTCCACGAACACCACCAGCGGGCGCTCCTCGGTGGCGACCAGGTTCAGGACCTGTCGCATGTCGGTCTGCACCAGGTGCAGGAAGCCGGTCTTGGACCGGTATCCGGGAGCGGTCGCGCCCTCGCCACCCGCCCCGTCGGCCGCGCCCGGGCCGAGCAGGTCGGGTTGCGTGACCAGGCCGCGGAAGGCGTTGTCCGCCGACTCCCCGAAGAACCGGGCCAGCCGCAGCGCGCCCGCCCCCACCACGGCCGCCGCACCCGCCGAGCCGACGGCCGCCGCGGCGTTCCCCAGCAGGGAGCCGAAGGCGGGCAGCAGCGCGGCGGCGGCCAGCAGCGCCCCGGTGAGGACGAGGGTGGCGACCAGGCCGAGGGCCACCGGGGCCAGGCGGGTCAGCGCCAGGTGGTAGGCGCGGCCGCGGACCGCCTCCCGGTCGATCCTGGACAGGTTCAGCTCCAGCCAGAACCGCTCCCGCTCGGCGCGGGGCAACCGCCGGGTGACCTGACCGATGATCTCGTGTGCCAGTCCGGCCCAGACCTGCTCGCCGTTCTGGTACATCCACGGGTTGAACCAGACCGTGGGCCGCCAGTCCGCCCGCCGCAGCGGGAGCGGGTCCGGCTCCGCCTGCCCGGCGCTCCCCCTGGGGCGCCGGCCGGTCCTGGCCAGCACCTCGGCGTTGGTCAGCGCCCGCTCCGCGCGGGAGCCGGGCAGGTGGATCGGGGCGGGATCGTCTCCGGCGGCCCCGGGGTCCAGCAGGTCCTGGATCATCCGCATCAGGGAGGTCTTGCCGGTGCCCCACGGCCCCTTGACGCCGATCGTCAGCGGGGGCCGGGTCTCGGGGTGACGGACGAACGCGGCGATGGCCTCGGCGTAGACCCGGTGCCCGAGCTGGTCCTCGGTGGTCCACCGGTCGGCGGTGAGCCTGGCCCGGGGCCGCACCGTACGGAGCCCGGCCCGGTGGCGGCGGAGCAGCGCCGAGGTCTGCGCCCGTTCGGCCACCGAGAGCCGCGAGTGGCCGAACCTCCGCACGTCCGGATGGACGAACGTGGTCGTGTCGCCCAGCAGGCCCCACTGCCTGAGCTCGGCGGCGTCGCCGAGGATCTCGTCGATCGGCTCGCCCTCGTCGAGCAGGGCGGCCCTGCGCAGCAACTCCCTGGCCGGCTCGCTCAGGTGGAGTTCGTAGACCCGCCGGACGATCTCGATCCCGCAGCTGGGCGGGGTGTGGTCGCCGAGCCGCGCCAGAGCGCGGGTGAAGGCGGCGTGCGGGGCGGCGGCGTCCCTCGCCGGGGTCAGGGCGACACCGGCGACGGCTCCGTAGGCGATCAGGATGGGGGTGCGGGCGGCCGAGACCGCCGTGTAGCGGGCGAGCGCGTAGGCGTGCAGGTCCCCGACGCTGATCGCCCCGTCACCGTCGAGGTCGGCGGCCCGCGTCAGCAGGCCCTCCGCGATGACGTCGGTCAGCGTGCGCACCGGGCCGGGTACCGTCTCGTCGAGCCTCAGCGTGAGGGTCAGCGCCGCCGCCGCCACCTTCGGCTCCCCGGCCACGGCGAGCTGCCTGACCGGTTCGGCGGAGCCGTCAAGGGCGCTCCAGCCGAAGTCCACGATCAGCAGCACGGCGGCCGCCAGCGACTCGCCGACCTGCCGTCCGAACGTGCCGATCATCGATCCCAGCTGTCCCGAGGTCCAGCCGCCGTCGGCGGGTAGCCGGATCAGCAGCAGGTCTCCCTCCCGCGCCGAGCGCAGCAGGTTCCACACCCGCTCGCCGTCCGCGTTCGCCCCGCCGCTGCTCTCGGCGTCGACGGTGAACCCCTCGGCGCGCAGCGCGCTCGCCAGCCGCGCGTCCGGCCGCCCGGCACCGGGCCCCGCGGCACGCGGATCGGTGTGGGTGTCGGGGGGCGGCGTGCCGGCCCGGTCGTGTGGCGGGGCCGGGTGCGGGGCGGGAGTCCGGGGCGGGAGCGTGTCCGGCGGGGAGTCGAGGAAGACGAGAGCTCGGCGGGTGCCCACCCGGGGCGCGGTCTCGAAGACTGGATTCGCGAACGCGAGTCCCTCGCTCAACGGTCCTCCCGATCCGACGACGGTGAAGATTCCACTGTGGACGCGTCCGGCGGGACAGATGGCGATCTTGGTGATAGGCCGACCTGGTTTGGCGGATGTTTGTCCTCCGGTTCGCGCAAAGTTTGCGCTCAAGGAGTCTCGGCGTTCATGTGAGTTCGATCGGCTTGCGGCGTACCGTGAGGGACGACGAGGAGGGGCCATGCTTCGCCGCACGTTTGTGCGCACCGGATGTCTGACCGCCGGTGCGGTTCTCGCGGGCTCGCTCTGGCAGGGGGTCGCGGGTGCCGTCGCCCCGAGCTTCGAGGGCCCCTACGGTCCGCTCGGCGAGCCCGACGCCAACGGGGTCGCGCTGCCCGAGGGGTTCACCAGCCGGATCGTCGCCCGCACCGGCCGCCGGATCGGCGGGCTGCTCTGGCACCCGGCGCCGGACGGCGGCGCGTGCTTCCCCGACGGCGACGGCTGGATCTACGTGTCCAACTCGGAGATCCCGCTGCTCGGCGGGGCGTCGGCCATCAGGTTCGGGCCGGACGGAGCCGTCGTCGGCGCCTACCGCATCCTGTCGGGCACCAACCTCAACTGCGCGGGTGGCCGCACCCCGTGGAACTCCTGGCTGTCGTGCGAGGAGGTCTTCCGCGGCCGGGTCTTCGAGTGCGACCCCTACGGCTCGCGGGCCGCGATGCCGCGCCTCGCCATGGGCCGGTTCAAGCACGAGGCCGCGGCCTGCGACCCGGAGCGGCGGGTGGTCTACCTCACCGAGGACGAGCCCGACGGCTGCTTCTACCGGTTCCGGCCGGTCTACTGGGGTGACCTGACCTCGGGCACCCTGGAGGTGCTCTGCGCCTCCGACTCGGGCACGGTGACCTGGCGGCGCGTGCCCGACCCCGGCGCGCTGCTGAAGGCCACCCGCGACCAGGTCGCCGGCGCCACCCGCTTCTCGGGCGGGGAGGGCTGCCACTACGCGGACGGCGTGTGCTTCTTCACCACCAAGGGTGACAACCGGGTGTGGGCCTACGACACGGAGAACGAGCACCTGGGTGTCGTCTACGACGCCGACGCCCCGCTGAACGGTGTCGACAACATCACCGGCACCCCGTCCGGGGACCTCTACGTCGCCGAGGACGGCGGTGACATGGAGATCAACCTGATCACTCCCGAGCGGGTCGTCACCCCCGTCCTGCGGATCGCGGGCCACGCCAGGTCGGAGATCACCGGACCCGCTTTCTCACCGGACGGCGACCGCCTCTACTTCTCCTCACAGCGCGGCGCCCGCGGTGACGCCGCCGGCACCGACGGCGTCACCTACGAGGTCACCGGCCCCTTCCGCCGCTGAGCGACGCTGAGCGACGCGGCCTGTTTGACCACCTCGGTCAGCTCCTCGCGCAACCCGGCGAAGAGCGGGTCGGTGCGGGGACGCTCCCCGTACGGCACGGCCGAGGCGCGGTCGGAGACCACCCGGCCGGGCCTGCCGCTCAGCGCGAGCACCCGGGTGCCGAGGTAGACGGCCTCGTCCACGCTGTGGGTGATGAAGACCACGGTCGTGCCGGCCCGCCGCCACAGCTCGCGGACCTCCTCCTGCATGCGCTCCCTGGTGAAGGCGTCCAGGGCGGCGAACGGCTCGTCCATCAGCAGCAGCGCGGGGTCCGGGGCGAGCGCGCGGGCGATCGCCGCGCGCTGCTGCATGCCTCCCGACAGCTCATACGGCCTGGCCTTGGCGACGTCGGCCAGGCCGGTCAGCTCCAGCAGTTCGGCCACCCGCTCGCGCCGCGCCGCCCTGGGCAGGCCGCGCAGCCCGAAACCGACGTTTCCGGCGACCGAGAGCCAGGGGAAGAGCCGGTGCTGCTGGAACACGAAGCCCCTGGTGGGGGCGGGCCCCGACACCGCCGCGCCGGAGGCGGTGATGGTCCCCGCCGACGGCGCGGTGAAGCCCGCCACCAGCCGGAGCAGCGTGCTCTTGCCGCACCCCGACGGGCCCACGATCGTCACGAACTCCCCGGCGGCGATCTCCAGGTCGATCGGCCCCAGCGCGTCGACGGTCCCGGCGCGCCCCCGGTAGGAGTGCGACACCCCGGCGAGGGCGAGCGCGGTGTCCCGCGGCCCTTCCGGCCCCGCGCCCGGACCGGCCGCAGGGAAGGCGACGGTCTCGTGCGCGGCGCCGTTCGAGGTGGCCGGGCCCGCTCCGGGGGCGGTGGTGCCCGTGTCAGTTTCCGGCGAAGGCATCCGCGAGCTCCTGCGTGGCCAGGCCCTTCTGGAAGACCGCTAGCTCGGGGACGGTGTCGACCTTCTGCTGGTCCTTGAGGAACTCCGCCGCGCTGTGCAGGTTCTCGGCGAGCTTGCCGGGAGCCTCCGGGGTGCCGAGATAGTCGGCGGAGCGCTGCTCGCTCGCGTCGAGGAGCACGAGCTGGCCGAGCTGGCGCGCGGCCTCGGCCGGGTCGAGGTTGAGCTGGCGGCCGATGGCCGCGGCGGCGGCGCCGGTGTCGCTCCTGGCCAGCTTGACCGCGCGGTCCTGCTGCTGGAGCCAGATGCTCAGCGCCTTCGGGTACTTCTTCGCGAAGTCGTCGCTCACCACCGCGAGGTCGGCGGTGAGCTTGCCCCGCTGGGCCAGCTCCCGGCTGGTGACCAGCGTCGTGCCGCCGTTCTTCTCCAGCTCGGCCAGGGTGGGCGTCCAGACGTAGGCGGCGTCGATGTCGCCGCGCTGCCAGGCGGCCTGGATGTCCGGTGGTTCCATGTCGAGGATCTTCACGTCGGACTCGGAGAGGCCGGCCTCGGTGAGCGCGGCGAGCAGGCTGTAGTGGGTGGTCGAGGCGAAGGGGGCGGCGACCCGCTTGCCCGCGAGGCCCTTGACGTCGGTCACCCCGCCCCGGGCGACGAGCGCCTCGTTGTCACCGATCACGTCGAAGATCCACGGCACCCGGTACGGGATGTCGAGCGGCGCGGACAGGCCGCGGGTGACCGGGCTGCTGCCCGCCAGCCCGATGTCCAGCGAGCCGGCGATCATGGCGGTGTTCACGTCGCCGCCCGAGTCGAACCTGCTCCAGGTGATCTTGGTGTTCGGCAGCGCCCTCTCCAGCCACTGCTGGTCCTTGACGATCAGGTCGCCGTTGGGAATGAGCTGGTAGCCGATGCGCAGGGTCGCGGGAGAGCCGTCGGCGGCGGGCTTGGCCTCCTCCGTACCGGATCCGCAGGCGGTCAGGGCGAGGGCGGCGGCTGTCAGGGCGAGGGCTATGCGTTTCATTTCGGGTCTTTCCTAGGTGCGGCCGCGCCAGGGAACCAGGCGGCGGTCCAGAGTTTGCAGAAGGAGGTCGATGAGCAGGCCTGACAGGCCGATGACGATGATGCCGAGCACGACCACGTCCGTCTGGTTGTAGCGCTGGGCGTCACGGACCATGCCGCCGATGCCGGGCACCCCGTTCACGGTCTCGGCGGCGACCACCGTGGTGTAGGCGACGCCCACGGCCACCCGCACCCCCGTGACGATCTCGGGTAGCGCGCTCGGCAGCACCACGCGGAGCGGCAGCTCGTACCGGCGGGCGCTGAGCGAGCGGGCCGCGTTCAGATAGTCCTCGTGCACGCCGCGTACCGCGTCGGCGGTGGCCACCGCGACCGGCGGGAGCGCGGCCAGCAGCAGGAGCCAGACCTTGGGCTCCTCGTCGATGCCGAACCAGATCACCAGCAGGCTGAGGTAGGCCAGCGGCGGCAGGGTGCGGACGAAGGTGACCAGGGGGCCGAGCAGCGCGCGCAGCGTGGGGACCATGCCGATCAGCAGTCCCAGCACGATGCCGCCGCTCACCCCGTACAGGCAGCCGAGCCCGATCCGGCGCAGGCTGGTGAGCAGGTGTTCCTGCAGGGTGTGGCCGCTCACACCGTCGGCGGTGGTGCGCAGGAACCGGTCCCAGACCGCGACCGGCTCCGGCACGAAGACCGGTGGCCAGATCTCGGCCATGGCCACGGCCTGCCAGATCGCGACCAGCGTGACGATCGCTCCGGCCCGCAGCGCCAGGGCTCGCCAGAGGGTGCGGCCGGTGCCCGGCCCGGCTCCGAGGACGCTCACGCGACGAGCGCGGGGGCCGCCAGCCGGGGAAGGACGAAGTCGCCCACCCGCCAGGCCTCCTCCAGGTGCGGCCAGCCGGACAGCACGAACTCCGACAGGCCCAGCTCGGCGTATTCGCGGAGGCGCTCGGCGACCTCCGGGTAGCTGCCGACCAGCGCGGTACCGGCGCCCTCGCGGACCAGGCCGACCCCGGCCCAGAGGTTGGGGGAGATCTCCAGGGATTCGGCGGAGCCGCCGTGCAGGTCGGCCATCCGGCGCTGTCCCACCGAGTCCATCCGGGCGAACCGCGCCTGGGCGGCGGCGATCCTGCCGGGGTCCATGCCCGTGAGCAGCCGCCCGGCGTACGCCCAGGCCTCGTCGGCGGTGTCGCGGGCGATGACGTGGAGCCGGATGCCGTACCGGAGTTCGCGGCCCGCCTCGGCGGCGAGCCTCCGCATCCGGGCGACCCGCTCGGCGAGCATCGCCGGGGGCTCGCCCCACATCAGGTAGACGTCCGCCCCGGCGGCGGCCACCCGCTCGGCGGCGGGGGAGGCCCCGCCGAAGTAGATGTCGGGGGTGTCGAGCAGTGGCGTGGCCAGTCCGCCGCCCGCCACCCGGTAGTGGGTGCCCCGGTGGTCGAACGGCTCGCCGGTCCAGGTGCGCCTGAGCACCTCGATGAACTCGCCGGTCCGTTCGTAGCGGGCGTCGTGGTCGAGGAAGTCGCCGTAGGCGCGCTGCTCCTGCGGGTCGCCGCCGGTGACCACGTTGAGCAGCAGCCGCCCTCCGCTGATCTGCTGGAAGGTCTGCGCCTGCTGGGCGAGGAGCGTCGGCAGGGTGAAGCCGGGCCGGAAGGCCACCAGCAGCTTGAGCCGCTCGGTCCGCGCCGCGACCGCGCCGCACGCCACCAGCGGGTCGGGGCAGCCCGCCCCGACCGGGGTCAGCGCCGCCTCGAAGCCCGCGGACTCCGCGGCCCGAGCCACCTGGGACAGGTAGTCGAGCGTCGCGGGCCGGTCCGCGACGGCACCCGCCGCGACGGTGGTCGTGGCGGGCCTGACGTGGTGGCCGTCGCCGGTGGTCGGCAGGAACCAGTGCAAGCGCATCTTCGCCTCATACGGAGCTCATACGGAACGGGCCGGTGCCATCCGATATTAACCACATAATACCGATCTATAAAGAGGGAATTAGGGGGAGGTGGGGTGAGGAAGCCCGCTGGCCGAGTCTCGCCGCGCGGCGCCGTCGACGACGGCAGGCCTGGTCGGGGGTGGTGAGCGGCCGAGGCGGGATCGGATCAGAGGTCGCGGACCCAGATCTCGTCGACGATGTCGCCGTGCTGTTCCTTCTCGACGAGCTCGAAGCCCGCAGCCCGGTAGATGCGCCTGGCGCCCAGCAGCACGTCCCTGGTCCACAGCCGCATCCGCCGGTAGCCCGCGGCCCTGGCGAAGCGCACACACTCCGCCACGAGCCGGCCGCCGATGCCCATGCCCCGCGCGGACGGCTCGACCAGCAGCAACCGCAACTGGGCCGTCTCGTCGTCCTTGCGCACGCAGAAGACGCAGCCGACCCGCTCGCCGTCCACCTCGGCGATCCAGCCCGCCTCGCGCGCCGGGTCGTGGTGGTCCACGTAGTCGGCCGCGACCCTGGCCACCAGCGCCTCGAAGTCCATGCCCCAGCCCTGCTCGGAGCTGTAGAGCGTGCCGTGCCGGTAGATCACCCAGCCGAGGTCGCCCGGACGCAGCGGGCGCAGGAGGTAAGGAGAGCCCGCCCTCGGCTCCCGGCCGAGGATCTCCTCGATGGCCGCCATGCTCGCGACCAGCCGCCCGAGGTCCTCGTCGGTCACCCCGGCCAGCAGTTCGCGCACCTCTTCGGCCGCGCGCCCGTCGAAGAGCGCGAACCTGGCCCGGCCCTCGTCGGTCAGCTCGACCACCTGCCGCCGCGCGTCGGTGGCGGACCGCTTCCGGACCACCAGCCCGTCGCCCTCGAACCTGGTGAGCATCCGGCTGAGGTATCCGGCGTCGAGCCCGAGCAGCCGCCGCAGGTCGCCGGTCTCCATGCGGTCCGCCCGGTCCAGCTCGAACAGCACCCTCATCTCGGTGAGCGAGTAGGGGGTGTCCAGGATGCCCTGGTGAAGCACGCCGATGAGCCGGGTGTAGAAGCGGTTGAAGGCCCGGACCTCCGCCACGTGTCTCTCCATGCTTGACAGCATCAACGATTTCATTGACCAGGTCAATGAAATCGCAGAGGTCTTTCCGGGCAGGCGACTGTGAGATCGCCGGCCGACTGCGCTAACTTCGAATTTTGCCTTGGAACGGACGATGAGCTGGGACGGCGCGTGCCGTGCCCACGGCGGGAGCATGATGGCTGAGGTCGCGTACATCGGTGGGTACACCCCGGACACCGAAGGATCCGGGCCGGGGATCACCCTGATAGAGCTGGGGAGCCTCGCCCGTCTCGGAGAGACGCCCGCCTCGGGGCCGTCGTTCCTCGCCGTTCACCCGGTCCTCCCGATCCTGTACGCGGTGGGGGAGAGCGAGCGCGGTACGGTCGGCGTCTTCGCCCGCGCCGACGACGGCAGGCTGAGCCCGCTCGCGCAACGGTCCAGCGAGGGAACGGCCCCCTGCCACCTGTCGGTGGACCCCACCGGCACGCGCCTGGCGGTGGCCAACTACGGCGACGGCACCCTCAGCGTGCACGGCATCGACGGATCCGGCCTGCTGACCGACACGTGGATCTTCCCCTACCGTGAGGGGGCCCACGCCCACCAGGCGGTCTTCGGCCCCGACGGCGTGCTGTACGTGAGCGACCTGGGCGCCGACGAGATCCGTCGCTACCTGGTCGGTGACGAGGTGGTCCCGCATCCGGAAGGACCGGTCAGGCTCGCGTCCGGCATGGGCCCCCGGCACATGGCCACGGCGAGCGGCCACTGGTACGTGGCGGGGGAACTGGACGGCACCGTGCGCGCCTACGACGCCGAATGGCGCGAGATCCACGTCGTCCCGGCCAGCGGGAGCGGGGAGCGGAACCAGCCCTCACACCTGGAGGCCCGTGGCGAGCTCGTCTACGTCGCCAACCGGGGGCCCGACACGATCTCGGTCTTCGCCGGCCCCGAGTTGAAGCCGGTCGCGGAGGTCGCCTGCGGTGGCGCCTGGCCGCGGCACTTCGCCATCGCCGACGGCCGCATGTACGTGGCCAACCAGCGCTCGGACACCGTCGCCGTGCTTCCGCTGAAGGACGGCGTCCCACGGCCCGCGGGAGAGCTCTTCGCCGTCGGCACCCCGTCCTGCGTGCTGCCGCTGCCCTGAACCGCCGGTGCGGAGGGGATCGGTGGTTCCGAGCGGGTATGACCCATGAGGTGACCGGGGGATTCCCGAGTCCGGAGTCCCGCCGGCGCGCCTGATCTGCCCGTGATGTGCGCGCCCCCGTTCGGAACCGGACCTCGGGCCCGGTGGAGGCGCTCATATGTCGCTTCTCTGCCGATCGAGGGAGGCGACATGTGGTGACTAGTTCTATTTGGTCTAGACCACTGGCGCATCTGACGGCAGAATGCGTTCCGTCGGTGGCGGAAATCCGTCGCCGACCGGCCCATGCCCTTTAGTCTGATCATCTTGGCTCGGACTCATAACCGGAGGATGTCATGCGTATCGGAGTGCTCACCGGGGGCGGCGACTGCCCCGGCCTGAACGCCGTTATCCGCGCTGTCGTGCGTAAGGGAGTGGGCGTCCACGGGCATGAGTTCGTCGGGTTCCGCGACGGCTGGCGGGGTCCCCTGGAGGGCGAAACCATGCCGTTGGACATCGAGGCCGTACGCGGCATCCTGCCGCGCGGCGGGACGATCCTGGGTTCGTCGCGGACCAACCCGATCAAGATCGACGGTGGTGTTGAGAAGATCAAGGAGAATCTCGCGAAGGGCGGGGTCGACGCGCTGATCGCGATCGGCGGCGAGGACACCCTCGGTGTGGCCAAGCAGCTCTTCGACAAGGGGGTGAAGGTCGTCGGCGTGCCCAAGACGATCGACAACGACCTCAACGCCACCGACTACACCTTCGGCTTCGACACGGCGGTCAACATCGCCGTCGAGGCCATCGACCGCCTGCACACCACCGCCGAGTCCCACCACCGCGCGCTGATCTGCGAGGTCATGGGCCGCCACGCGGGCTGGATCGCGCTGCACGCCGGTATGGCGGGCGGTGCCAACGTCATCCTCATCCCGGAGAAGCCCTTCGACATCGACCGGGTCTGCGCCTACGTCGAGTCCCGCTTCAAGACGAAGTACGCGCCGATAATCGTGGTCGCGGAGGGCGCGCACCCGGTGGAGGGCCAGATGACGCTGCAGGCGGGCGAACTCGACGCCTTCGGCCACGTGAGGCTCGGCGGCATCGGCGAGAACCTCGCCAGCGAGATCGAGAAGCGCACCGGCAAGGAGGCCCGCACCACGGTGCTCGGCCACATCCAGCGTGGCGGCACCCCCACGGCCTTCGACCGGGTGCTGGCCACCAGGTTCGGCCTGCAGGCCATCGACGCGGTGCAGGACGGCGACTTCGGCAAGATGGTCGCCCTTCAGGGCACCGAGATCGTGCGGGTGGGTCTCGACGAGGCCACCAAGGAGCTGAAGACCGTGCCGGCCGGCCGTTACGAGGAGGCCGAGGTCTTCTTCGGCTGAGGCGTCAGTGCGGTCCGTCGCGGAGAGTGGCCGACTGCAAGCGTTCTGCAAGTGGCCGGCCCTAGCCTCCTGACCGGGCGGCCGGCCGCCTGCGATTCCCCTCCATGTACGGCTTGCGCCCTGACCGAGCGGCCCGGCGGGCGCAGGCCGTACATCATCGCTCTTGGGAGTCGAACAGGGAACGGCCCTTCGGCGCCTGAGCGGCGGGCGGGGTGACCGGCTCGTGCAGCCGGGCTTCGGTGCGGCGGTTCTCCAGCCTGGCCAGCAGGGCGGCGTCGTGGTCCAGTTCCGGCTGCGACGGCGACAGGATGACGGTGAGCAGCAGGCCGATGGTCAGCAGGCCCAGCACGGCCAGCGTGGGCAGCATGAAGTCGATGCCCTTGGCCCCTCCGAGCGGCGCGGGTGAGAGCCGGGGGCGCACCTCGAGCGCGAACATGCCGGTGTAGTGCATGCCGCAGACCGCCAGGGCCATGATCATCGCGGCTCCGCCGGTGGCGAGCACGCCGCTGACCCGCAGGCTGAACCAGAGCGCCACGATGGACGCGGCGATCGCGATCGCGACCGAGATCCCGACCAGCGTCGGATCGTAGGAGAGGTGGGCCGGCATCTTCATCGCGAACATGCCGATGTAGTGCATGCCCGCCACGCCGAGACCGGTGAGCACGCCGCCGGAGACGAGCGGCACGAACCTCTCGCCCCGGTAGGAGACCAGGAACAGGCCCACGCCCACCACGACGACGGCCAGGGTCGCCGAGCCGATCGTCAGTGGCACGTCGTAGCGGATCTGGCCGTCACCGACGGAGAAGCCCATCATGGCGACGAAGTGCATGACCCAGATGCCGGTGCCGCCGATGGACAGTGCCCCGCCCACCAGCCAGCGGGCCCGTGCCGCTCCCACCGCCTCGCGGGCTCTGGCGGTGAGCAGGAGTCCGAGCATGCATCCGACGCTCGACATGACGTAGGCCAGCGCGGGGGTGAGCAGGCCGTAAGAAAAGTGATCTACGTGGGACATGTTCCAGTTTTTCGTGAGAGAGAAATCGGTGGATTATTGCAGTACGCCGCTTTCTTGCTGAGAGGTAGGGCTGGCGGGTGACCGGAATCGAGGGGCCGTTCTGGCGGGCGGTCGCGGTGTTCCGCGTCGCGTCCCTTGGCTACGCGGCGGTTCTGCTCATCCGTGCCGGGGGGTACGCCCACCCGGCGACCGGCTGGCTGGTGATCGGCGTCATGGCGCTGTGGACCGTGGGGACGATCTTCGCCTACTCCGTCGAGGAGCTCCGCGGCCGGCCGCTGCTCGCCGCCGACATGCTCGTGACCGTGGGCTGCCTGCTCGCCACCCCGGCGGTGCAGGGCGCCTACCAGGAGGGCAGCCTGCCGATCACCGGCACCTGGATGGGCGGCGCGGTGCTCGCCTGGGGCGTGTACGGCGGACGGCGGGCGGGGGCCGTGGCCGCGTTGATCGTCTCGCTGGCCGACCTGTGGCTGCACGGCGTGCCCGGAGGCGGCTTCGAGACGCTGCCGATCAACGGCACCGTCCTGCTCTTCCTCGCCGGGACCGTCGTCGGGCACGTCGCCCGGCTGGCCAAGAAGGCCGAGGAGCGCATGGAGCGGGCGATCGAACTGGAGGTCGCGGGGCGGGAGCGGGAGCGGCTCGCCAGGGGAATCCACGACTCGGTGCTCCAGGTGCTCGCGCTGGTCCAGCGGCGTGGGCAGGAGATCGGCGGTGAGGCGGCCGAGCTGGGCAGGCTCGCGGGCGAGCAGGAGGCCGCCCTGCGCGAGCTGGTCAGGCTCAGGCCCGAGGCACCCGCCGCGGGCACCGCGGACCTGTGCGCCCTGCTGCACAGGTACGGTTCGGCCACGGTCACCGTCTCGGCCCCGGCGACCCCGCTGGTCCTGCCCGCGGCCACCGCGGCGGAGATGGCCGCCGCGGTCGGAGCCGCCCTGGACAACGTCGCCCGCCACTGCGGGGCGCGCGCGCCCGCGTGGGTCTTCGCCGAGAGTGACGACGGGCTGGTCACCGTGACCGTCAGGGACGAGGGGCCGGGCATGGCACCCGGACGCCTGGAGGAGGCCGCCGCCGACGGGCGGCTCGGCGTCGCGCAGTCCATCCGGGGCCGTGTCGCGGACCTCGGTGGCACGGTCAGTGTGATCTCCGCTCCCGGCCGGGGCACCGAGATCGAGATGTCGGTGCCGACCGCCTAGACCGCCTCTCGCGGCCGCCACGGTGGGCGGGCCGGGCCGCCCGGGGACGGACGCCCCAGGAGGAACGGGCCTAAGGTAGGCCAATGCGCGTGATGGTGGTGGACGATCACCCGATGTGGAGGGACGGGGTGGCCAGGGACCTGGCCGAGGCCGGATACGAGGTGGTGGCCGCGGTCGGGGAGGGGCGGCAGGCGGTCCGGGTGGCCGCGGCGGTCCGGCCCGAGCTGGTGGTGCTGGACCTGCGGCTGCCCGACCTGCCGGGGGTCGAGGTGGCCAGGAGGCTGGCCACCTCGGAGCCGCCGCCCAGGGTGCTGGTGCTGTCGGCCAGCGGCGAGCAGGAGGACGTGCTGGAGGCCATCAAGGCGGGAGCCTCCGGATATCTGCTGAAATCCGCGAGCAAGGAGGAGTTCCTCGACGCGGTCCGGCGCACCGCCGGGGGCGACGCGGTCTTCACCCCCGGGCTGGCCGGGCTCGTGCTGGGGGAGTACCGGAGGCTGGCGGCCAGATCCGCGCCCGAGGCGACGCCCCGCCTGACCGAGCGGGAGACCGAGGTGCTCCGCCTGGTCGCCAAGGGGTTGTCCTACAAGCAGATCGCCGAGCGTCTCGTGCTCTCCCACCGGACCGTGCAGAACCACGTCCAGAACACGCTGAACAAGCTTCAGCTCCACAATCGGGTGGAGCTGGCCCGCTACGCCATCGAGCAGGGCCTCGACGAGTCGTAGTCCCGACTAAAGTAACAAGGTCGAGAGGTTGTCTTTGCGCCAACGCGCGAGAGACTTGACGAAGCCCTACCACAAAGCCCCTCATATCCCCTCGAAGCTCTACCGGAGGTTGCACCATGACCATGTCCGCCTTGGGCGAGCCCTGCGTTCTGCTCAAACTGGGCGAGGTCGTCCTCAAGGGCAACAACCGTGAGCTCTTCGAGCGGAGGTTGCAGGCCAACATCAAGGCCGCGCTGAAGGATGTCGGCGTCAAGGTCGACGTCCGGCAGCGCCACGGCGTCATCGCGATCTTCCTGCCGGACGGCACCGGGGTCGAGGTCGCGGACACGGTCGCCGAGCGTGTCTCGTACATTCCCGGGCTGGTCTGGATCCACCGCGCCTGGCGGGTGGCCAAGGACCCCTCGGCGATCACCAAGGCCGCCATCGAGTTGCTGGCCGACCGCGACGACGTCAGGCGCGGCGTCTCCTTCGCGGTCCGCTCCCGCCGCCGCGACAAGCGCTTCCCGCTCACCTCGATGCAGCTGGACCGCTCGGTCGGCGGCGAGCTCAACGACATCTACGGGCTGCCGGTCGACCTGAAGCGCCCCGAGCTGGTGGTCTCCATCGAGGTCGATCGCGACGAGGCGTTCGTCTTCACCGGCGGGTTGCCGGGCCAGGGCGGGCTGCCGGTCGGCACCAGCGGCCGGGGCCTGGTCCTGATGTCCGGTGGCATCGACTCCCCGGTGGCCGCCTACCGGATGATGCGCCGCGGCCTGCGCGTCGACTTCCTGCACTTCTCCGGCATCCCCTTCACCACCTCCGAGTCCATCTACAAGGCGTACGCGCTGGTCAGGGCACTCGACAGGTTCCAGGGCGGGTCCCGGCTGTGGGTCGTCCCCTTCGGCAAGGCCCAGCAGTCCATCAAGGCCTCCGGCCAGGACCGCCTGGCGGTGATCACCCAGCGCCGTCTGATGCTGAAGACCGGCGAGGAGGTCGCCCGCCGGCTGCGCGCCGGTGCCCTGGTCACCGGCGACTCCCTGGGCCAGGTCTCCTCGCAGACCCTGCAGAACATCACCGCCCAGGACGACGCGGTCGACATGCCGATCCTGCGGCCGCTCATCGGCCTCGACAAGACCGAGATCATGGCCGAGGCCCGCCGCATCGGAACCCTGGCGATCTCCGAGCTGCCGGACGAGGACTGCTGCTCGCTGCTGGCCCCCCGCCGCGCCGAGACCGCCGCGAAGGTCGCCGACCTGAAGAAGATCGAACGTCGACTGGACGCCGAGGAGCTCGCCGTCCAGCTCGCCGGATCCCTGCAGGAGTACCGGCTCGACGCCTGAGATCGGATCTCCCGGCCCCGGGTGTGTCCGGGGCCGGAAGCCGCGGCGAGCGGGTGGGTCAGGCGGGGGCCAGGGCGTCGACGGCCGCGACCTTGCCCAGCAGCGGCGGGAACCGCTCCATCACCCGGGCCAGTTCGTCCAGGTCGCCGTCGACCAGCGCCTGAGGGCCGTCGCAGAGGGCCTGGTCGGGGCGCGGGTGGACATCGATGATCACGCCGTCGGCACCGGCCGCGATGGCGGCGCGGGTGAGCGGCAGGACCAGGTCGCGGTGGCCGCCGGAGTGGGACGGGTCGACGATGACCGGCAGGTGCGACAGCCGCTGGGCGAGCGGCACCGCGGAGACGTCCAGGGTGTTGCGGGTGGCGGTCTCGAAGGTGCGGATGCCGCGCTCGCAGAGCACGACGTCGAGGTTGCCGCGCTGGGCGATGTACTCGGCGGCCATCAGCCACTCCTCGATGGTGGCGTTCATCCCGCGCTTGAGCATCACCGGCTTGCCGGCGGCGCCGACGGCCTGGAGCAGCGCGAAGTTCTGCGCGTTGCGGGTGCCGACCTGGAGCATGTCGGCGTAGGAGGCCACCAGCGCCACGTCGCCCGCGTCGACGACCTCGGTGACGACCGGAAGCCCGGTCCGCTCGCGCACGTCGGCGAGGATGCGCAGGCCGGCCTCGCCGAGCCCCTGGAAGGCGTACGGGGAGGTGCGGGGCTTGTAGGCGCCGCCGCGCAGCAGGGTGGCCCCGGCCGCGGCGGCCATCCGGGCGGCCTGAAGGGTCTGTTCGGGGGTCTCCACCGCGCACGGGCCGGCGATCAGGGTCACCGTGCCGGGACCGATCGGCACACCGCCGACGCGGACCGTGGACCGCTCGGGGTGGTTGTCGCGGCTCACCAGCTTGTACGGCGCGCTCACCCGCATCACGTCGGCCACCCCGGTCATGCCTCGCAGGTCGAGGGTGGTGAACTGGGCGACATCGCCGACCAGGCCGATGATCGTGCGGCTCACGCCCCGGCTGACGAACGCCTCGCCGCCCGCCGTGCCGATGACCTCCACGATCGCCTCGACGTCCTGCTCCGTGGCGCCGGGTCCCATGACGATGACCATGTCTCTCCCTCTTCGACGGCTCCGGCCGGTCCGGCCGGCTCCGAGGTCTGTGGTGTGTTCGATGAAGGCCGGGAAAAGCAGAAGGCCCCGAGTCCGAAACCGGACCCGGGGCCTTCTGTTCGCCAGGCTGTCAGCGCAGCATCTGGTGGCGAACGGTCCGACTCACGGGTCCGTCGCCATAAAAAAACCAGAACGCTGTACGCATAGTGGGAAATGATAGCGCACGGTCAGAGCGCCTCCGTCCCGTCAGGTGAAAGAACGTTATTCGGTAGCCGCCGAGGCGGCGGGAAGTCCGCGATGGCAGGATTACCACGTGCCATAGGGGAAACGGCGAAGGGAGTGATGGTGGAGCAGTCCGAACCTTCGTGGGAGGAGCCTCGTCTGCCTCCGGGCCAGTACGTCCCCCGGGGCCGACCGGTGATCCACTACGGCCGGGTGCCCCGGTTCCGCCCGGAGACCTGGCAGCTGCACGTCATGGGGGCGACGGCCTCGGGTGAGCAGCACCGTTTCACCTGGCCCGAGTTCTCCGCGCTGCCGCGTACCACGGTGGTGGCCGACTTCCACTGCGTCACCAAGTTCTCGATCATGGGTAACGAGTGGGGCGGGGTGTCCGCGGCGACGCTGATGGAGGTCGCCCCGCCCGCACCCGAGGTGAAGCACGTGATGATCTGGGGTGAGTACGGCTACAGCGCCAACGTGCGGATAGGCGACTTCGACCGTGCACAGACGATGTTCGCGCTGGAACTGGACGAGAAGCCCATCGCCCTGGAACGCGGGTTCCCGGTGCGGATGATCGTCCCGCACCTGTACGCGTGGAAGAGCGTCAAGTGGGTGCGCGCCGTGGAGTACCTGCTGGAGGACAGGCGCGGCTTCTGGGAGGAGCGCGGCTACCACAACATCGCCGACCCCTGGCGCGAGCAGCGCTACTCCTATCAGGAGGAAGCGGGCGAAGGCCCACCCTGATCGGTCCGTGATCGGCGTTCGCCCCCGATCTCCGGGGCGGGTTGACTACGGTTTTCCGCATGTCGACCACGGGCTGGGTGCTGCTCTGCGCCTTCAGTGCCCTTCTCGGACTCGTCCTTCCCCGTCCGCGCCGGCGGCACCCGGACCGGCAGGGCGGTCCGACGGACGAGGCCACCTTCCTGACACTGCACATCGCGGCGATGGCGGCTCCCTCGCTGCGGGCCGGGCTCACCCACGAGTCCGCCCGTAAGGCGGTCCGCCACCTGCGTACCCTGCTGGGTACCAGCGCCGTCGCGGTCGCCGACGGCGGTGGCCTGCTCGCCTGGGACGGCGCGGCGGGCTGCCACCGCGACCACGCGCCCGAGCACGCCAGGATCGTCCTGGCCTCGGCGCGCCCGCACGTGGTGACCGGGGAGGCGCCGGCCTGCGACGCGCCGGGCTGTGCCACCAGGGGCGGGGTCGTCGTACCGCTCACCGTCGACGGGCGGGTGGTCGGGACGCTCGCCGCCTATGACGCCGTGGTGAGCGTGGCACTGGTGCGGACCGTCACCGAGGTCGCCAGGTGGGTCTCGGGGCAGCTGGAGCTGGCGGAGGTCGACTCCTCGCGGCGGCGGACGATGGAGGCGGAGATGCGGGCGCTGCGCGCCCAGATGTCTCCGCACTTCGTCTACAACGCGCTGACCACCATCGCCTCGTTCGTCCGCACCGACCCCGAGCGGGCGCGGGAGCTGCTGGTGGAGTTCGCCGACTTCAACCGGTACGCGCTGCGCCGGGCGCGTGACTTCACCACCCTCGCCGAGGAGCTGCACTGCGTGGACCGCTACCTGCTCCTGGAACGTGCCAGGTTCGGCGACCGGCTCCGTTTCACCCTCAGGGTAGCGCCGGAGGTGCTGTCGGTCTCCGTCCCGTTCCTCTGCCTGCAGCCGCTGGTGGAGAACGCGGTCAAGCACGGCGTGGCGGCCGCGGGACGTCGTGGAGAGGTGCGGGTGGTGGTCAGCGACGCCGGGGCCGAGGCCCACATCAGCGTGCAGGACGACGGCCTGGGCATGCCGCCCGAGCGGGCCAGGGGGCTCCTCGACGGCTCCGTGCCGCCGCCGGGAGAGGAGGGCGGGATCGGGCTGGCGGGCGTCGACGTGCGGTTCCGCCAGATCTACGGCGAGGACTACGGGCTGATCGTGGAGAGCGCGCCGGACGCGGGCACGACGGTGCGGCTCCGCGTTCCCAAGCTCCACCCCGCCAATAGCTATTTGTAGTCAAACTATTACCCGAAGTTGCCATGAGGCTTGCGGCGGATGCGGTTCAGAGGGCAGCGTGGGGTCATGTTGCGAGTCCTGGCCGTTGACGACGAGGTCCCCGCCCTTGAGGAGATCGCCTATCTCCTCCGCCAGGACCCCCGTATCGAGCACGTCTCCACGGCCGCGAGCGGGGTCACCGCGCTTCAGGACATGGTCCAGATGCTCGGCACGGGCGAGCGGTTGGACGGGGTGTTCCTCGACATCCGGATGCCGGGACTGGACGGCCTCGACCTGGCCAGGCTCATCGCGGGGTTTCCCAACCCGCCCCGGCTGGTCTTCGTCACCGCCCACGAGGAGTGCGCGGTGCAGGCCTTCGAGCTGGAGGCGGTCGACTACCTGCTGAAGCCGGTCAGGGCCGACCGGCTGGCCGAGGCGGTAAGGCGCCTGGAGTCCATGATTCCGGCGACGGCCGAACCCGTGCCGGAGGACGTCATCCCGGTCGAGCTCGCGGGACGGACGCGGTTCGTGCCCCAGCAGGCGGTCTGGTTCGCCGAGGCGCAGGGCGACTACGTCCGGCTCCACACCGACGAGGGCAGCTACCTGGTCCGCATGTCGCTGGCCGCCCTGGAGCGGCGCTGGGCGGGATCGGGGTTCATCCGGGTGCACCGCAGCACGCTGGTCTCGGTGCGGCACGTGAGCGAGCTGCGCTTCGACGGCGGCAGGGTGATGCTCCGGGTGGGCAACGAGACGCTTCCGGTCAGCCGCCGGCACGCCCGCGAGGTCCGCGAACGGCTGGTCCGCCAGTTTCGTGACCGCCCGGCCGTCCCCGGCGTGGTCCGGGCCAGACCCCTGCCCTCCGCGCCCGCCCTGCGGTAACGCGGCACGCCCTCCGCGGCCCCCGCACGGTGGTTCGCGCCCGTGCGGGCCTCCGGCGGCCGTTCCGCGGTCGCCGTCCTTCTCGTGCGTCCCCGCTCGCCGTCCGACCCGGTGCCTTCCGTGCGCCGTTCCGCGGTCGTACGGCTCATCGGCGTTTCCCGGCACGGGGCGGGTCACAGGGGTCCCACGAGCCCCCGATCGACCGTTCGTCGCCTGCCGTGCGCCGTTCGTCGTGTCGGCACTCTCCGCACATCGACAACTACTGACCGTTAATCGCGCTGGCGGGAAAGCGCCGCTCGCTCGTCTGGACGCGCCTCTAGTGTTCCCTCATCGGAGAGCGAGACCCGCCGGATCAGGGGGGACAGGGCCGTAAGGCTCGCACAGGACCTGATGCGCGGACACGGGGTGACCGCCGGCATCCGGCCACCGGGTCCTTGACCGGAAGGGGGAGGGGTCGCCGCTCTCCGAGTGCGACGGGACGCCCGCGTTAGCCAGCGGGCCGGACCGTGATCCGGCCACACGGGGGCGGCCGGATCACGAGGACGGGCGTCCCGTCCGACCTTCGGGAAGGTCAGGAACCCACCCGGTCGCGGAGCTTCTTGAGCGCCTCGATGTCCTCGCGGTGCTTCTCGGCGCCGCCCGGTGTCTCGATGCAGAACGGCACCCCGGCCATCACGGGATGGCTCAGCATGTCGGCGAAGGGCTCGGCACCGATGTGGCCGGAGCCGATGTTCTCGTGCCGGTCCTTCCTGGAGTCGCACACGTCCTTGGAATCGTTGGCGTGGACCAGCTTGAGCCGCCCGGGGGCGATCGCGTGCAGGGCCTCCAGAGTCTCCTTGACGCCCTCGGAGGTCGACAGGTCGTGCCCGGCGGCGAAGGCGTGGCAGGTGTCGAAGCAGACCCCCGCCTTGGGGTGCCAGTCGAGGGCCGCCAGGTAGGGCTCCAGGTCCTGGACCGTCGCGCAGAGCACCGCGCCCTGCCCGGCCATCGGCTCCAGCAGCAGGTCGGGTCCGTCGTCGGGGATCTCGTCCAGGAGCGGCAGGAGATGTTCACGCAGCTGGCGCAGCGCCTCGTCGCGGGACTGGCTCACCGCCGACCCCGTGTGGACGACCACTCCCTTCGCGCCGATCGCGTGGCCGCGCAGCAGGTTGTGCCGCACGGTGGCCACCGACTTCTCCAGTGTCTCCGCGCTGGGCGAGCCCATGTTGACCAGGTAGGGCGCGTGCACGAAGGAGAGCACGCCCGACTCGAGGAGCTTGGCGTCCTGGGCGGGGTCGCCCACGGCGAGCGCCCAGCCACGAGGGTTGGTGACGAACACCTGGATCATCTCGGCACCGATGTCGGAGGCGTAGCGCAGCCCGCCCTTGGCGAGGCCGCCGGTGACGGAGACGTGTCCGCCGATGGGGGAAAGGGAAGTCATGGTGACGCCAGTTTAGGCGCCGCCCCCGGCGCTTCACAGCCGACAGGCCGCCC
This sequence comes from Streptosporangium sp. NPDC049248, assembly GCF_040678965.1. NCBI lineage: Bacteria > Bacillati > Actinomycetota > Actinomycetes > Streptosporangiales > Streptosporangiaceae > Streptosporangium > Streptosporangium sp. NPDC049248. Next base: position 25,404 of record NZ_JBFAQY010000005.1, read on the forward strand.
AGCCGGCCTGTCCTCCCCGCACTCCGGGGCGAGGTGACCGGTGAGGCGCGCTCAACCACGTCTCCCAAGGAGAACCGAGCGCCGGGTACCAGCGGGTTTGGAGTATGTTGCGGAAATCTGCGGCAAACCCTTGGCACAGTTTGGGGTGCTTGTCGCTGGACTGTACGCGCCGGTGGTGTGTGTACTGCTCCCATGTCTAACCCGCACTCCGCGCCGCAGGTCGCGGGGCTGGCCGCCTTCAACGCGCTGGGCACCGAGGAGGCCGAGGCCGAACTGCTGGCCTGCTGCGCCTGCCGGGACTTCGCCGCGCGGGTGGCGGCGTCACGCCCCTACCGCGACCTCGACCGGCTGGCCGAGGTCGCGGAGGCCACCGTGCGGAGCCTGGACTGGTCCGGTGTGCACGAGGCACTGGCTGCCCACCCCAGGATCGGCGAGCCGCCCCGCGAGGGTGGCCCGGCGGCCGGTCGTTCCGGGAGGGAAGGGGCCTGGTCCCGCCGCGAGCAGTCGGGGGTCGAGGCGGCGGGGCGGGAGGTCCTGGACCGGCTGGCGGAGGGCAACCGCGCCTACGAGCGGCGGTTCGGCCACGTCTACCTGATCTGCGCCACCGGCCTGTCGGCCGAGGAGATGCTGGCCCGCCTCACCGAGCGGCTCGGCAACGACGAGGACACCGAGCAGAACGTGGTCAGGGCCGAGCTCGCGAAGATCACTCGTCTTCGGCTCGGGAAACTCCTCGAAAGCGGCCACTCGTCTCCGGGACCGGCCACATGAACTCCGCGCGCCCCGTGGCCCATGTTCCCCGAAAGCCGTTGGACGATCCCCGTACCTCCGGGAACGGGCAGGTAGGCACCGCGCTCCCCGAACCCACGCTTGCGGAAGGTCCCGTATGAGTCTGTCCACGCATGTGCTCGACGCCGCCCTGGGCAGGCCGGCGGCGGGTGTCGCCGTACGCCTGGAACGGGACGGCGAGGTGCTCGCCGAGGGCGTCACCGACGCCGACGGGCGGATCGCGGGGTGGACGTGCGGGGCGGGCGCCCACCGGCTGGTCTTCGAGACCGGGGCCTACTTCGCCGCCCGCGCGGTGGACGCCTTCTACCCGCGGATCTCGATCGACTTCACGGTGGCGGACCCGGGGGAGCGCCACCACGTGCCCCTGCTGCTCAGCCCGTTCGCCTACTCGACGTATCGAGGGAGCTAGCATGCCCGTCGTTCTCGGACCCAACCGCTACGGCAAGGCGGAGACCCGCCTGGTCCGTGTCGTCAGGGACGGTGACGTCCACCACATCAAGGACGTCACCGTCGGCTCGGCACTCTCCGGTGACATGGAGGCGGTCCACCTCACCGGCGACAACGCCGCGGTCCTGCCGACCGACACGCAGAAGAACACCGTGTACGCCTTCGCCAGGAAGCACGGTGTCGCCCAGATCGAGGACTTCGCGATCCTGCTGGCCCGTCACTACGTGGACTCCCAGCCCACGGTCCACCACGCCCGGGTGGAGATCGAGGAGTACTTCTGGGATCGGATCCCGGGAGCCTCGGGAGCCGGGGGCGGGCGGCACTCCTTCGTTCGCTCCGGCAGGGAGACACGCACCTGCGTCGTCCACCACGACCGGGACGGCAGCACCACCGTGGTCTCCGGGCTGAAGGACCTGGTGGTGCTCAACTCGACGGGGTCGGAGTTCTCCGGTTTCGTCCAGGACGAGTACACCACCCTGAAACCCACCGGAGACCGTGTCCTGGCCACCGAGGTCTCGGCCCGCTGGCGGCACCTGCCGGGAGCGTCCCCGTACGGGGAGTCCTACGACGAGGTGCGCCGCTGCCTGCTCGGCGCGTTCGCCGAGACCTACAGCCTGTCGCTGCAGCAGACGCTCTACGCGATGGGCGAGCGGGTGCTGAACACCCGGAAGGAGGTCTGCGAGGTGCGCCTGGCGATGCCGAACAAGCACCACTTCCTGGTGGACCTCACCCCCTTCGGGCTGGACAACCCCAATGAGGTGTTCTACGCCGCCGACCGTCCCTACGGGCTGATCGAGGGCAGTGTGCTCCGCGACGACACCCCCGACGCACGCTTCGCCTGGGAGTGATGACCATGGATTTCCTGCGACCCGCCACCTGGGCGGAGGCGCTGGCCGCCAAGGCGGACCGGCCGGAGGTGGCACCCATACAGGGCGGCACCGACATGATGGTCGAGCTCAACTTCGACGTGCGAAGGCCCGCCGGGCTGCTCGACCTGAACCGGATCGCCGAGCTCGCGACCTGGAGCGAGGAGGCGGACGGCAGGCTCAGGGTCGGTGCGGGCGTGTCGTACGCCCGGCTGATCGCCGAGCTGGGCGACCGGCTGCCGGGTCTGGCCCAGGCCTCCCGCACCGTCGGCTCGCCGCAGATCCGCAACCGGGGCACGGTGGGAGGCAATCTCGGCGCGGCCTCGCCCGCGGGGGACAGTCATCCGCCGCTGCTCGCGGGGGACGCGGTCATCGAGGTCGCCTCCGCCGCCCGGGGCGTGCGGATGATCCCGGCCGCGGCCTTCTACCTCGGGGTCAAGCGCAACGCGCTGGAACCCGACGAGCTGATCAGGGCGTTCTGGATGAGCCCCGCGAGCGGCCCGCAGTACTTCTCCAAGGTCGGTACCCGCAACGCCATGGTGATCGCGGTCTGCTCGTTCGCGATCGCGCTCCATCCCGCGGAGCGCCGGGTCGGCACCGGCATCGGCTCGGCCGCCCCGACTCCCCGGCGCGCCGTCGCGGCCGAGGAGTTCCTGGCCGCCGAACTCGACTGGGAGGCCCGGCTCGACCCCGCGCTGCTCGGGCGCTTCGGTGAGCTGGCCGCCGAGGCCGCCTCGCCGATCGACGACGTGCGCGGCACCGCCGACTACCGGCGCCACGCCATCGCGGTGATGGCGCGGCGAACCCTGACCTGGGCGTGGAACGAGCTGCGCTCCGGGCGCTTCGAGAGGAGGGCAGGCTGATGCGCGTCACCTTCACGGTCAACGGCCGCAGCGAGAGCGCCGACGACGTCTGGGAGGGCGAGAGCCTCCTGTACGTCCTGCGCGAACGAGTGGGCCTGCCGGGTTCCAAGAACGCGTGCGAGCAGGGCGAGTGCGGCTCCTGCACCGTCTACCTCGACGGGGTGCCCGTCTGCGCGTGCCTGGTCGCGGCGGGGCAGGCCGAGGGCCGCGTGGTCCGCACCGTCGAGGGACTCGCCGACGGCGACCGGCTAGACCCGGTCCAGGAGGCGTTCGTCGAATGCGGAGCCGTCCAGTGCGGTTTCTGCACCCCCGGCCTCGTCGTCCAGGCCCACGACCTGATCGAGCGGATCCCGCGCCCGTCCGACGCCGAGATCCGCGAGGCCCTGGCGGGCAACCTGTGCCGGTGCACCGGCTACGAGAAGATCCTCGACGCGGTACGTCTCGCCGCGGCCCGCAAGGCCGGTGCGGGTTCGGGGCCGCGTGGCGAGGAGAAGGGGTCTCGTTGAGCACCATCCTGATCGAGAACGTGCACATCGCCCCGGTCGTGGGCCCGGAGATCCCCACGGGGCACATCCACGTCGAGGGTGACCGGATCGTGGCCCTCGGCGTGGGCCCCGCCCCGGCCGTACCCGGTGCGGTCAGGATCGACGGCACCGGCTGCCTGGCCACTCCCGGCCTGGTCAACACCCACCACCACCTCTACCAGTGGGCCTCCCAGGGGCTCGCCCAGGACGCCACCCTGTTCGAGTGGCTGACGGCGCTCTACCAGGTGTGGGCCGCCATGGACGCCGAGGTGGTGAAGGGCGCGGCGGGCGCGGGGCTGGGCTATCTGGCCCTGTCCGGCTGCACCACCTCCAGCGACCATCACTACATCTTCCCGAAGGGACGCGGGGATCTGTTCGCCGCGGAGATCGAGGCGGCCCGGGAGGTCGGGCTCCGTTTCCACCCCGCCCGGGGCTCGATGGACCGGGGGAGGTCGCAGGGCGGCCTGCCGCCGGACGTGGTGGTCGAACGGCTCGACGAGATCCTCGACGCCACGGCCGAGGCCGTCGACACCTACCACGACCCGTCCTTCTCCTCCAGGCTCCGCATCGCGGTCGCCCCCTGCTCGCCGTTCTCCGTCAGCGCCGACCTGATGACCGAGGCCGCCGCGCTGGCCAGGTCCAAGGGGGTACGGCTGCACACGCACCTCGCCGAGACCCTCGACGAGGAGGAGCACTGCCTGCGGCAGGTCGGGCAGCGCCCGGTCGACTACATGGAGAAGCTCGGCTGGCTCGGCCCGGACGTGTGGTTCGCCCACGCCGTCCACCTGAGCGACGGCGACATCGACGTCTTCGCCCAGACCGGTACCGGCTCCGCGCACTGCCCGAGCTCCAACGGCCGCCTCGGCGCCGGCATCGCACGCGTCTCCGAGATGCTGCGCAGGGGCGCGAACGTCGGCCTGGGGGTGGACGGCAGCGCCTCGGCCGAGCTCACCTCGCTCTCCGGCGAGATGCGCCAGGCCCTGCTGTTCCAGCGGGCCAGGTACGGGCCCACCGCGCTCACCGCCCGTCAGGCCCTGGAGATCGCCACCCTGGGCGGGGCGAGGAACCTGGGCCGGCAGGAGGAGCTCGGCTCGCTGGAGGTGGGAAAGCTCGCCGACATCGCCCTCTGGCGCACCGGGGCCTTCGCCTCCGCGGTCGCCGACCCGGTCTGCGCCCTGGTCTTCGGCACCCGGCAGCCACCGCTGGCCCGGCTGCTGGTGGGCGGTGAGACCGTCGTCGAGGACGACGAGCTGCGCACCGTCGCCCAGGACGAACTCGGCCGCGCCGGTGGCGAGGCCCATCGCCGCCTCATGCGGCTGGCCGCCGAGCAGGGCTTCACCGCGGGCCAGGAGGTCGGCGGATGAGGACCGGGTGTCGGGGGCGCCCGTCGGTGGATGTGATGATTGTGCTCCGTTTCACCGGGGTCAGGCATCCGCTCCCCACCGGCTCGCACGGGCGGGTGGCGCGTGCCGCCCATCCGCCATTGGGGAGCAGGGTTGTCTGAGTCGTCGGGACATGTCGTTATCGCCCCGGACAAGTTCAAGGGCTCGCTGACCGGTGCCGAGGTCGCCGCGCGGATCGCCGCGGGTCTCGGGCCCGGCGTCGCCACGGTCGCGCTGCCGGTGGCCGACGGCGGTGACGGCACCGTGGACGCGGTCGTGGCCTGCGGGTTCACCCGGGTCGAGGTCGAGGTCACCGGCCCCGTCGGTGAGCCGGTACTCGCCTCCTACGCCTGGCGCGACGCCCTCGGGGAAGGAGACGTGGCCACCGCGGTCGTCGAGCTGGCCGAGGCGTCAGGGCTGCGGCGGTTGCCGGCCGCCTCGGGACCGGCCGCCTCGGCGGCGGGCTCGCTCGCGCACGAGGGCGTCGAGACGGCACCTCTCACCGCGACCAGCCACGGCACCGGCGAGCTGATCGCCCACGCCGTACGGCGCGGGGCCCGGCGGATCGTGCTCGGTCTCGGCGGCAGCGCCTGCACCGACGGGGGCGCGGGCATGATGCGGGCGCTCGGCGTCCGCTTCCTGGACGCCGACGGGCGGGAGCTCCCGTTCGGCGGAGCCGCCCTCGGCGACCTGGCAAAAATCGATAAATCCGGCCTTATCAAGATTGATGATGTCGAGTTCGTCGTCGCGGGCGACGTGGACAATCCGCTGCTCGGTCCGCACGGAGCCGCCGCCGTGTACGGGCCGCAGAAGGGCGCGAGCCCCGACGAGGTGAGGCTGCTCGACGCCGCCCTCGCCCGGCTGGCCGCCGTCGCCGCACACACCCACGGCCTGGTCGGGGCCGCCGAGCACGACGGCGTCGTCCGTTCGATGGGCGTGGCCGGGCAGCCGGGCGCCGGTGCCGCGGGGGGAGTGGGATTCGCCGCGCTGGCCTTCCTGGCCGCCGAGTTCCGGCCCGGCATCGAATACCTCCTCGACCTGCTCGGATTCCACGACAGCCTGGAGGGCGCGCGCCTCGTCGTCACCGGTGAGGGCTCGCTCGACGAGCAGACGCTGCGCGGCAAGGCGCCGGCGGGGGTCGCGAGCGCCGCGGCCAAAGCGGGGGTCCCCGTCGTCGTGGTCTGCGGGCGCCGGGCTCTCGGCGACGAGGAGCTGAGCGCGGCGGGCATCACGGCCGCCTACGCGCTCACCGACATCGAGCCCGATCCGGCCGTGTGCATGTCGCAGCCGGGCCCGCTGATCGAACGGCTCGCGCGCACGGTCGCCGAGAGGCACCTTTGAGCGCCGTTCCGGCGACGTCCGGGCGCGGCGGGAAAGAGGGCCGCGGGAGCGGGAAGGGGACGCCGGGTACGGGCGCTCGGACCGGCACGTGCCGCGGCGAGAAGCAGGCAGGAACGGAGAGCCGATGAGTGCGAGGGCTGAGGACGTGCCGGATCTGGTCATCCGCTCCCGCCGGGCCGTGCTGCCCGGGAAGGAGGGACCGGCGGCCGTCGCGGTCAGGGACGGGAAGATCGTCGGGGTGCACGCCCACGACGCCCGGTTGAACGCCGCCGAGCAGGTCGACCTCGGCGACGTCGCGCTGCTGCCGGGCCTCGTCGACACCCACGTGCACGTCAACGAGCCCGGCAGGACCCACTGGGAGGGATTCGCCTCCGCCACCCGGGCCGCCGCGGCGGGTGGGGTGACCACCATCGTGGACATGCCGCTCAACTCGCTGCCGCCGACCGTGAACGCGGAGGCCCTGGCGGTGAAGAGGAGCGCCGCGGACGGGCGGTGCGCGGTGGACGTCGCCTTCTGGGGCGGCGCGATCCCCGGCAACGTCGCGGACCTGAGGGCGCTGCACGAGGCGGGGGTACGCGGGTTCAAGTGCTTCCTGTCCCCGTCGGGGGTGGAGGAGTTCCCGCCGCTGGACACGGACGGGCTGCGGGCGGCCATGGTGGAGATCGCCTCCTTTGACGGCCTGCTGGTCGTGCACGCCGAGGACCCCGCGCTGCTCGCGGACCCGGTGGGACCGCGGTACCCGGAGTTCCTCGACTCCCGTCCGGGGGAGGCCGAGCGCCGTGCCGTCGAGCGGGTCGCCGCGCTGGCCGCGGAGACCGGGGTGCGGGCGCACATCCTGCACGTGTCGTCCGCGCTCTGCCTGGAACCGCTGGCCAGGGCCAGGCGGCAGGGGATCAGGCTCACCGCGGAGACCTGCCCGCACTACCTCACGCTGGTGGCCGAAGAGGTGCCCGAGGGCGCCACCCAGTTCAAGTGCTGCCCGCCGATCCGTGCCGCGGCCAACCGCGACGAGCTCTGGCGCGGGCTCGCCGACGGGGTGCTCGGCTGCGTCGTCTCCGACCACTCGCCCTCCACCCCCGACCTGAAGGTGCCCGACTTCGCCGCCGCCTGGGGCGGTATCTCCTCCCTGCAGCTCGGCCTGACCGCGGTCTGGACCGAGGCGGCGCGGCGCGGGCACGGTCTGGGCGACGTCGTGCGCTGGATGGCCACCAGCCCAGCCGAACTGGCCGGGCTGCGCGGCAAGGGCGCCATCGTCGAGGGCGCCGACGCGGACCTGGTCGCCTTCGACGCCGACGCGGTGCACACCGTGGACGTCGCCAGGCTGCACCACAGGAACCCGGTCACGCCCTATCACGGCAGGACGCTCACGGGCGTGGTCCGCACGACCTGGCTGCGTGGCCGGGCCGTGGGGAAGGGCTTCGGCGGCGTCCTGCTTTAGCGCTCCCGCGGCCGGGACTTCGCCCCTCGCGAGAAAGGTTCTCTTCTTGATCGAGTTCACCGCACTGCCCGACCTCGCCCTGCGTGCCCTCGGTGGCTCGGTGATCGCGGCCAACGACGAGTCCTTCGCGGAGAAGGAGAGCCTCATCAGGCCGGGGCGCCCCGGCTTCCGCCCGCACACCTTCGGCGCCAAGGGCCAGGTCTACGACGGCTGGGAGACCCGCAGGCGGCGCGAGCCCGGCCACGACTGGGCCCTGGTCAGACTCGGCATGCCCGGGGTGATCCGGGGTGTCGTGATCGACACCGCCTGGTTCAAGGGAAACTACCCGCCGCACGCCTCCGTCGAGGCGTGCGAGGCCGAGGGCCATCCGACGGTCGCCGAGCTGGAGGCGGCCGACTGGGTGGAGATCGTTCCCATGAGCGACCTCAAGGGGGACGCCGAGCACTTCTTCGAGGTGTCCGGAGAGCGCCGCCACACCCACGTGCGGCTGAACATGTTCCCCGACGGGGGCATCGCCAGGCTGCGGGTGCACGGCGAGGTCAGGCCCGACCTGTCGGTGTACGAGGGACTCGGCCTGGACCTGGCCGCACTGGAGAACGGCGCGCTCGTCACCGCCTGCTCCGACGAGTTCTACTCCTCGCCCAACAACGCCATCTCCCCGGGCCTCGCCCGCCACCAGGCCGAGGGTTGGGAGACCGCCCGCCGTCGCGACGGCGGCAACGACTGGCTGGTCATCCGCCTGGCGGGGCCCGGGATCGTCAGGCTCGCCGAGATCGACACCACCAACCTGGTGTTCAACGCTCCCGCCGAGGTCTCCGTCACCGGCAGCGCGGACGGCGTCACCTGGTTCCCGCTGCTGCCCAGGACCCGCCTGCTGCCCGACACCCGGCACCGCTTCCGCGTCACCGACGCGCCCGAGGCCGCGTACGCCAGGGTGGACATCCACCCCGACGGCGGTCTCGCCAGGATCCGCCTGCACGGTTTCCTGACCGAAGGCTGAGCGCGCGGAGGTCCGCCCCGGCGCGGGTACCGGGCCCGCCCGGCCGTCAGTACCAGATGGTGACCTCGGTGCCGACCGGGACGGTCTGGCCGCCCGGCGGGATCTGGGCCAGCACCCTGCCCTTGCCCAGGGTCCGCCTCAGCTTCACCGTGACCCCCGCGGCGCGCAGTTCGTCGCGCGCCGCCCTGAAGTCCTTGAACATGATGTTCGGGATCTGCACGACGTTGCCGCCGTCGCCGGGAGGCTGCTCGCCGTTGTTCTCCCAGGGCCAGTGCCACTCGCTGGCGCACTGCGAAAGGGTCAGCCGGACCACGGCGCCCTTGTCGGTCTCGGCCTTGGGCCGGGGATCCTGGGCGATGACCGTGCACGGCTGGGCGGCGTCGGTCTGCTCGACGAACTCGGGAACGAATCCCGCCCCGCGCAGCACCCCGTCCGCCTGGTCGCGGGGCATGCCCATGACGTCCGGCATGAGCAGACCCGCGCTGATGACCAGGTCGACCTTGCTGCCCTCCTTGACCGGGTTTCCCACAGCCGGCACGGTCCGCATCACCTGGCCGCGCGGCACGGTGTCGCTGGCCTGCTTCCTGACCTTGCCGGCGACGAGCGAGTCCTCCGCCAGTCTGCTCCTGGCCTGGGGCTCGGTCATGCCCACCACGTTGGGCACCGCGACCCGCTTGGGGCCGGCCGAGGCGATCAGGATCAGCTTGCTCCCCGGCTCGGCCTCGGTGCCCGCCACGGGGTCGGTGCGGAGCACGCTGCCCTTGGGCACCTTCTCGTCATGCTCGGCCTCGCCCTCCTCGACGGTGAAGCCGCGCTGTCTGGCCTCGCTGGTGGCGACCGTGATGTTCTTGCCCACCAGGGCGGAGGGCACCACGATGGTGGTGTTCTGCGAGAACAGCCAGCCGGTCACCCCCACCGCGATCACCATGACCACGGCCAGCGCGAGCAGGAACCAGCGGGCGCCGGACATCCTGCGCGCCGGGGGAACGGGCGCCGGCTGGTCGCTTACCGGGCCGGTGGGCAACTCGACGCGGGGCTGGATCAGCGTGTGGTTGGCCGGCGCGGGCGGTGCGGACACCGTGGTCTCGTGGGTGTGCGGCGGCCCGACGGGGACGGACGGCACCGGGCCGCTCTCCCTGGGCAGCATCCGGTGCGCGTCGACGGCGGCGACCAGCAGCGCGGTGGCGTCCGCGGGACGGTTCGCGGGATCGCGGGCCGTCGCCCTGGCCACCAGGGTGTCGAGCAGCGGGGGAGAGCCGGGGAGCAGCGCGGAGGGCACGGGCACCGTGTCGTGTACGTGCCGGTAGGCCACCGACATCGGGGTGTCGCCCTCGTACGGCTGGCGGCCGGTCAGGAGCTCGAACAGCATGATGCCGGCCGCGTAGACGTCGCTGCGGGCGTCGGCGGCCCCCGAGGTGACCTGCTCGGGGGACATGTAGCCGATGGTGCCGATCATGACACCGGTGCGCGTCTGGTTGGTCGCCTCGATCGCGCGGGCCAGGCCGAAGTCCACCACCTTGACCCGGCCGTCGTCGGCGAGCAGCACGTTCTCCGGCTTGACGTCCCGGTGGACCAGGCCCGACTGGTGGGCCGAGCCCAGCGCGGCGAGCACCGGGATCATGACCTCCAGTGCCTCGCGGGCGGGCAGCCTGCCACGGTCGCGAAGCACGTCGCGCAGGGTCCGGCCCGGCACGTACTCCATCGAGAGGTAGACGTTGTCGCCATCCGTGCCCTGGTCGAAGACGTGCACCACGTTGGGGTGCGACAGGCTCGCCACCGACTTGGCCTCGCCGATGAACCGCCGTACGAAGGCGGGGTCCTCGGCGAGCGAGCGGTGCATCACCTTCACGGCGACAGTGCGGTCGAGCCGGATGTCCAGGGCCAGATAGACGGTCGCCATTCCGCCCCGGGCGATCCGGGACTCGACGCGGTAACGCCCGTCGAGGAGTTTCCCGACCAGGGGGTCCGTAAGCGTCGTGTCCACGTGGCCGAGTTTACGGGCGATTTGACGCCGACAGGGTCCCTGAATCCCAAACCGATGCCGAGACGTGGTCGTTTTCTATCGATGAAGAGGGGAGGAGGCTTCCGCGTAGCGACGCCGGGGTATCCGTCCGGCCAGGCGGGCCGCCCGGCCCGCCGCGACGGCCGAGCGCATGGCCTGCGCCATCAGCTCCGGACGCTGCGCACGGGTGACCGCGGTGGCCAGCAGAACCGCGTCACAGCCCAGCTCCATGGCCAGTGCCGCGTCGCTGGCCGTGCCGATCCCCGCGTCCAGGATCACCGGCACGCTCGCGAACTCCACGATCAGCTCGATGTTGTGCGGGTTGCGGATGCCGAGGCCGGAACCGATGGGCGCCCCCAGCGGCATCACCGCCGCGCAGCCCGCCTGTTCCAGCCTGCGTGCCAGCACGGGGTCGTCGCCGATGTAGGGCAGCACCACGAACCCGTCGGCGACCAGCCGCTCGGCGGCGTCGAAGGTCTCGATGGGATCGGGCAGCAGGGTGCGCTCGTCGGCGATGACCTCCAGCTTCACCCAGTTCGTCTCCAGCGCCTCCCTGGCCAGCCTGGCGGTCAGCACGGCCTCCCCGGCGGTGAAGCAACCCGCGGTGTTCGGCAGCACCCTGATGTCGCGCCGGCGCAGCACGTCGAGCACCGAGCCCCGCGCGGCCGGGTCGAGCCGCCGCATCGCGACGGTGGTCAGCTCGGTCCCCGAGGCGGCGAGCGCCGCGTCGAGGATCTCCAGGGACGGGGCGCCCCCGGTGCCCATGATGAGACGGGAGGAGAACTTCTCGCCGCCGATGATCAGATCGTCCACCATGCCGCTCATCCTCCCTGAACCGCGGTGAGCACCTCGACCCTGTCGGCCTCCGCGAGCGCGGTGGCCTCCCAGGCGCCGCGCGAGACGACCTCGTCGTTCACCGCGACGGCCACCCCGCTCCGCATGCCGGTCAGCCGCTGCACGGCCTGCGCGACGGTCGCCCCGGCGGGCAGCTCGTGCGCGGCGCCGTTGATGGTCACGTTCATGACAGCTCCTGCGGTGGGTGCTCCTGGAAGCGGAGGGGTGAGCAGATCGAGGAGAGCTCCGGGTCGCTCTCGCCCGAGCAGAGGTCGGCGGTGAGCGGGGCGAGCAGTACCCCGCCCCGGTGGTGCCCGGTGGCCATGTGCAGACCGGGCACGATCGTGGGACCGACCAGCGGCAGGTTGTCCGGGGTGCCGGGGCGCAGTCCCGCGACGACCTCGGCCACCTCCAGCTCGGTCACGCCGGGGACGAGCTCCCGCGCGTCGCGCAGCAGCTCCCACAGCCCACCGGCGGTGACACGGGTGTCGAAGCCCATCTCCTCCTGCGTGGCGCCGAGGACGACCTCGCCGTCGCCGCGCGGCACCAGGTAGACGTTCGAGCCGTGCACGACCCCGCGCACGCATCGCCGCAGGATCGGCGCGGGGGAGCGCAGCCGCATGATCTGGCCCTTGACCGGCCGCACCGGGGGCAGTGCCTCGGGCGGCATCCCCGGCAGGGAACCCGACCAGGCGCCGGCGGCGAGGACCACCCGCTCGGCCCCGACGCTCTCGCCGGTCGCCAGCCGCACCCCGGTGACCGCTCCGGCGGCCGTGAGCAGCCCGGCCACCCGGGCGCGCACCAGGGTGCCGCCCGCCCGCTCCAGGGCGGTGAGGAGCGCGCTGGTGACCTTCCTGGGGTCCACCCAGGCGTCGCCGCCCGCCAGCATGCCGCCGCGGACCGCGGGGGCCAGCATGGGTTCCAGGCGGCGGCACTCGCGGCCGGTGAGCCGCTCGGCGGACAACCCCAGCTTGGCGACGAAGGCGGCGAGATCGTCCAGCGCGGCCAGATCGTCCGAGCCGAAGGCGACGTCGAGGGTGCCGTCGGCGCGGTGGTCGAGGTCGTGCCCGCTCGCGTCCGCCAGTTCGGCGGCGAAGGCGGGCCAGCGTTCCAGGGAGGCCAGGCCCAGTCGCAGCAGCGGCTCCTCGGTGTAGGTGACCTCGCTGACCGGGGCCAGCATGCCCGCCGCCGCGTGCGAGGCGCCGGAGGCGGGCGCGGGGTCGGCCACCGCCACCTTCAGTCCCCGGCCGGCGGCACGCCAGGCCACCGACAGTCCGATCACCCCCCCGCCGACGACGAGGAGGTGGAAATGGTCCGCCATGTGTACTCCGCTCCCTTCGCCGGCATGACCCGGATCAGGTTCGTGGCGGTCGAGGGCCCGCTCGCGGTCGTCTCCGGACCTGGCTCGCGCCGGGTCCTTCGTCGCTCCGCGGCCCTCCTCTCAGCCCGGTGCGTTCCGGGCTCCCGCGCGTCTTCCCCCCACCCTAAGGGGTCCGGCAACACGCTTAGAGCGTCAGATGTGAGGTAAATACCGTTTTCGTTATCAACGACCGTTGGTAGGAGTACGGTGCTGACGCTTATGGTCGGGAAGTGTGAATCATGTCGTGGTGGTAGGCGCCGGTCTGGCCGGCGTACGCAGCGTCGAGGCGTTACGGGCCCGCGGGTTCGGCGGCAGGATCACGCTGATCGGGGAGGAGCGGCACAGACCGTACGACCGTCCACCCCTGTCCAAGGGGGTGCTGCTCGGCGAGACCGACTCCACCGTCGTCGACTCCGACCTCGACGCGCTCGAGGTCGACTTCCGCGCGGGCGTCTCCGCCAAGGGGCTCCACCCCGGCGTGGTCGAGACCACCGAGGGCGAGCTGGCCTACGAGGGCCTGGTCATCGCCACCGGCGCGCGTCCGATCCGGCTGCGCGGGGACGGCCCGCAGCACGTGGTGCGCACCATCGACGACGCGCTCCGGCTGCGTTCCCTGCTCGGCAGGGGGACGAGGGTCGCCGTGATCGGCGCGGGCTGGATCGGCGCCGAGGTGGCCACCGCCGCCCGCAGGGCGGGATGCGCCGTGACCGTGATCGAGGCGGCCGACGTCCCGCTGTCCGCCGCGCTCGGCCAGGTCGGCGCGTACACCGCCGCCTGGTACGCGGAGGCCGGCGTCGACCTGCGCCTGGGCACCATGGTCGCCTCGGTCGACCAGGGGGGACTCACCCTGGCCGACGGCTCCGCGGTCGAGGCCGACGTGGTCGTCACGGGCGTCGGCGTGCGGCCCGCGACCGAGTGGCTGGCCGGCTCCGGCGTCCGGCTCGACAACGGCGTGGTCACCGACGAGCACCTGCGCACCTCGCTGCCCGGAGTGGTCGCCGTGGGCGACTGCGCGGCCTGGTGGTCGCGCCGCTACGGGGTGCGCCTCCGCGTCGAGCACTGGGACACCGCCCTGGGCGCCCCGGACGTGGCCGCGGCCACGCTCGTCGGCGACGTCGCCGTCTACGACCCGGTCCCCTACTTCTGGTCCGAGCAGTTCGGCCACATGGTCCAGTACGCCGGGTACCACGACGGCGCCCGCCTGATCCGGCGCGGCGACCCGGAGGCCGAGGGAAACACCAGGTGGGCGGTGTGCTGGGTGACCGAGGACGACCGGCTCGCCGCGGTCCTCTCGGTCAACCGCCCCCGCGACCTCGTCCAGGGGCGCCGCCTCATCGAGGGTGGACGGCGCCTCGACGTCAATCGCCTCGCCGACCCTGCGATAGCGTTGCGCGACTGTACGGTGGCGTAACCTCGCCGCCAGGTGTTTGGCGAAGGGCTCGATGTGGTAGTGGTGGATTCGTGACGCTTTCTGTTGCGCAGATCGACCGGGAGACCGACCAGTTGGTGGGCGAGTGGCTCACCCTGACCGAGGTTGCCAGAAGGCTCAACCTGAGCGCCGGTCGCGCCAAGCAACTTCTCAAGGACCGCAAGCTCATCGGAGTGCGCAGGGGCGGTGGCGAGCCACAGGTCCCCGCGGCCTTCCTCGCCGGCGGGGACGTCGTCAAGGGGCTGCCGGGCACTCTCACGGTGCTCCTCGACGCCGGATACGACGACGTCGAGTCGCTTCGCTGGCTTTTCACCCCCGACGACACGCTGCCGGGCTCGCCGGTCGACGCGATCGTGGCGGGCCGCCACACGGAAGTGAAGAGACGTGCCCAGGCCCTCGGTTTCTGACGCCCGTCTGTATCTGTGCACCGACGGACGGCGTGACCGGGGAGATCTCGCGGACTTCCTCGACGCCGCCCTGGCGGGCGGGGTCGACATCGTGCAGCTGCGCGAGAAGGGTCTTGAGGCGCGCGAGGAGCTCGACCTCCTCGCCGTCTTCCGCGAGGCCTGCGACCGGCACGGCAAGCTCCTGGCCGTGAACGACAGGGCCGACATCGCCTACGCGATCCGCCCCGACGTGCTCCACCTCGGCCAGGGCGATCTGCCGGTGCCGGTCGTGCGCGACATGCTCGGCGACGACATCCTCATCGGGCGTTCCACTCACGCCCCCGAGGAGGCGTCCGCCGCGGCGGTCGAGCCCGGCGTCGACTACTTCTGCTGTGGCCCGATCTGGCCGACGCCCACCAAGCCCGGCAGGCACGCTCCGGGCCCCGGCCTGCTCAGGCATGCCGCGGCCCTGGAGACCGAGCGGCCCTGGTTCGGCATCGGCGGCATCGACCTCACCAACCTGGACGAGGTCATCTCCCATGGGGTGCGCCGGGTCGTGGTGGTGCGGGCGATCACCGAGGCCGACGATCCCAAGGCGGCGGCGGAGGAGTTCAGGCGGAGGCTGGCGGCCTCCGTCTGAGGTCCTTCCGCCCGGCGGGAGCGTGTCTCCGGCCGGGCGGACGGGACGCCGAGGGCACCGGCCCGGTGCACGGATCAGGCGCGCGGTTCGGATGCGTGGTTCGGATACGCGGTTCAGGTGCTCCGGGAGGTGGCGGCCACCGCGAGGTCGGCCAGGGCCTCCCGGGCGTCGGGCCGGATCGGGGCGCCCTCCAGCGAACCGAGGGCGTTCTCCAGGTATCCCTTGATCAGGTCCTCGCACGCCACGAGAGCCCCCGTCTCCTCGATGATCCGGCGCAGCCGGTCCACTCCGGCCTCGTCCAGGTCCGGGTCGCCGAGCGTGGTGCGTACCACCTGTGCCTGGGAGGCCGAGGCGGCGGCGAGCGTGCGGGCGATGAGCATCGTCCGCTTGCCCTCGCGGAGATCGTCGCCGGCCGGTTTGCCGGTCTCGCCCGGGTCGCCGAACACGCCGAGGATGTCGTCGCGAAGCTGGAAGGCGATGCCCACGGACCGCCCGTACTCCTCGCAGAGCCGGTCGATCCAGGGCTCCCTGCCCTGGGCGGCCAGTACCAGCCCGAGCCGGAGCGGCTGCTCCACGGAGTACTTGCCGCTCTTGAAGAGGGCGACTCGCAGCGCGCTGTCGAAGGTGCCCTCGCCGTGCGCCTGCTCCAGCAGGTCGAGATACTGGCCGCACATCAACTCGGTGCGCATGTCGTCGTGCACCTTCTGCGCCGCCGCCAGCGAGGCGGCCGGCAGGCCGCTGTTGCGCCACATCTCACCGGACCAGATGAGCATCAGGTTGCCCAGCAGAATGGCCGCACCCTCGCCGAACTGCTCGGCGGAGCCGTGCCAGCCCGCCTTTCTGTGCAGTTCCTCGAACCTGCGGTGCGCCGAGGGCATGCCCCGGCGCAGGTCGCTGGCGTCCATCACGTCATCGTGCACCAGGGCGCTCGCCTGGAGCAGCTCAAGGGAGGCGGCCGCGGCGAAGAGCGCGGGGTCGTCGCCCCCGCCCGCACCGTGCCAGCCCCAGTAGCAGAAGGCGGGGCGCAGCCGCTTGCCGCCCGAGAGGAAGTCCTCGGCCGCGGAGACAAGAGGGGCCAGCTCTGGAGCGCTGACCTGCGGACGCTGTTGTTCGACGAACCGCCGGAGAGCATGGTCGACCTCGGACCGGATCATGTCCAGCGCGGTTGCAGAAGTGATCATCGAATACCTCCGGTATGGAAACCCTGGGCTTCAGCTCTGGGGAGGAAACGCGGTACGGTGCCGCACGCCCTGGCACCGTGTCCGGCGGTGATGACCCCCCGACCACCGTACGCATGGCCGGCACGAGCCTGCCCGCCGGGGCGGTGGAGAGGCGGAACGGTTGTGGGGCCGGTGCGAGACACGACACCTCCGGGTTTCGCGCGACTGGTCATGAGGCAGGAAACCCAATCTATGAAAGTTGGGATCCTCCGGCTTCGGCGCCGGGACGAGGTCAAGTAATGAGATTAACGGTCTAAGGGGATATTTCGATCTAGAAGAACGGTTGTTCCGCGTGAAGGTCACTCCGTGGGCGGCCGCGATCTGATCGGGCATCCGAGCGGCCGGGTCGGTATCCTTGCCCCATGGCTCTGGGTCGCCCGTCCGTTCTTCCAGATCGTGTCGCCACCGTCCGCGAACTCCTCGCCGCCGGTGCCCACTCGTTCTCCTTCGAGTTCTCCCCCCCGAAGACCGATGAGGGAGCGCGCCAGCTCTGGCGTGCCGTCCGCGAGCTGGAGGCGCTACAACCCACCTTCGTCTCCGTCACCTACGGTGCCGGAGGCAGCACCCGCGACCGCACCGTCGACATCGTCGAGCGGATCGCCCATGAGACCACGCTGACCCCGGTCGCCCACTTCACGGCCGTCAACCACTCCATCCGCGAGCTGCGCCACCTGGTCGGCCGGTTCGCCGGGGCGGGCGTTCGCAACATCCTCGCCGTGCGGGGCGACCCGCCGGGCGACGTGACGGGCGAGTGGGTGCGCCACCCCGAGGGCGTCCTGTACGCCGAGGAACTGGTCAGGCTCATCCGCCAGTCCGGCGACTTCTGCGTGGGCGTGGCCGCCTTCCCCTACAAGCACCCCAGGTCGCGCTCGATCGAGTCCGACACCGAGTACTTCGTACGCAAGTGCCGGGCGGGCGCCGACTACGCGATCACCCAGATGTTCTTCCGCGCGGACGACTACCTGCGGCTCCGTGACCGGGTGGCGGCCAGCGGCTGTGACACACCGATCATCCCGGGCATCATGCCCGTCACGCAGATGAGCACCATCGCCAGGTCGGAGCAGCTCTCCGGCGCGCCGTTCCCGCCCGAGGTGGCCGAGAGGTTCGCGGCCATCGCCGACGACCCGGCCGCCGTGCGCAGCCTGGGCATCGAGCTCGCCGCCGAGCTCTGCCAGACCCTGCTCGACGAGGGCGCGCCCGGCATCCACTTCATCACCTTCAACCGCTCCAGCGCGACCCGCGAGGTCTTCCAGGCGCTTGACCACACGCCGAAGGCCCCTTCGCTGGGGGGCTGAGCGGGAAGTCTCCCGCTGGGCGGCTCAGCCGTCCAGCGGAAGGACCGCCCCGAGGATCGCGTAGCGCTCGTGCCCGCCGGGGAAGACGAACTGTGTGAGCAGGTCCGCGAAGCCGAGGCTCCGGTAGAGGTGCCGGGCCGCGGTGGGCCGGTCACGGGTGGACAGCACGGCGGTGCGCTCCAGGCGGCCCGCGCATATTCCCATGATCATTGACCGTCCGATGCCCTTGCCCTGGTAGTCGGGGCGGACGTGGATCTCGGCGAGCTCCAGTGCGTCGCCCAGCCAGCCGCGGGCGCTGCCCTCGCCGTGCTTCTCGGCGAGGGCCCGCCGGACCACGTCGTGCCACCACTGGCCGGAGACTCCGTGGAAACCGTAGGCGATGCCTATCGGGGTGCCGTCGGAGAGCTCGGCGAACAGGCAGGTGAAGGCGGGGTTGGTGGCGTGGCTCCCCATGATCGCCTTGCGACCGGCGATCTGGTCGGCGGGCGGGTTCATCGCCTCGGTGTAGACGTCAAGGACCGCGTCCAACCGGAGCGTGAACTCGTCGGGGCCGATCCGTCGCAGTCCGATCACGCGTCGCACCCTAGCAGGGAGGACATGACGCGGGTCATCGCCGGATCGCGGTCACTCGACCTCGACGGGGACTCCGCCGGTGATGCGGACGAGCTCGTCGAAGGAGGTCGGGAAGACGGTGTGCGGGTGGCCGGCGGCGGCCCAGACGACGTCGTACTTGCCCAGCCAGGTGTCGACCAGCGTCCTGACCGGGGCGGGGTGGCCGACCGGGGCGACGCCGCCGATGACCTGGCCGGTGGCCGCCCGCACGAAGGCGGGGTCGGCGCGCTTCACCTTCGCCACACCGGCCGTCCCGGCGATCAGGTCGGTGTCGACCCGGTGGGCTCCGCTGGTCAGTACCAGGAGCGGCTCGCCGTCGGCGTCGAATATCAGGCTGTTGGCGATGGCGCCGACCTCGCAGCCGAGCTGCGCGGCGGCGCTGGCGGCGGTCGGGGTGGCCTCGGCGAAGGTGACGATCTCGCCGGGGACGGCGTGCTCACGGAGCACGGCGGCGACTTTCTCAACGTTCGGATGCAACTTTTCTGGCACCTGGCCACTCTAAACGGGTTGACCGTTGATTTCCGCTTCATAACCGGTCGCTTGCACGGGGAACCCGTGCGCTATGGTCCCTTGACCTGATCCATAGTGATATGAGGAGTTGATGGAAAGTGGGGGTTGGACAGCGGCTGGGAGCGGCCGCGCTGATGACGGCGGGGGCCGTGCTCCTCTCTTCCGTGGGCGTCACCCTTTCCGCGGGCGTCGCCGAGGCCCAGGCCGCGGTCTCGGCCGCGCCGGCCGTCGCGACGAGGACCGAGGCGTCCCGGTTCGTCGCACCGGGCAAGACGCTCAGGCTCGGCGCGAAGGGCGCCCCGGTGAAGGCGCTCCAGGAGAGGCTGGCCGAGCTCGGCTACGCCCCGGGCAGGATCGACGGCCGCTACGGCGGTGCGACCCTGACCGCGATCTGGGCCTTCCAGAAGGTCAACGGCATCTCGCCGACCAGCACGGTGGCGCGCAGGACCTGGCAGGCCCTGGAGAGTCCGCTGGCGCCGAAGGTGCTCGTCCCCGGGGGTAAGCCGACCCGGGTGGAGGTGAACCTCGCCACCCAGGTGATGGTCCTCTACGTCGACGGCGCGGTGCGGCTGATCAGCCACACCTCCTCGGGCAGTGGGATCGCCTACTGCGAGACGGCCACCTGGGAGGGAAAGACCCAGCGGTTCTGCGGCGACGCCCGCACGCCGACGGGCGACTACAAGACCACCTGGCGCAGGGACGGCTGGCACAAGTCCTACCTGGGCCAGCTCTACAACCCGATCTTCTTCAACGGCGGCATCGCCTTCCACGGCGCGCTGTCGGTGCCGCTGGCACCCGCCTCCCACGGCTGTGTCCGGTTGCCGATGCACGTGGCGGAGGTCCTTCCCGGTCTGCTCGGCACCGGGGTGCCGGTGCACGTCCGGGGCAGGTTCGCCCGGTAGCGCGGCGGATCGGGCGAACCGGCGGGCGGATCGGCGCTCGGCGAGCGGAGGCCCCGGGAGACGGAGATCTCCCGGGGCCTCCGTCATGTCTGTCATATCGGAAGATCGAACTTTTGTTCGCTGTTTTACTTGACAGTATTAGTGGTCGAATTTATGTTCGATGTAATGACGCGGGTCTGGTAACCCGTGTCCAGGGTGGTCGGCCGGATCCACGTCGTCGGAGGAGACGATCGGGCCCAGGTCGGGGCGGACGGGGAGAGGGGAAGCTCCTCGTCCGGCCACCCGGTGGATTTGTCGGTGGGGTCTGCGAATGTTGACACCGCCGGTGAAAACGCCGGGAGCCGCTTGCGACCAAGGAGGCTGACGCACATGACCCCTCGGCTCGGCGATTCCGGTGGGCCCCGACTCTCCCCCACGGTGCGAGCGCACCTCACAGACGCGCGTGACTGCCTCGAAGAGGCCGCCGCCGCCCGGACCTCCGCCGCTCGTTATGTCGCGGCCCACCTCGCGGCGCTCAGGGCGGCCGCCGCCGTCCTGGCCGCGCGACCCCGTCCCATGCAGGGCCGCAGGCGCAGGCTGCGCAGCGCCTGGGAGTTGCTCCCCGAGGCCGAGCCCCGGCTGGCCGAGTGGGCGCCCTACTTCGAGACGAGCGCGGCCAAGCGGGCCGCCGCCGAGGCGGGGCTGACCCGCACGGTGTCGTCGCGAGACGCCGAGGAGCTCATCTCCGAGGCGGAGCGCTTCGTCGTCGAGGTCGAGAACCTGCTCGGGGTGCCGGCGCAACCCGTGCTCCCCGGCCACGTCCCCCTGGCGGGCTAGGGTCCCTCTCCGTCCTGGCGAGGGTCGGCCGGACGGTGTCGCGGTGACCGTCGACGACGCGGGGGGCGCCGTCCGGCCGGCCTCGGCGGGCAGGACCCGCGGCGGTCTACGCCGCCGAGGAGTTCTCCTGGACGGCGCGGTGGCGCAGCAGGAGCATGGCGGCGTCGTCGCCCAGCGGTCTGCCCACGTGCTGGAGCAGGTCCGCGCGGAGCGCGTCCAGCGACCCCTGAGGGTCGTCCTCACCGTCCAGCAGGTGCGCCCGCTCCGGCAGCGGGTAGAACTCGCCGAACCCGTTGCGCGCCTCGATGACCCCGTCGGTGTAGAAGAGGACCTGGTCTCCCGGCTCGAAAGGGATGTGGTGCGGCTGCGGCTTGCTGGCCTGTAGTGCGCTCATGCCCAGCGGCAGGGCCTCATCCGGCGGGTCGGCGAACCAGATCGTGCCCTCGGCGTCCAGCACCATGGGCGGGGGGTGGCCGCAGTTGATGACGGCGATGGTGGAACCGCCACGGATCTCGGCCAGCACGGCGGTCACGAACTGCTCGCCGGACAACTCGCGGGTCAGTGCCTTCTCCAGCCGTGCCACGACGCCCTGGAGCTTCTTCTCGTCGTGGGCCGCCTCCCGGAAGGCGCCGAGCACCACGGCCGCGGTCTCCACCGCTTCCAGGCCCTTGCCCTGCACGTCTCCCACGATGATCCGGACCCCGTGCGGGGTGGTGACGACCTCGTACAGGTCACCGCCGATCCTGGCCTCGGCCGTGGCGGAGGTGTACGAGACGGCCACGCCTATGCCGGGACCGGCGCGGCGGGGCACAGGGCGCAGCAGCACCCGCTGGGCGGCCTCGGCCACCGAGCGCACGTCGGCGAGCTGGCGTTCGTGGCGCAGCCGCCCGGCGCTGGCCAGCACGCTGGCCACGGTGACGCCGAGGATGGCGAACATGGTGATGTTGGTACGCGGTGTCCAGAGGATGTCGTTGTAGAGGCCGAGCGCGACGCACAGCACCAGGGCGACGACGCCGATCACGGTGGTGCGGGCCAGGCCGCAGGCCACACTGGCGAAGGCCGGGCCGAGGGCGAGCAGCGGGAGAAGGCCGGACGTGGGGCCCGAGCCGAAGTCGATCACGGCCACCACGGCCATGACGACGAACGGCAGCAGCTTCAGGGTGTCCTGAGTCCCGGTGGTGCCGATCGACGCCAGCAACCGCAGGAAGGTGCGCGTCTTGGTCGATCCCAGCGACACCATGACCGAGTGGAGGCGGCTTTTTGGGCGCGGCCGAGAGTGATCGAGCCGATCATCTCCCGAAGTCATGTCCACCGTATCTCGCCAATCGAATGTTTGCCTTTTCCTACCACAGTGGCCGTGGGCCGGGGCGGAATGCAGCCAACGTTCTGCTGAGAGCAAGATTTTTCGGGGCGGGGCGGGGTGGGCACGCCGGTTCCGGCGCACCCACGACCGGTCAGACGGTCAGAAGGACTCGACGGCGCGGCGCGCCTCGGGGTCCAGGACTCCCCAGCCGATGAGCTCCTCGGTGAGCTCGCTGGGGGACTTGTCATAGATCACGGCAAGGGAGCGGAGGTCCTCCTGGCGGATGGACAGCACTTTGCCGTTGTAGTCGCCGCGCTGGCTCTGGATGGTGGCCGCGTAGCGGGCAAGCGCACCGGCCTTCTCCTTGGGGAGCTGGGCAAGGCGCTCAAGATCGATCACAAGTTTCGGTGTCGGGCCCAGCGGGCTGGGGGCAGCCCCTCCGGGCAGCAACTCCGAGACCGGCACCCCGTAGAAATCGGCCAGCTCGGCAAGCTTCTGCACGGTGACGGCACGGTCGCCACGCTCGTAGGAGCCCACGACGACCGCCTTCCAGCGCCCGCGGGACTTCTCTTCGACTCCATGCAGGGACAGGCCCTGCTGGGTGCGAATGGCGCGGAGTCGTGCACCCAGCGACTTGGCGTACTCAGACGGCATGGTGTGGCCCCCCGGCTCTGTATGTACTGCTCTCAACTTGATTGTGCTACCTCGCAACTTATGCCCCGGTCACAGGGTTGGCGCCCGGGGAGGCGTCTTCGATGACCGGTGCGTCAGGGTTCACCCGATAACGCCACGAGGTGTGGTTACGGACAGTGACGGTAAAGCTGTGGGCGCCTAAGGTCAAGCTGATTGGAAAAAAGATGTCGAATCCGGTCCGATGTGGTCCGCCTCAAACGCGGTAGTTGTCCTACCGTGCATCGCGAAACCTCTAGTTTTTACGGGATTTTCGCTGGATTCTGGCTTCTTCCGGAGGATTCGGGCAACATCATCTTCGGGTGCGGCGACAAGAGTATGATCTTCGACGACGCGGCCGGGAGGAATACCCGGTGCGACGATCCCGTCCATCCGGACGGTGCGGATCGGCGGTGTGCCCGCATGCCGGTCGAGGCTCGCCGGTGCCGTCTCCGCGGCGGCCCGCCGGCGGCCGCCTGCCTCGCCCGACGCCCCGATCGGGACGCGGGCGGCGGAGGCGGGCGAGCCGGGCTCCTCACCTCGGCGGTGCCTTTCGTGGCGGCGATCCGCCCGGCCGCCGGGAGGGCTCAGACGCCGTCGCGTTCCAGCGGGCAGCTCATGCAGCGCGGGCCGCCCCGGCCCCTGCCGAGCTCGCTGCCCCGGATCGTGATGACCTCTATCCCGTTGCGGCGCAGGTGGTTGTTGGTGGTGGTGTTGCGCTCGTAGGCCACGACCACGCCGGGTCGCAGGGCCAGCACGTTACAGCCGTCGTCCCACTGCTCCCGTTCGGAGGCGTACACGTCCTGTGTCGCGCTGAGGACCTTGATGTCGTCCAGGCCGACGGCCCGCGCGATGGCTCTGTGCATGTCCTCGGGGGGATGGTCGGTGATCTTGAGTTCCTTCTCGTTGTCGCCGGGCTCGACGGTGTAGGAGGGCAGCATGCCCAGCCCCGCGAACTTGGTGAACACCCCGACGTCCACGTTGGTCATCACCGTGTCCAGGTGCATGAAGGCCCGCGCCTTCGGCATGTCCAGCGCGACGATCCTGGTCGCGGCGCCCTTCGCGAACAGGCTCCGCGCGAGCATCTCGACAGCCTGCGGCTGGGTGCGCTCGCTGATCCCCACCAGCACCGCGCCCCGGCCGATGACGAGCACGTCGCCGCCCTCGATGGTGGCCGGAGCCGCGGGGATGCCGGGCATCCAGACGTGGTAGCCGCCCTCCTCGGGCCGGTCGTAGCCGGAGGCGAAGGCGGGGTGGTAGCGGTAGATCGCCTCCATGTTGACCGTCTCGCGGCGGCGGGCCTTCTTCCTCATCGCGTTGATCGAGACGCCGTCGTAGATCCAGCAGGAGGTGTCGCGGGTGAACAGGTGGTTGGGCAGCGGGGGCAGGACGAAGTCGTCCGGCCTGAGCGTGTGGAAGGCGAGGCTTTTGGGATCGGTGCCCATGTCCACCAGTTCGCGCTTGGTGATGCCGCCGGTGAGATAGCGCTGGAGCATCGTGGAGTCCATCGAGTCCAGCGCGTTGCGGATGGCGTCGACGGCCATCGGGCCGAAGTAGCGTTCGTCGGCGATGCCGTCCAGGATGTGCTTGCGCGCCTGGGGGATCTCGACGGTCTCGTGGAGCAGGTCGGAGAGCATGTGGACGGTGACCCCCTGGTCGACCAGGAGCCTCTGCCACTCCTCGTGCTCCTCCACCGCGCGCTGCACCCACAGCACGTCGTCGAAGAGGAAGTCGTCCTTGTTCGAGGGCGTGAGCCGTTTCAGGGCGAGTTCGGGCCGATGAAGCAGGACCTGGTGGAGCCGGCCGACCTCGGAGTCGACGTGAAAGGCCATTTCTCTTCCTTCGCGGCTGGTGACGAGAGAGTCGGGAGGGCGGCGCCTCGGACACCGTGGGTCTCTGTGGGCCTCTGTGGGTCTCCGTGGGCGCGCTCGCCATACCTCGCGTTGGTACGGATCTAAAGCGCATACCCGCCAGAACCATGGGAAGTCAGTGAAGATCACGATATTTATTCACTTTTGGGAAGATCCCTGGGGCGGTGTCCGGCATCCGCCGAGGTGGGGCCGGTCAGGGCGAGCCTTCGAACGGCTGGTAACGTAAGAGCGCTGACTTCCTTTAAGACCCGTCCTGTGAGGCGGGAAAGGTGGTGTTACTCCTTGACCGATGCCATTTCGCATGCGCTGAGCGGTGCGCGCGCCGTTCTCGAGCAGCCCGATATCAACCGGGCCCTGGTCCGCATCTCCCACGAGATCCTTGAACGGACCAAGGGCGGCGAGAACGTCGTCCTGCTGGGCATCCCCACGCGCGGGGTCCACCTGGCCCGCCGCCTGGCCGCCCACATCAAGCAGTTCGAGGGCCGTTCCGTGCCCGTCGGCTCCCTCGACGTCACGATGTACCGAGACGACCTGCGCCTGCGTCCCGCCCGCGCGCTGGGCCGCACCGAACTGCCCGCCGACGGCATCGACGGCAGGACCGTCGTCCTCGTCGACGACGTCCTCTACTCCGGCCGCACGGTCCGTGCCGCGCTCGACGCGCTCAACGACCTGGGCCGCCCGCAGGCCGTGCAACTCGCCACCCTGGTCGACCGCGGCCACCGCGAGCTGCCCATCCGCCCCGACTACGTGGGCAAGAACCTGCCGACCTCCAAGTCCGAGAGCGTCAAGGTCTACCTGGAGGAGAACGACGGCCGCGACGCGGTCCTGCTGCTGAAGGAGGAGGGCCGGTGAAGCGGCACCTGATCTCGGCGGCCGATCTGACCCGTGACGACGCCCTGCTCATCCTGGACACCGCGGACGAGCTGGCGAAGATCTCGGAACGTTCCATCAAGAAGCTCCCCACCCTGCGGGGCCGCACCGTGGTGAACCTCTTCTTCGAGGACTCCACCCGGACCAGGATCTCCTTCGAGGCCGCGGCCAAGCGCCTGTCGGCGGACGTCATCAACTTCTCCGCCAAGGGATCCAGCGTCTCCAAGGGCGAGTCGCTCAAGGACACCGCGCTCACCCTGGAGGCGATGGGCGCCGACGCCGTCGTCATCCGGCACGGCGCCTCGGGCGCCCCGTACCGGTTGGCCGGCTGGGTGCGCGGCAGTGTCGTCAACGCCGGTGACGGCACCCACGAGCACCCCACCCAGGCCCTGCTCGACGCCTTCACCATGCGCCGCCGCCTGGGCTCGCTGGACGGCAGGAAAGTGACCATCGTCGGCGACGTGCTGCACAGCAGGGTGGCCCGCTCCAACGTGCTGCTGCTGGCCACCCTCGGTGCCGAGGTGACCCTGGTCGCCCCGCCGACCCTGTTCCCGGTCAACGTCGACTCCTGGCCGTGCGAGGTCTCCTACGACCTCGACGCGATGCTGCCCAAGTCCGACGTGGTGATGATGCTGCGCGTGCAGCGCGAGCGGATGAACGCGGCGTTCTTCCCCACCGAGCGGGAGTACAGCCGCCGCTACGGGCTCGACCGCGAGCGCGTCGCCAGAATGCCCGACCACGCCATCGTGATGCACCCCGGCCCGATGAACCGGGGAATGGAGATCGCGGCCGAGGTGGCCGACTCGCCGCGCTCGACGATCGTCGAGCAGGTCGCCAACGGTGTGACCGCACGCATGGCCGTTCTGTACCTGCTGCTTGGCGGCGCCGACCTCGGGGGAGAGATCTGATGAACGACCGCATCGGGACCACGCGTGACGGCATCGTCATCAGGGGCGCCAGGATCCTCGGCGGGGAGCCCGCCGACATCCTGATCCGCGACGGTCTCCTGGTGGAGATCGGCCAGGGGCTGAGCGTCGGCGAGACCGTCGAGACCGTCGAGGCCGAGGGGTTGATCGCCCTGCCCGGTCTGGTGGACCTGCACACCCACCTGCGCGAGCCGGGGCGTGAGGACGCGGAGACCGTCACCACGGGCACCCGCGCCGCCGCCCTCGGCGGCTACACCGCCGTGCACGCCATGGCCAACACCGACCCGGTCGCCGACACCGCCGGCGTCGTCGAGCAGGTCTGGCGCCTGGGCCAGGAGGCGGGCTACTGCGACGTGCAGCCCGTCGGAGCCGTCACGGTCGGCCTGGGCGGCGAGCACCTGGCCGAACTCGGCGCGATGGCCGACTCGGCGGCCCAGGTGCGGGTCTTCTCCGACGACGGCAGGTGCGTCTCCGACGCGGTGCTCATGCGCCGCGCGCTGGAGTACGTCAAGGCGTTCGACGGCGTCGTGGCCCAGCACGCCCAGGAGCCGCGGCTGACCGAGGGCGCGCAGATGAACGAGGGCGCGGTCTCCGGCAGGCTGGGCCTGACCGGATGGCCCGCGGTCGCCGAGGAGGCGATCATCTCCCGCGACTGCCTGCTGGCCGCGCACGTCGGCTCGCGCCTGCACATCTGCCACGTCTCCACGGCGGGCTCGGTGGAGCTCATCCGCTGGGCCAAGTCCAAGGGCTGGGACGTCACCGCCGAGGTGACCCCGCACCACCTGCTGCTGACCGACGACCTCGTCGAGGACTCCCCGGTCGGCTCCTACAACCCGATCTACAAGGTGAACCCGCCGCTGCGCACCCGCGCCGACGTCGAGGCGCTGCGCGCGGCCCTGGCCGACGGCACGATCGACTGCGTGGCCACCGACCACGCCCCGCACCCGGTCGAGGACAAGGAGGCCGAGTGGGCCGCCGCCGCGATGGGCATGATCGGCCTGGAGACGGCGCTCGCGGTGGTCCAGGAGGCGATGGTGGAGACGGGGCTGCTCGACTGGGCCGGTGTCGCCGAGCGGATGTCCTGCGCCCCGGCCAGGATCGGCAGGCTTCGGGGACACGGGCAGCCGATCGAGGTCGGCGCGCCGGCCAACCTCACCCTCTACGACCCGGCGGTGCGCGCCGCGGTCGACCCGGCGGGCTACGCTTCCAAGAGCCGCAACACCCCCTACCAGGGCCTTACCCTGCCCGGCCGGGTCGTGGCGACCTTCCTGCGCGGCAGGCCGACGGTCCTGGACGGGAAGCTCACGTGAGGACCTCCCGCCTTCCCGCACCGGGACGTGGGGGCGTTCCGCCCGGTGCGGCGACGGCGGACCGATGTGCCAGATATTTCATACTTTGCGGAGCTGTAGCCGAGATGATCGGGGTGTGTGAGTGACCGCAGTGCTAGTGCTGGAAGATGGACGAGTCTTCCACGGGACCCCCTACGGCGCCGAGGGCGAGACCTTCGGCGAGATGGTCTTCAACACGGGGATGACCGGCTACCAGGAGACGCTGACCGATCCGTCCTACCACCGCCAGATCGTCGCGATGACCGCGCCGCACATCGGGAACACCGGGATCAACGACGAGGATCCGGAGTCCTCGCGGGTGTGGGTGGCCGGTTACGTGATCCGCGAGCCGGCCCGGGTGGCCTCCAACTGGCGCTCCAACCGTTCCCTGGACGACTACCTCAGGGAGCAGGGCGTCGTCGGCATCGCCATTCCCGGCACCCGCGCCCTGACCCGTCACCTGCGGGAGCGGGGGGCGATGCGGGCCGGGGTCTTCTCCGGCAAGGCCCTGGCGCCGGTCGAGGAACTGCTGGAGCGGGTGCTGGGCAGCCCCGTGATGGAGGGTGCCGACCTGGCGGGGGAGGTCTCCACCGCCGAACCGTACGTGGTGCCCGCGATCGGCACGCGGCGGTTCACCGTGGCCGCGGTCGACCTCGGGATCAAGGCGATGACGCCGTACCGGATGGCCGAGCGCGGCTGCGAGGTGCACGTGCTGCCGGCCTCGGCCACCGCGGAGGAGATCCTCGCGCTCGGTCCGGACGGGGTGTTCTTCTCCAACGGCCCCGGTGACCCCGCCACCGCCGACGGACCGGTCAAGGCGCTTCGCGGGGTCCTCGACGCGGGTGTCCCGTTCTTCGGCATCTGCTTCGGAAACCAGCTCTTCGGGCGCGCCCTGGGGCTGGGCACCTACAAGTTGCGTTACGGCCACCGAGGTGTCAACCAGCCGGTACAGCACCGGGGCACCGGCAAGGTGGAGATCTCCGCGCACAACCACGGTTTCGCGGTGCGGGCCCCGCTGGAGGGCGTGTTCGACACGCCGTACGGCCCGGCGGAGGTCAGCCACGTCAATCTCAACGACGACTGCGTCGAGGGGCTGCGGCTGCTGGACCGTCCGGCCTTCAGCGTCCAGTACCACCCGGAGGCCGCGGCCGGCCCGCACGACTCCGCAAGCCTGTTCGACGACTTCTGCGCGTTGATGGAGCGGGCAACGATAAGTACGGAGGGAAGCAAGGGTGCCTAAGCGCACGGACATCCAGTCGATCATGGTGATCGGCTCAGGACCGATCGTGATCGGCCAGGCATGCGAGTTCGACTACTCGGGTACCCAGGCCTGCCGCGTACTGCGTGCCGAGGGCTTCCGCGTGATCCTCGTCAACAGCAACCCGGCGACCATCATGACCGACCCCGAGTTCGCCGACGCCACCTACGTCGAGCCCATCACCCCGGAGATCGTCGAGAAGATCATCGCCAAGGAGCGGCCCGACGCGCTGCTGCCCACCCTGGGCGGGCAGACCGCGCTGAACACCGCGATCTCCCTGTACGAGGCCGGCGTTCTGGAGCGCTACGAGGTCGAGCTGATCGGCGCCGACGTCGACGCCATCCAGGCGGGCGAGAATCGCGAGCTGTTCAAGGGCATCGTGGCCAAGGTCGCCGAGGAGTACGGCCTCAACGCCGAGTCGGCCCGTTCGTTCGTCTGCCACACCATGGACGAGTGCCTGGCCGCCGCAGGAGAGCTGGGCTACCCGCTGGTGGTGCGGCCCTCCTTCACCATGGGCGGGGTCGGCTCCGGTTTCGCGCACGACGAGGAGGGGCTGCGCCGCATCGCCGGGGCGGGCCTCGACGCCTCGCCGACCACCGAGGTACTCCTCGAGGAGTCCATCCTCGGCTGGAAGGAGTACGAGCTGGAGGTCATGCGCGACCGGGCGGACAACGTGGTGATCGTCTGCTCGATCGAGAACATCGACCCGATGGGCGTGCACACCGGCGACAGCGTCACCGTGGCCCCCGCGCTGACCCTGACCGACCGCGAGTACCAGAACATGCGCGACGTGGCCATCGCGGTCATCCGCGAGGTCGGCGTCGACACCGGCGGCTGCAACATCCAGTTCGCGGTCGAGCCGCGCACCGGCCGCATGGTCGTCATCGAGATGAACCCGCGCGTCTCGCGCTCCTCGGCGCTCGCCTCCAAGGCCACCGGCTTCCCGATCGCGAAGATCGCCGCGAAGCTCGCCATCGGCTACACGCTGGACGAGATCCCCAACGACATCACGAAGGAGACCCCGGCGTCGTTCGAGCCCTCGCTGGACTACATCGTGGTCAAGGTGCCCCGGTTCGCGTTCGAGAAGTTCTCCGGGGCCGACGTGACCCTGACCACCCACATGAAGTCGGTCGGCGAGGCCATGGCGATCGGCCGGTCCTTCCCCGAGGCCCTGCAGAAGGCGCTGCGCTCGCTGGAGAAGAAGGGCGCCTCCTTCACCTGGGCGGGCGATCCGGGCGACAGGGACGAGCTCCTGGCCGCCTGCCGTATCCCGCACGACGGGCGGCTGTTCACCATGCAGCAGGCCATCCGCGCCGGAGCGGGCGCCGAGGAGCTGTTCGAGGCCACCCGTGTCGATCCGTGGTTCGTCGACCAGCTGATCGCGATCGACGAGATGGCCACCGAACTGCGCGAGGTACCGCAGCTGACCGCCGAGGTGCTGACCAGGGTCAAGCGGTACGGCTTCAGCGACTCGCAGATCGCCGAGCTGCGCGACATGACCGAGTCGCGGGTGCGCGACCTGCGCCACGCGCTCGGCGTCCGCCCGGTCTACAACACCGTCGACACCTGCGCCGCCGAGTTCGCCGCGCAGACCCCCTACCTGTACTCCACCTACGACGAGGAGACCGAGGTCCCCTACGGGGAGCGCCCCAAGGTCCTCATCCTCGGTTCGGGGCCCAACAGGATCGGCCAGGGCATCGAGTTCGACTACGCGTGCGTGCACGCCTCCTTCGAGCTGTCGGCGGCCGGCTACGAAACCGTCATGGTCAACTGCAACCCCGAGACGGTCTCCACCGACTACGACACCTCCGACCGGCTCTACTTCGAGCCGCTCACCCTGGAGGACGTCCTGGAGGTCGTCCACGCCGAGCAGCAGACCGGCCCCGTCGCGGGCGTCATCGTCCAGCTCGGCGGCCAGACCCCGCTCGGCCTGGCCCAGGCGCTCAAGGACGCCGGTGTCCCGATCGTCGGCACCTCGCCCGAGTCGATCCACCTCGCCGAGGAGCGCGGCGCGTTCGGCCGGGTCCTCGCCGAGGCGGGCCTGCCCGCCCCCAAGCACGGCGTGGCGGTGACCTCCGACGAGGCGCTGGCCATCGCCGAGGAGATCGGCTACCCGGTGCTGGTGCGCCCCTCCTACGTGCTGGGCGGCGCGGGCATGGCCATCGTCTACGACGACGAGACCCTGACCGCCTACATGGCCAAGGCGGGCGCGGCCAGCGACCACCCGGTGCTGGTTGACAAGTTCCTCGACGAAGCCGTGGAGATCGACGTCGACGCGCTCTTCGACGGCGAGGAGCTCTACCTCGGCGGCGTGATGGAGCACATCGAGGAGGCCGGCATCCATTCCGGCGACTCGGCGTGCTCGCTGCCGCCGATGACGCTGGGAAGCTACGACATCAAGCGCATCCGCTCCGCCACCGAGGCCATCGCCAGGGGCGTGGGCGTGCGCGGCCTGCTCAACGTGCAGTACGCCATGTCGGCCAACATCCTGTACGTGCTGGAGGCCAACCCCCGCGCCAGCCGTACCGTGCCGTTCGTCTCCAAGGCCACGGCGGTGCCGCTGGCCAAGGCGGCGGCCCGGGTGATGATGGGCGCCACGGTGGCCGAACTGCGCGCCGAGGGCCTGCTGCCGGAGAGCGGCGACGGCGGCACCATGCCGCTGGACGCGCCCATCGCGGTCAAGGAGGCCGTGCTGCCCTTCAACCGGTTCCGCGGCGTGGACATCGTGCTCAGCCCCGAGATGCGCTCCACCGGCGAGGTCATGGGCATCGACGAGTTCTTCGGCACCGCCTACGCCAAGTCGCAGGCCGCCGCTTACGGCTCGCTGCCCACCAAGGGGCGGGCGTTCGTCTCGGTCGCCAACCGCGACAAACGCGCCATGATCTTCCCGGTCAAGGCCCTCGCCGACCTCGGCTTCGAGATCCTCGCCACCGAGGGCACCGCCGAAGTCCTGCGCCGCAACGGTGTCCGTGCCAAGATCGTGCGCAAGCACAGCGAGGGAGCCGGTCCCGCGGGCGAGCAGACCATCGTCCGGCGCATTCTGGACGGGGAGGTGGATCTCATCGTCAACACCCCCTTCGGCAGCCCCGGCCAGTCGGGACCCCGCCTGGACGGCTATGAGATCCGCACCGCCGCGGTGCTGCGCGCCATCCCCTGCATCACCACGGTCCAGGGCCTGGCCGCGGCGGTACAGGGCATCCAGGCGATCGTCCGCGGCGACATCGGCGTACGGTCCCTCCAGGAGCACGCGAAGCGGTTGCGGAGCGGTTGAGGAGTGAGGCCGGCGCCCCAGCGGAGGTGAGGAAGACGCCTGTTACTCCGGTGCAGGTGACGGGCACGGTGCTGACGACGCGCCGCGTCGACGCCTACCATGCGCTCACCGTGGTGGCGCCCGGCATCGCCGAGCGCTTCCGGCCCGGCCACTTCGTCGGGGTGGCCGTGGGCGGGGCGCAGACGTCGATGCTGACGCGCCGCGCCTTCTTCGTCCACGACGTCAAGCCCGACTACGGCGGCACCGTCGAGTTCGTCTTCTCGGTGAGCGGGCCGGGCACGGCCTGGCTGGCCGACCGGCGCGCCCGTGACACCCTCGATCTGGTGGGCCCGCTCGGCCGCCCGTTCCCGCTGCCCAGGGACCCGGTGACCTGCGTCCTGGTCGGTGCCGAGCACGGCTCGGCGACGCTGTTCACCGTGGCCGACGCCCTCCAGCGGCGTGGCTGCCGCGTCGACTTCGTGCTCGGCGCGGCCTCGGCCGACCGGGTGTTCGGCGCCCTGCGGGCCAGGAGGATGGGGGAGACGACCACGCTGACCACCGAGGACGGCTCCCTGGGCATGCGCGGCCGGGTGACCGACGTGCTGCCCGGCGTGATCGCCGACGTACGGGCCGACGCGGTGTACGCCTGCGGTCCGATGCCGATGCTGCACGGCGTCACCACGGTGGCCGTCGAGTTCGACATCCCCGTCCAGGTGGCGGTCGAGGAGCGGATGGCGTGCGGGATCGGCGTGTGCATGACGTGCGTGCTGCCGGTCATCGGGGACGACGGGGTGACCCGGATGGTGCGCTCGTGCGTCGAAGGACCGGTCTTCAGGGGCGAGCGCGTCCGCTTCGACGACGTGGGGACGATCCCGTTCGACGCGCTGGGAGCACCCGGTGGAGGAACACGGAATGCCGGTTGACATGCGGACGTACCTGGGGCACGTGGAGCTGGTCAACCCCGTCACCACGGCCGCCGGGTGCGCGGCGTCCGGCTCCGAGCTCGCCCAGTTCTTCGACCTCGCCCGGATCGGCGCGCTGACCACCCGGTCGATCACGATGGCCCCCAGGGCGGGCCGCCCGACCCCCAGGATGGCCGAGACGCCCTCGGGCATGCTCAACGCCGTCGGGCTCCAGGGGCCGGGTGTGGACGCCTTCCTGGAGCGTGAGCTGCCCTGGCTGGCCCAGCGGGGCGTGCGGACCGTGGTGTCCATCGGCGGCGGCACCGTGGCCGAGTACACCGCGCTGGCCCGCAGGCTCACCGACGCGCCCGGGGTCACCGCCGTGGAGGTCAACCTGTCGTGCCCCAACATCGAGGACCGGGGCCGGGTCTTCGCCCGCGACGGCGCGGCCTCCGCCGAGGTGATCGCCTCGGTGCGGTCGGTGATGCGCTACGACGTGCCCGTGGTGGCCAAGCTCTCCCCGGACGTCATGGACATCGTGAGCGTGGCCCGCGCGTGCGTGGACGGCGGCGCCGACGCCCTGTCGATGATCAACAATCCGCTCGGCATGAGCATCGACACCGAGGCCATGCGGCCCGTGCTCGCCGCGGTCACCGGCGGCCTGTCGGGCCCCGCGGTCAGGCCACTGGCCGTACGCTGCGTGTGGCAGGTCCACGCGGCCCTGCCCAGCGTGCCCATCATCGGCATGGGCGGCGTGCTGACCGGCAGGGACGCCTTCGAGTTCATCCTCGCCGGGGCCTGCGTCGTCGCGGTGGGGACCGCACTGTTCCACGACCCCTACGCCTGCCTGCGCATCCTCCGCGAGCTTGAGGAGATCCTGGCGGCCCGGGGGTTCCACCGGCTGGCCGACGCGGTCGGGCTGGCACACCGCCCGCCGGGGGCGTCCACCCGGCACCGGATAGACCTTGAGGAGAGTTCCCTGTGACGCCCGCACCCATCGCCGTCGCCCTGGACGCGCCAGACCTCGAGACCGCGGCTCACTGGGCCAGCCTGGTCACCCCACACGTCACCACGGTCAAGGTCGGGCTGGAACTCTACCTCCGCTACGGCCCCGACGTGATCGCCTCGGTCCGGGGGGCGAGCGGGGTGCGGGTCTTCCTCGACCTCAAGCTCCACGACATCCCCAACACCGTCGCCGGTGCCGCCAGGGCCGTGGCCAGGCTCAAGCCCGCCATCCTGACGGTCCATGCCACCGGCGGCCCCGCGATGATCCGGGCGGCGGTGGAGGCCGTGCCCAACACCCAGATCGCGGCGGTGACGTTGCTCACGTCGCTCTCGGAGGCCGATCTGGAGCAGATGGGCGTCAGGGGCCCCACCGAGGACGCCGTGCGCCGCCTGTCGGCCATGGCCGTCGCCGCGGGCGCCCAGGCCCTCGTCTGCTCGCCGCGCGAGGTGGCCGCGGTGCGTGCCGAGGTCGGGCCCGACATCACGCTCATCACCCCCGGCGTCCGCCCCGCCGGCGCCGAGAGTCAGGATCAGGCAAGAGTAGCGACTCCCGAGCGGGCTTTCGCCGACGGGGCGGATCTTCTCGTGATCGGCCGCCCGATCACCGGCTCCGCCGACCCCGGCGCGACGGCCGCGGGCATCGCCGCGGCCCTTCGGCGCACCTCCGCGGCCACCGGACACGGCGCATGACACAGGCCCGGAAAACTCGGCGTTGAGCGTAGTTTTGTCCACACAGCGCGACGCCGTGGGCACGGAAAGTCACGAAGTAGATTTTCTAGAGGGATAAAGTGGTCTTGACGTTGCTTGAAGCGCCATGACCAGCTAGTTTCCCTTCCCGTCCGAGTACATCGACAGGAAATTCGAGGTGACCCGGCGTGGCTCTTCCTCCCCTAACCCCTGAGCAGCGCGCCGCAGCCCTAGAGAAGGCTGCCAAGGCCCGCCGAGAGCGTGCCGAGGTGAAGAACCGCCTGAAGCACGGTGCGGTCTCTCTGGCTGAGGTGCTCAAAGACGGGCAGGCCGACGACGTCATCGGCAAGATGAAGGTTTCGGCCCTTCTTGAGTCGCTCCCCGGCGTGGGCAAGGTTCGCGCCAAGCAGCTCATGGAGCGGCTTGGCATCGCCGAGTCCCGCCGCGTGCGGGGCCTGGGTACGAACCAGCGGGCTTCGCTCGAGCGTGAGTTCGGCGGGGCCGAGAGCTAATCTCGGTTCATACGACCACGTTCACCCCATATGGGGACAGCATCACGGGGGGTTTGGAGTGACCGGAACGTCGCGGTCCGGCGAGAGCCGGGCTCCGGAGGTAACCGCCGAGGGCGGAGCCGGTCGCTCCACATCCTCGGCCGGAGGTCCGAAGGGGGCGCGAGCCCTCGCCGGACTCCCGGCCGGTAGGCGTCTGACGGTCCTGTCCGGGCCGTCGGGCGTCGGCAAGTCCACGGTCGTCGCCGAGCTTCGGCGGGCACACCCGGAGGTGTGGCTGTCGGTCTCGGTGACCACCAGGAAACCCCGTCCAGGGGAGACCCACGGGGTCGAGTACTTCTTCGCCGACGACGAGGAGTTCGACCGCCTCGCCGCCTCCGGCGAACTGCTCGAGTGGGCCGAGTTCGCCGGGAACCGGTACGGAACACCGCGCGGCCCGGTGCTCGAGAAACTCGCCGCCGGAGTGCCCACGCTGCTGGAGATCGACCTCCAGGGCGCCAGGCAGGTCCGGGCGACCATGCCCGAGGCCCTGCTGGTCTTCCTGGCCCCCCCGACCTGGGAGGAGCTGGAGAAGCGGCTGCGCGGCAGGGGCACCGAGCCCGAGGACGTCATCGCCCGCCGCCTGGCGGCCGGCCGGATCGAGATGGCGGCCGAGCGGGAGTTCGACCTGACGCTCGTCAACACGTCAGTCCAGGATGTATGCCATCGGCTGATAGCCTTGTTGGCTGATGCTCCCGAGGGTTCACGCCTCGGACGTTCACCTAGCTAGGGGAAATCACACGTGGCAACCAGCGCCGCCTACTCCGAAGGCATCACCAACCCGTCGATCGACGCCCTGCTCGACATCGTCGACAGCAAGTACAGTCTCGTGATCTTCGGCTCCAAGCGGGCGCGTCAGATCAACGCCTACTACTCCCAGCTCGGCGAGGGCCTGCTCGAGTACGTCGGCCCGCTCGTCGAGACCCACGCGCAGGAGAAGCCGCTCTCCATCGCGCTGCGCGAGGTCAGCGAGGGCCTGCTCACCTCCGAGCCGATCGAGGGCTGACCCACCTCGATGCCGACCTCCGTGGTTCCCCGCAGGCCGAGGGTCGTCCTCGGTGTGAGCGCGGGCATCGCCGCCTACAAGGCGTGCGAGCTGCTGCGTCTGTTCACCGAGTCCGGCCACGAGGTGCGCGTGGTCCCGACCAGGGAGGCGCTCCGCTTCGTCGGTGAGCCGACCTGGGCCGCGCTGTCCGGCAATCCGGTCACGACCGACGTCTGGGAGTCGGTGCACGAGGTGCCGCACGTCCGTATCGGGCAGGACGCCGACCTGGTGGTCGTCGCGCCGGCCACCGCCGACGTGCTCGCCAAGGCCGCCCACGGGCTGGCCGGCGACCTGCTGACCAACACCCTGCTCACCGCGCGCTGCCCGGTGGTGTTCGCCCCCGCGATGCACACCGAGATGTGGGAGCACCCCGCGACCCGTGCGAACGTGGCCACGCTCCGCGAGCGCGGTTCGATCGTCGTCGATCCCGCGGTGGGCCGCCTGACCGGGGCCGACACCGGTCCCGGCCGTCTGCCGGACCCGAAGGAGATCTTCGAGGTCTGCCGCGGTGTTCTCTCCGGGCGCCCCGCGGACCTGGTGGGCCGTCGCCTGGTGATCTCCGCGGGCGGCACCCGCGAGGCCATCGACCCGGTCCGTTTCATCGGCAACCGTTCCTCGGGGCTGCAGGGTTACGCCCTGGCCCGCACGGCCGTCGCCCGGGGGGCCGAGGTCACCCTGGTGGCCGCCAACGTCGCCCTGCCCGACCCCGCGGGGGTCAAGGTGGTCCGGGTCACCTCGGCCCTGGAGCTGCGCGACGCCGTACTGGAGGCGGTGGAGGACGCCGACGCCGTGGTCATGGCCGCCGCCGTCGCCGACTTCCGGCCCTCGGCGCGGAGCGGGTCGAAGATCAAGAAGACCGCCGATGAGCCTGACGCCATTCATCTGGTGAAAAATCCCGACATCCTTGCGGAGTTGGGGGAACGGCGCCGTGCGGGGCTCAAGCCGTACCCTCGGGTGATCGCGGGATTCGCGGCCGAGACCGACGACGTCCTCGCCAACGGGCGGGCCAAACTCACCCGCAAGGGCTGCGATCTGCTCGTCGTCAACCAGGTCGGCGACGACCTCGCCTTCGGCACCCCCGACAACGCGGCGGTGGTCCTCCTCGCCGAGGGGGAGCAGGTCGACATCCCGCGCGGCCCCAAGGAGGCCCTGGCCGACGTGGTCTGGGACCTCGTCGCCGCGCGCCTGGCCTGACCACTTGCCGTAGCCCGGCTCCCGGCGGATACTGCCTCCCAGAGCCCTGCCACATCGCAGCCGGGAGGGGTTTGGATCATGCCTGTCGCCGCCGCGGTCAGGGCACGGTGCCGAGCGCTGCTTCCTCCGGGGGAGGAGATCCACTATGTTCTGCCGGCCTTGTCGGTGGGCACCCCGGGCATGGCGACCTTCCTCATCGTGATCACTGACCGCACCATCTACCTGCTCTCCACCAAGTTCTTCGACCGCGACGCGCCGACCTCGGTGTACGCCACCCACACCCGGCGCACCCGGCTCGGTCCGCTGGAGTTCTCCGCGGGCGCGGCCATCGAACTCGGTGGCATGGTGTTCGAGATCGAGGAGGAGTACGCCGCGGTGATCTCCGCCGCCGACGCGGAGGTCTTCGCCCCGGAGACGCTGCCGCCCGACCCGCTGCCCGATCTGTGAACCGGGCTGTGAGCCCCTGGGAAGCCGGGTGGGCGGGGCTGCGCATCCCGCCCGCGAGATGTGGACGAGCCCGGGAGGCGGGCAGTTCGCGGGCTCCGGGCACTTTGGGGGCCGGCTTTCGGAACGCGCCCCGCCGTACGTCGCGGCAGGTTGGTTTCCCCGCGACGGATTCCGGTGAACCCGCAGCTCTTCCACTACATGATCTGAACATTTAGGGTGACACGATCTGAGATGGTTTCGCGGCCCCGCATCAGGTGGGGCTAGAATTCGCCGGAGCGCTACTGGTGTCCTGCCGATGCCAGAGCCCCAGACGCCAGCAGCCGCTGCATGAGGAGCCACTGACTTGTCCCGTCGCCTGTTCACCTCCGAGTCGGTCACAGAGGGCCACCCGGACAAGATCGCCGACCAGATCAGTGACGCGATTCTCGACGCAATGCTCAAGGGTGACCCCAAGAGCCGCGTCGCGGTCGAGACGCTGATCACCACCGGTCAGGTCCACGTCGCCGGAGAGGTGACGACGGAGACCTACGTCGACATTCCCGGTCTCATCCGGGAGAAGATCCTCGAGATCGGTTACGACGCCTCGCACAAGGGCTTCGACGGCGCCTCCTGTGGCGTGTCGGTGTCCATCGGCGCGCAGTCGCCCGACATCGCCCAGGGCGTCGACGACGCCTACGAGAACCGCGAGGGCGAGGCGGGCGACGAGCTCGACCGCCAGGGCGCCGGTGACCAGGGCCTGATGTTCGGTTACGCCTGCCGCGAGACCCCCGAGCTGATGCCGCTGCCGATCCAGTTGGCGCACCGCCTGGCCGAGCGCCTGTCGCAGGTCCGCAAGGACGGCACGGTGCCCTACCTGCGCCCCGACGGCAAGACCCAGGTCACCGTCGAGTACGACGGCGACAAGCCGGTCCGGCTCGACACCGTGGTCGTCTCCACCCAGCACGCGGCCGAGATCGACCTCAAGGAGATGCTCGCTCCCGACATCAAGGAGCACGTGATCGACCCGGTCCTGGCCGGCCTGGAGATCGAGACCGAGGGCTACCGCCTGCTGGTCAACCCGACCGGACGCTTCGAGATCGGCGGCCCGATGGGCGACGCCGGCCTGACCGGTCGCAAGATCATCGTTGACACCTACGGCGGCATGTCCCGCCACGGTGGCGGCGCCTTCTCCGGCAAGGACCCGTCCAAGGTCGACCGCTCGGCCGCCTACGCGATGCGCTGGGTCGCGAAGAACATCGTGGCCGCGGGCCTGGCCGACCGCGCCGAGGTCCAGGTCGCCTACGCCATCGGCAAGGCGCACCCGGTCGGCGTGTTCGTCGAGACCTTCGGCACCGAGAAGATCGAGATCAGCAAGATCCAGGAAGCCGTGGTCAAGGTCTTCGACCTGCGCCCGGCCGCGATCATCCGCGACCTCGACCTGCTCCGCCCGATCTACTCGGGCACCTCCGCCTACGGTCACTTCGGTCGCGAGGGCTTCTCCTGGGAGTCCACCGACCGCGCCGACTCCCTGCGCGCCGCCGCCGGTCTCTGACCCGCACGTTTCAAGACGGCCCCCGTGAAAAACCGTTCACGGGGGCCGTCGCATACCCGGCGGCAAGTGATATCACTTTTAGGGCTTCGATTGATATCGTTGGAGTATGAAGCAACTACTTCTTCGAATCGATGACGATCTGCATCGGCGGATAACCCGGAGGGCTCGCCGTACCGGCCGCTCCATCAACGCCACCGCCGGGGAGATCCTCGCCCACGGCGTGTCCGACGAGGTGCTGGATGCCCGAGCAGAGCTTCGCGCACGCGCTCGTCGGCTCGGCGTGCTCGCCGAGCGCCCCCCCGCTCCT
Source organism: Streptosporangium sp. NPDC049248 (assembly GCF_040678965.1). NCBI lineage: Bacteria > Bacillati > Actinomycetota > Actinomycetes > Streptosporangiales > Streptosporangiaceae > Streptosporangium > Streptosporangium sp. NPDC049248. The sequence continues at coordinate 65,198 of NZ_JBFAQY010000005.1, forward strand.
CCGGTGACCGAGGCAGATCGTGAGCGTGCGCTTGACGCCACCAGGGGCATCGGCCCAGTCCTCGACGACCTCTGGGCCGAGGGCCGCTGACCTCGTGCTCACCTACGTCGACTCCTCGGTCCTGGCCTGCGCCTACCTCCACGACGAACCGGGTCACGGCCGAGCCAGGGAACTCCTGGAAAGCCCCGAGCATCTGCTTGTCACCGGCACCCTGACGGTGGTGGAGGTGACCGGCGTGCTGGTGCGCGCCTCTCGTGCCAGGCGGCTGCTGGAACTGGACACCAGGCTTGCCGTACTGGCGGCGGACCTTGGAGAGGACGGCCCCGTCACGTTGCTGACCGCTCCTCGCAACACCGTGGAGCAACGGGCTACGGAGATCGTCTACACCCATGCCCTTCGCGCGCTCGACGCGATTCACCTCGCCGTCGCGGAGTTGGCGGCCGTCCCGCTACTGGAGGATCCGGGAGACAAACTCGGCTTTGCCAGTCGTGACAACGCCCAGAGCGAGGCGGCTGCGGCACTTGGTTTCACTTCCGTCTAGAAGATCACTGAAGATCTCGCGTTCTTGCTCCGCCCCGGAAGAGATCAAGGCGGACGCCTGGATCGTGGCCCGCGGCAGCCGACGATTGCGCTACATCGGCACCACCAAGAACAACGCCTGGCTCCACACCCGGGCCGCCGCCGTCAATCTCCGCGCGCTCATCAACCTCGGACTTGTCCGGACCGACGGTACGTGGACGCCGGTACAGGAACGCCACGGCCGTGCCGCCCCCGCCGGGGACATCACAGCAAGATCTTAAGTGGGCCTTTAGGCCCAGAGGCCACATCCCAACCCGATAGCAAATCATATCCAAGAGGTGTTGCCTAACATCTCCCTGGACGCTGACCGGGAACGTCCAGATATCGAGATGCGTACGCAATATGCACCTCAGTTCCTCCCGGCCTTCCATGGCGAAGTATCAAGGAATTTCTCATGCAGATCGGATATGCAGTCCCGCAGTACGGCGCCTTCGCCGACCCGGATTTCATCCGGCAGGCCAGCGCGGATCTGGAGGCCATGGGCTACAGCAGCCTGTGGGCGGGTGATCGAATCATGTTGCCGCTCGCACCCAGCGATCCCTACCCGGGAGGAGACGGCGAGGTCCCTCCGGCCTTCGCGACGTTCTTCGACCCGCTGACCGCATTGACGCTGGCCGCCGTCAGCACTCGGGAGGTCCGGCTGGGAACCAGCACGCTCAACGCGCTGTGGCAACCGCCGGTCTTGCTCGCCCGCATGCTGACCTCGCTCGACCTGCTCAGCCACGGACGGCTGGACGTCGGCATCGGTCTCGGCTGGCTGCGTGACGAATACACCGCGACTGGGGTGCCCTGGCAGGGGAGAGGAGACCGGCTCGAAGAGACGCTCGACGTGATGGAGGCCGCCTGGAGCAGTGAGGTGGTCGAGCACAAGGGCACGCTCTGGACCGTGCCGCCGTCGCACATCGACCTCAAGCCCTTCCAGCGGCCGCGCCCCCCGATCCTGCTCGCCGGTTACACGCCCTCGGCTCTGGAGAGGATCGGCAGGCGAGCCGACGGCTGGCTGAGCGCGGCGATACCCATGCCCTATCTGACCGCCCTGTGGGATGTGGCGCTGCAGACCGCGGCACGCGTCGACCGGGACCCGTCGGCCCTGCGAATGGTGGTGCGCGTCAATCCGAAGATCACCGATTCTCCCGCGCCCGACGACCAGGTGCCGCACGCCGGAACCGTGCAGCAGATCGGTGACTACCTGCTGACCCTCGCCCAGGCCGGTGCCCACGAGGCGTTCGTCGACCTGCAGACGACGACATCCTCACGCGATCAGTTCCTGGACGTCGCGCATGAGCTCATCACCAGGCTGCACGCCGGCTGAGCTCGCCCGCCCAGCCCACGCTCGACACCGTGGCACCGCAGGCGCATCCGCCCACCGGCGCCGTCCCTCCCTCGTCAGGCCGTTACGCACGCGGTGCGCGGCAGGCCCATGGGGGTGAGCCGTTGCGCATCTGCCAGGTGGAGGCTCGGCGTGATGGAAGGCTGGGATGGTGCGTGGAGATCCGGCCGACGAGGAGTGGGAGCCGGTCAGGCCGCGAACGGCGTCGCCGTCCGCTGTCGTTCGTGCTCACCGCCGGGCAGGCGGCCGACAGTCCCCGCTTCACCGCGGTGCCGGAGCGGACCAAGGTGTGCGGACCCATCTAGAGATCCGGACTCCGAGCAGGCCCGAGTGCTCATGACGGCCCGCTCCTCATGGGCACTCGGGGGATGCGGGGTACTTCTCGCCGGTGAACTGGGCCCAGACGGCGTGGCCGTGGGACTGGCTGCCTCGGCAGCCGACCTGGGAGGCCAGGGCGGTGACCAGGGGGAGTCCTCGGCCGCCCTCGCCGAGGAGGGCGGGGTGGACGATGGCGGGGACGGAGCCCCGGCCGGAGTCGTAGACCGTCACCCGGGTCACCTCGGGTCTGCGGACGACCTCGACGACGAACGTGCCGTACGGGCGCCCGCTCGCGGTGTGGCGGATCGCGTTGGCGGCGAGCTCGGCGACGACCTGCTCCGCGTCCTGGCCGAACGGGGAGTCGACCAGGAGAAACCGGACGAAGCGTCGAGCCTCGGGAACCCGGTGAGGATGGCCGGGGAAGGTCCGCCGCCAGGTCATACCGCCCGGACGGAGCCGTACCATCGCCTCGATGAGTTCCGGGGCCACGCCGTCGTGGGTAGTGGTCATGTGCTCTCCTGGTCTCCCGGTCAGAGGAAAATTGTCAGCTGAACAGTGGCCCGGTGCTCCCACGTGGTAGCCCTCCGGGACGCCGCCGATCGGATACTCCGTGCACAGTGGCGCTGACCTGCGAGAACATCGCCTCCGACGGTCGAGGATCCCCACTTGTCCCACGGACTGTCATTCTCTGTGACCACGGGCATACGATCCGTGTGTGTTCGGGGAAGGGAGTCGAGGATGCCCGGAGAGGGATACCGGATCCTGCTGGGATGCAGGCGGCGTAGTGAGGCACTGCGGGCCTGTCGCCTCACGTTCGACCAGATCGCCGGCGTGTTCGCCCTCGATCACCAGGTCGGCCCGCTGCGGCTGTACCGCTACGCCCACGGCCGTACGGCGGGCGACGTGGTGGCGGCCTACAACGACCTCGATCCGGCGGGCACCGCCACCCTGCGGGCCGCGCGCTTCTACGACTACGAGGCCTGGCCGCAGGCCGGGCGGCGTCCGGGCGCCGCTGCGGTGGCCGTCTTCGCCCGGATCTACCAGACCACCGCCCGTCGCCTGGTCGCCGACGAGGTCTACGCCTCCTACGGGGTTCGCGACCGGGACCTGATCGACCGGACCGACCACCGCCACCTCGATCCGCACTACCGCCGGGAGGTGTCCGCCCCGGCCATCGCGGGCACCAAGGGAACGAAGGCACTTCCCCCACTCGTTCCCGCGCCCACCCTCTGCGCCGACCTGCTGCGCGCGGTCGGCGCAGAGGAGGCCGACGTGAAACGCCGCGAACTGCTCTTCGAGTTGGCTCTGGTCTTAGGTGGGACACCCGCTCTGGGCCTGCTCCGCCACCTCACCCCGCCGGAACGGGAACGCCTGGCAGTTGCCGCCCGGCACCAGCACCCGATCGACGCGGCCACCCTTGACGTGCTGGAAAATCTCACGACTCGTCTCTGGGGGATGGACGAGACGATGGGGCCTCAGCAGATCATTCCGGTAGCCGACGCGAAGCGCGCCCTGGTCCAGGATCTACTCAAGCAAGGCTCCCTCGGGCCCACCTCACGTGATCGTCTTCTTCGCGTCTACTGGAGCCTCTCCCATCTCGCCGGATGGGCTCACTACGATCTCATGGACTATCAAGGTGCCACCCAAAGGTATGAGGAAGGGCTGGCGGTAGCCCATGAGTTGCGTGCTCCCGCGCTCCTCGCCCATCTTCACAGCCTGTCAGCCAATATGGCTCTCTATCAGGGAAAGCCCACTGTCGCGATGGACCACTCCTTCGCCGCCGAGGGGTGGGCGAAGAACAGTGGCAACCGTCTGCAGCAGTCGGCCGTCTCGCTCATGACGGCCCGGATTTCCGCCGGGCTGAGGCGCGATGAGGGAGGTCTTCGCTTCCTCGATCGTGCCGTCGATCTGGCGGGCGACAAACGTGGTGATTCTGATCTTCGGCACCTTTTCTGGGTCAACCCGGAGCGTATCGCCCGTCATGCCGTGTTCTGTCTGGTAGAGCTCAAACAACCTGATCGGGCGATACCTTTAGCCCAAAAGACCCTGGCCAGAGCGGATCCGAGCTGGAACCGTGAACGTGGAATCCTGTATCTCGAATACGCTACCGCGCTGATCCAGAAGCGAGAGATCCCGGAGGCGTCGGCAGCGATCGATGCCGCTGCTCAAATCACCCTGAAGCACAGTTCCGCCAGGCTTCTGCACTCGATACGGCAGGTCCGCGTTCAGCTTCGCCCATGGGAGGACAACAAGCACGTCCGGGATCTCGATGAACGGTTGCGGTTGCTGTCGATCCCGGTTTGACATATTCCGACGCTTTTCCTGGAAGCAGCTTGATTATCGGACATCATTAGATCTGGGTGATGTTGGCCGACATGAACGGAGAGTTCCGTGACGCATCTTGCTTCCGCTCGCGTTGGATCAGCGGTGATCGCGACCTTGGGGATGTTGACCCTGGGGGCGTGTTCCTTCGATCCTCCGGGACCGACGGCGGCTCAGGCGGAGGCGACGCTGAAGGCCGACATCGACTGGTTGGTGAAGTCGACCCACGCAAAAGATGTCACGGTGACGGATGAAGGTGGCAAGGACATTCCTTGTGGAGAAGGGAAGGCGAAGCGCACGTATGGAGTCGCCGGAGTGGACACTTCCAGCATCGACGAGCCGGTCATCATATTCAACATGCTGACCGGCGGTCTGGGGAAGCGTGGATATAAGGTCGTTTCTGTTGACTGGGAAAAGCCGAGCAACGAGTCTGTCAAGGATAAATCGCGCGTCAGAATCACCGTTGACTCTTCGCGAAAAAAACACTTCGAGATTTTCGGTGAGACTCAATGCCTTAGGGCCTCTTTGTGAGCTAACCGAAAGGGGTGGGGTTCGTTTGCGTGCTTTCCTTGGCTCCTCCAAAAGCGTTGGTGAGCCGAGTTGCCGCCTCTCCGACGGTGCTGTCGTCTCCGCTCCCGGAGCCGTTGCGGATCATCCAGTCGGCGAGATTCTTCAACGCCTTCGGATCCTTGGCCAGTTTGCCGAAGGGGAGCAGGTTGCCATCTTTCCCGGTGATGGGGGGTTGGCTGAAGGCGGGATCGTTCGGGGGCACCGTGTAGGAGAACCCGTAGCGCTTCAACTCGTGAAAAATCCAGTATTCGCGTCCAAGGGTGGCCAGGCGGTTGGTCTCCTTGAGTTTGTCGAGGCGGGTTACGTCGATGTCCTTGTGCGAGTCGAGAGTCTCGGTGGTGGACTTGCTGATCAGATACCAGACGAATTCGTCGAGCTGGGTTTCCACGATTTTCAACCCCGACAGGGTGAGCCCTGTGGCGTCGACTCCCAAACCCAGGTAAAAGAAGAGCCGATCCTTCATTTCCTGGTCGTACTCGTCCATCTTCCCTTGGACTTCGTTCGCGGCGGCGAACTGCATGCCGGACACATACCCGAGGCTCGCGAAGGTGTTTGCGAGGTGCTTGATGCCTGTCCCCTGATCCTTGGCGGCCGCCGCGTCCATGAGATGCCTGGAGAATTTCCCCAATCCCGCATTGAACGGTTTCATTCGCTCCGCCGAGTCGGCGAAGGTCTTGATGAAACGGTAGGTGTCGCCGGGGCTGAGGCGGAACTTCGGGTGCAGGCCGGCGGTGAGTGCGGCGGTTTTCTCGAACGCGCTGTCCTGCGTCCGATTGGCGTCCCCGGCGTTGGCGCCCTCGATCATTTCGGCGGGGTAGGCGCCCGCGAGCATCGACATGAAGATTCTCGCGCCCTTCGCCACCTCCATCGGCTGTCCCTCCGGATTGCGGAAGTCCACCCCGGTACGGAGGTTCCCCATGGTCGTCATGGCGTTGAAGGCGAATCGCACCGCCCCCGGCCCGGGGGAGCGCTTCTCGAAGACACCGGCTCCGGCGGCGAGCATCCGGCCGAACTCCGCCTCCAGGTCGAAGGCGATCGGGTCGTACTCATTGGGATAGAGCGAGACCTCCCCGTTGAGTTCGGAGAACAGGTTCCGCAGATCCTCGCGCGGCAGGTCGTTGAACAGGGCCCTGGCCGTTTCCGGATTGTTGGCCAGCGCGGACAGGAAGTGGCTCAGGTCGGCGGTCCAGCGGGCGAGAACCCCGTCCCCTGGGGATTTCCGGACATGGGGGCGGACCACCTCGGTGAGCCATCCGGCGGGGAACCTGCCATGCCCGAGCAGCAGACCCAGGTCGGCCGCCGACGCCTTCCCCAGGCTCTCCGGTTCCCAGGCCGGGCCGAGCGTCTTCGGTCGCCGGGCCACCGCCGTGGCGAGGGCCTCGCCCATGGTCTTCCAGTGTTTTCGCGCGGACTCGCCCCCGTAGTGGTTCAGCTTCCGGAGCGCGGCCGCCGCGCCCTTCGGGCCAAGGACGGCGAAGAACCCGGCGGTGAAGTCGGCGTCCTCGCGCCGATCGGTGAGTTGCTCGAAGATCCGGTCATAGCCGTTCGGTGTGGAGTACGGGTCCCTCCCGGGCGTCCGGCCGAGGGTCTCGGCGAGCTTTCTCCCCTCGCTGTCGGCGAGGGCGCGCGTCGTGAGGTCCTTCTCGTCGAATGCCAGAAGCCCTCCGGCCCCTGGGGAACCCGGCCCCGGCGGTCCGGCGGTCCAGTCGGGAAGGGAGTCGGTCTCCTGGATCATCTGGTTACGCCTGCGCAATCGCGGGATCTCCTCGTCCAGCCAGCCTTCGACCTCGCGGAATCGCAGCACCGCGGACCGGTCGGCGTCCACCGCCGACAGTGCGGTCAGGATTCTCGGAATCCCCTCGTCCAGGATTTTTCGCGCCTGCTCCAGCGACGCGATGAATTGCTCCATCAACTCCGGATTAATTCCTGAGTATTCATCCGGAGATGACCCGTTTTCCGATGACGCAGGCGTCGGCCCCCTATCGAAAGTCTCCTACCGAAGGCAACCCCCAGTTTTACCTTAGACATCTGGATTGCCGTCAGATAGGAGTTTGATTGACTGGGAAGGCCAGGTCTCGACGCGAGGCCGAGCGAGGTGGAAGGTCAGGGGGACGGAGGTGGCCGCCGTGCCCTGGAGAGGGGAGATCCTTACTCACGGGGTGGTCGCGTCGTGAGGTCCTTTCTGATCGTCTGGGAGTCTCAGGCGTGGGCGGCTCCGGCGAGGATGCCGCCGTACTGGATGGCGACCAGGTGGCGGATCGGGATCGTCTCGTCGGGGGTGCCCGCCTCGGCCTCGGCGCACCATTTGGCGTAGGTGTCCGACAGTGCGCGGGCCCGCGCCCGGATGGTCGGGGTGCCGTTGCCGACGGCGAGTTCACCCTCCAGCGCGCGCAGCAGCATGCCCCCGAACCTGAGCCGGACGCTGTGCGCGGTGTCGCGGCAGGACTGCCGTTCGGCGACGGTGGCCGGCCGGTCGCTCTCCGGCGCCCGCGCGTGGTGCTCGACGGTGGTGGCCACCCCCTCGATGAACGGCACGAAGAACCTGCTGGCCCGGACGAACGGGGAGCGGGTCGCCAGGTCGCCGGCGACGGCGCCGAGCGTCTCGTCGAGGACGGCGAACGTCTCGCGCAGGTCCGCCGCGTGGGTCCGGATCAGATCGGCGTACCCGACCCCGGCCGGGGAGCGGTCGTCGGCCGTGGGATCCCGCCAGTAGGGCAGTTCGGCGGTCAGGCAGAGCGTGCCGTACCGGGCGGCGTAGGAGTCGCTGGACCCGCCGGTGAGCTGCGCCGCCGGATCCTCGCCGAGCGCCTCGATGTAGTCGTAGGTGTCCTCCATCCGCGGGGCGAGGAAGACCGACTCCTCCAGGGACCGTACCGAGGGGTGCTCGGGCTCGCCCGCGTGCAGCGGCACGCCGTACCGGCCCGGCAGGGATTTGAGCACGGCCTGCAGTTCGGGCACCGGGCGGTTGAGGTAGAAGAACGCCCCGCCCATCTCGCTGTTGTGCAGGGTGGTCATGAACGCCGGGCGGGTGTCGTCGATCAGCCGCATCAGCGCCAGGGTCTCGGGCATCACCCGGTCGAAGTAGGCGCGCTTGTAGGCGAAGGGGAAGGTCCACTCGACCTGCTCGTCACCCGCCGGGCGGTAGAAGTGCCTGCCGTAGTGGGCCTTGGTGAACGGCCCGGCGAACCACCCCTCGTTGAGCCTGGTCCCGTCCGGGTCGAGGCAGCCCACGATGTGCCAGGTGTGGCCGGTGGCCTCGCGCAGCGCGGCGCTCTCGCACAGCCGGGTGGCGAGGTGGATCACGGTGAGCCCGCCGATGGGCTCGTTGGGGTGCGGCATGGCGCCGACCAGCGCGTGGCGCGGCCCGTCACCGACGCTCAGGCAGAGGATCGGCTCACCCAGGGCGGAGCTGCCCACCCGCCTCAGCGAGGCGACGCCGGGATGATCGGCGGCCAGCCGGGTGAGGGCGGCCGCGATCTCGTCCACGGTGGCGAACCGGTCATGGTCGGGAACGGAGTCGAGTTCGTCGTTCAGCAGGGGGTCTGTCACCCCCGACAGTCTGCCGAGCGCGCCTCGGTACCGGGAGTCCGGGGATGAGTGATCGGCCGGGTTCGCCGGGCGGGGGGAAGGGGACGTCGGCCGTCCGCCTAGAGTCTCCTCATGTCCTCTCCCTCTGCTCGCCTGCTGCTGCGTAACGCGCGGATCGGTCTCGGCGGCCCGCTGCGCCATGTCCTGATCGTTGACGGCCGGGTCGCGCAGGTGGCCCCGGAACCCTCCGCCTGCGACGAGTCGGTGGACGTCGGGGGCGCCACCCTGCTGCCGGGGCTGTGGGACGCGCACGTGCACTCCGTGCAGTGGGCGCAGGCCCGGCGCAGGATCGACCTGACCTCGGCGCGGTCGGCGCGGGAGGCGGTCGATCTCGTCGCCCCGCGGGCGGGTACGGCCGGGTTCACGGTCGGCTACGGCTTCCGCGACGGCCTGTGGCCGGACACGCCGGACAAGTCGCTGCTGGAGGCGGCGGCGCCGGGCTGCCCGATCGTGCTGGTGAGCAACGACCTGCACACCGCCTGGTTCAGCCCGGCCGCGCTGGCGGCGATCGGCAGGGGCGATCACTCGACGGGGGTGCTGCGCGAGCGCGACTGCTACGACGCGATGGCCGAGATGCCACCGCCGCCCGAGGAGGAACTGGACCGCTGGGTGGCCGAGGCCACCACCGCCGCCGCGGCCAGGGGCGTCGTCGGCGTGCTGGACTTCGAGTTCGCCGACAACGTCACCGACTGGACCCGGCGGATCTCGCGGGGGGCGGTCGACGTCCGGGTCGGCTGCTCGATCCCGGTGAACCGGCTGGAAGAGGCGATCGATCGCGGGTTGCGCACCGGTGAGCCGGTCGCGGGCTCGGGGGGCCTGCTGGAGGTCGGGCCGGTGAAGACGTTCGTGGACGGTTCGCTGAACACCAGGACCGCCTACTGCGCGGACCCCTATCCCGGTGGCGAGGCGCGCGGGCTGCTGGAGACCCCGCCACAGGAGCTGTACGGGGTGATGGAGCTGGCCGCGAGGCACGGGATCGCCCCGGCGGTGCACGCCATCGGCGACCTGGCGGTGGGCATCGCGCTGGACGCCTTCGAGCGGGTCGGCTGCCCGGGGCGGATCGAGCACGCCCAACTGGTCCGCCCGGAGGACTTCGGGAGGTTCGCCAGGCCCGGTCTGGTGGCGGGAGTGCAGCCCGCGCACGCGCCCGACGACCGGGAGGTGGCCGACCTGCACTGGCGGGGGCGGACCGGACGGGCCTTCGCCTACGCCGACCTGCTGGCCGCGGGGGCGAGGTTGGAGCTGGGCTCCGACGCTCCGGTGGCGCCGCTCGACCCGTGGGACGGGATCGCCTCCGCGGTGGCCAGGACCGACGACGAGCGCCCGCCGTGGCACCCGGAACAGGCGATCTCGCTGCCGGTGGCGCTGGCGGCGGCGGCCAGGGGCCGCGCCGGGGTGCGTCCGGGCGACCCCGCCGACCTGATGATCACCGAGTACGACCCGGCGGGGCTGGACGGGGACGGCCTCCGTCGGATGCCGATCCTCGGCACCCTGCTCGGTGGCCGCTGGACCCACCGCCGCGCCATCTGACCCGGCTTCTGGTAGGACAGGCGGGTGACCCACGCCAACCCCTCGCCGGACGATGACGCCCTCCTGCCGCTCGACGCCGTACGCGAGCGGCCCGGGCCCGGCAGGGCCGCCAGGGCGCGGCCGGGGGTCGTCCGGGCGGCGGGAGTGGCCCGGGAGCAAGGGGTGGCCGAGCAGGTCAGAGGGGTGCCGGAGCCGGCCGCGGAGCTGCCGGTCGCCCGGGTGGTCGTCGACACCCCGCTGCCGCATCTCGACCGGTTGTTCGACTACCTCGTCCCCGCCCCCCTGGACGCCGCCGCGGTGCCGGGGTGCCGGGTCCGGATCAGGTTCGCGGGCAAGCTCGTCGACGGGTTCCTGATGGAACGGGTGGAGACCACCGAGCACCAGGGCAGGCTGACCCGCCTGGAGCGGGTCGTCTCCGCCGAGCCCGTGCTCACCCCGGAGATCGCCGCGCTGGCCCGTGTGGTGGCCGACCACTACGCCGGGACCATGGCCGACGTGCTGCGCCTGGCCGTCCCACCCCGCCACGCCAGGGTCGAGGCGGAGGCGGTCGCCGCCTCAGGGACCGGCACGGACCCGCGGGCGGAGAGCGAGGCGGCCGAGCCCTCCGGGGAGCCCGGATCCGAACGGACGGCAGGAGAGCCGGAGACGGGAGAAGCGGGGCCGAGGCCGCCGGAACCGGTAAGGGAACGAAGAGAACACGGACCGGGCGAGGAGCAGGGGGTCGTGCCGGGGCCGGGGCAGGGAGGCGACAGCGAGCCGGAGCGGGGACCGGGGCCGTGGGCGGACTACCGGGAGGGGGAGGCGTTCCTGGCGGCTCTGGCGAAGGGGGGTTCCCCCCGAGCCGTGTGGACCGCCCTGCCGGGCACCGACCAGGACGGGCCCGGGTGGCCGAGGGCGGTCGCGGTTGCCGTACGGGAGACCCTGCACGGTGGCAGGGGAGCCCTCGTGGTGCTTCCCGACGGCAAGGACGTGGCCCTGGCCGACGCGGCGCTGAGCGCCGTCCTGGGGCCCGGCGCGCACGTGGCGCTGACGGCGGACCTCGGGCCCGCTGAGCGCTACCGGCGGTGGCTGCGCCTGTCCAGGGGGCAGGTCCGGGTCGCCGTCGGCACCAGGGCGGCGGCGTTCGCCCCGGTCGCCGACCTCGGGCTGGCGGTGATCTGGGACGACGGCGACGACCTGCACTCCGAGCGGCTCGCCCCCTACCCGCACACCAGGGAGGTCCTCGCGCTGCGTGCCCACCGGGCCCGCGCGGGCCTGCTCATCGGCGGGTACGCCCGCACGGCGGAGGCCACCCAGCTCATCGCCACGGGCTGGGCGGGGCCCATCGTCGCGGCCCGCCAGGCGGTCAGGGCCAGGGCGCCGAGGGTGCGTCCGGCGGGGGAGGACTCGGAGCTGGCCAGGGACGAGGCGGCCAGGGCCGCCCGGCTGCCCAGCCTCGCCTGGCGGATCCTGCGCACGGGGTTGGAGAGCGGCCCGGTGCTGGTGCAGGTCCCCCGGCGGGGCTACCTGCCCGCGCTGGCCTGCCAGGGCTGCCGGGCACCGGCCCGCTGCGGGCACTGCGGCGGGCCCTTCGCGCTACGTGGTGGCCACGTGGCCCCGTACTGCCGCTGGTGTGGCCGGATCGCCGGTGAGTGGCGCTGCCCCTCCTGCGGCGGTGCGCGGGTGCGGGCCCAGGTGGTCGGTGCCCGCCGTACCGCCGAGGAACTGGGGCGGGCCTTCCCCTCCGTACGGGTCAAGACGTCGGGCAGGGACGGGGTACTGGCCACGGTCGGCGCGGCCCGGGCACTGGTGGTGGCCACCCCGGGAGCCGAGCCGGTGCCCGAGGGCGGATACGCGGCGGCGGTGCTGCTGGACGGCTGGGCGCTGCTCGGCAGGCCGGACCTGCGCGCCGCAGAGGAGACGCTGCGCCGGTGGATGAACGCGGCGGCGCTGCTGCGGCCCTCCGCCGAGCTGGTCGTGCTGGCCGATTCCTCGTTGCCCGTCGTGCAGGCGTTGCTGCGCTGGGATCCGGTGACACATGCCGAGAGAGAACTGGCCGACAGGACAGAACTCGGTTTCCCCCCGGCGGTGAAAATGGCGACGCTCACCGGATCTCCGGCGGGGGTCAGGGAAATGCTCGGTGAGGTGGCGCTGCCCCCCGAGGCACAGGTGCTCGGCCCGGTCCCGGTGGCCTCGCCCAGGGGGGATCAAGTGCGGGAACGTGCCATGGTGCGGATCGCGCGAGGCTCCGGTGCCACGCTGGCCGCGGCTCTGAAAGGAGCCGTGGGAGTGCGCTCCGCACGCAAGGCCGCGGAGGTGGTCAAGGTATGCATTGACCCCCTAGATGTGATTTGAGTTGTTTCCCCGATTCGCGGTGCTGGCAGTAAGCCGTTAATTTTCCCCTGTGTCGATCGAATGGGTGAATCGGGCCGTAGACGACCTGCGCGCGTGGGGGCGTGCGCGCGGCCTGGACGTTGACGTGGACGAGGTGCGGCTGCTCTGCGACTACGCGAGTGACTATCTGGACGTGAACGAGCTGGGTGATTTCACCCCCGTCGCCTTCGAGGAACTGCTGCTCAACATCTATCCACGCAAGGTCATCGCCCCGCCGGAGAGTGCCCCCGAGACCGTCGCCGCCGCCCGCACCCTGGTCGACTTCCTGCTCTCGACCGAGGAGATCGGCGGCAAAATGGCCGTCCGGATGAGGAGCGTCCTCGACCGGATCGAGCCCGAGATGCCCATCGCCCTCGCCGACACCTCCAGGTTCGGCATGGCCAAGAGCCTCTTCAGCGCGATGGGCGCGGACTCACTGGAGCAGCAGGCGGGGGATGCGATCCTCTCCGTCTCGGCGGTGCAGGAGGAGCCCGTCGTCGAGCACTGCGACTGCCCCGGCTGCTCGCCGCTTCCCCCGGTGCGCCTGGCGCCCCGCGAGACGCTCGTCCAGAGCGCCCTGCGGGTGCCGCTGCTGACCGACGCGCGCAGGCTGGTCCAGTGGATGCTCGCCGGAGGGCGCACCCCGACCGTCAAGGGCAGGCTCAGGGTCCGGGACGCCACCGAGGCGATCGCCCAGCTCTCGGTGACCGACCCCGGCCTGCTCTGGGAACTCGCGGTCCACACCGGCCTGGTCACCGTCGAGGGCACCGCCATCTTCGACGGCGAGGACTTCGACCCGCTCGACATCTGGGCCGCGACCGTCGAGTTCGTCGTCGAGAAGGAGACCGGCGGTGCCGTGACGGGCGAGGTCTCCCTGGACGAGGAGCTCTACGGCCTGTGCGACATGCTCTACCGGCTCCAGGCGCCCGTGCCGATCCCGCTGGTCAGGGAGTACCTGGACGAGATCGGCCTGGTGGAGGAGGGGGAGATCGACGTCCCCGAGGTCGTGCGGCGGCTCGCCTACTGCGGGATGGCCGAGCCGGGCGACGAACTCCTGGAGCTCACCCCGCTGGCCCTGTGGGGGCTGCACAGGCTCTACACCGACCTGGGCATCGAGGCGCCCCAGGCGGCAGACCTGGCCCTCGCCGACGCGCCCGAGCTCATCGAGGGACTGCTGTCGGGGATGCCCGCCGAGATGGCCGAGGCCGACATCGAGGGCTGGCTGCGGCACCGGAGCCCGGCGCAGGCGGTCGCCGAGCTGCTCGGCTCCGTCTCGGGGGCGCCCTCGGTCGCCAGGGGCATAGCGGTGACGATCGTCGACCGGCTCGGCCCCGACGCGGAGGAGGCGGTGCGCGCCTTCCTGGAGGAGCCGGAGCTGCGCCCGCACGCCATCCACTGGCTGACCGCGCGCGGCCTGGCGGCCCCCGCGCTCACCTCGGAGGAGGTGCTCTGGATGAGCGTGGACATGCTCGTCCTGGCCATGCCCTCGGCCGAGGAGGATCCGGAGACGTTCGCCGAGAACATGTCCGCCTCCGGGCCGCCGCAGAGCGTGATCGAGGAGATGTGGCGGGTCGACCACCCCGAGGTCGTCGAGGTTCTTGAGCTGCTCGGACGCTCCCTGAGGGACCACAACGCGGCCAAGGCGGCCCGCAAGGCGGCTTTCAAGGCACGTTCCCGCGCCATCGGCTGAGCCGTGTATGCGTGAGGCGCGAGTGCAGTAAGTTTCACGGGTGGCAAAGAGCGGGAACAGTGGGAACGTCTTCGACATCGGCGAGCTGCGCAGGCTTGTGGACGAGCTGGGAGCGGCACCCCGCGAGCTGCGAACAGCCGTTCTGGAGGAGTCGGTCACAGCAGCGGGCCGTGACTGCCCCCCGCGCGGCGACGCGCTGAGCTTCCCGCCGGTCGACCTCGCCCCGGACGCCGAGCTGGCCGCGTCCGTGCCGCTGGTGCCGCTGGTGCTCGACGCCCAGCGGCTGGCCGCCTGGACCGGCACCCGCGCGGTGACCCCCGAGGGACTGCTGCCCGACCCGTTCGGACCGTGCGCGGAACTCGGCCTGCCGGGCCCGGCGCGGCTGCACCTGCTCTGGGTGGTCGCGGTCAACACCGGCATGCTGCGCATCTCCCGCGGGCGGGTGGACCCCGGCCCGCTGGCGCTCTCCGCCGACCTGCCGCACCGGGCCGTGCTGGGGTTCTGGGACGGCGTGGTCATGGACGTCCTCGACCGCGCGGACGACGACCTGACCGGATCCCCCGTGATCGACGATCACCTGGCCGAGATGCTCGCCACGCTGTACGCCGTGCGCGAGGGACTGTCCACCGCGACCCTGGTCAAGGGCATCCTGCAGTCGCACCGGGTGGCCTGCGGGGCCGGTCCCGCCGAGATGAGGACGCTGACCGGCACGCTGCCCGCCCAGCTGGAGTCGGCACTGTCGCTCCTGGGCTACTGCGGGCTGGTCGAGACCTCGCGGGCGGGCAGGCCCCGGCTGACCCCGCTCGGCATGTGGGCCGTCCGCCAGGACCTCATCAGGGAGGGCCACGACGCGCCGACGGGCGCCGAGGTCGCCGTCTTCACCGACCTCGGCGCGCCCGAGCTGGTCGAGGCGATCATGAAGGGTTCCGCCGCGCCCAGCGCCGTCACCGTGTGGCTGGAGTCCCGCCACCCCGAGGCCGCCGCGCGCGAGCTGGTCAAGGTCGCGGCCTCGGGCACGGCGGGCCGGCGCGGGGTCGCGGGCGCGATCCTGGAGGAGCTCGGCCCCGAGGCCGAGGCCCCGCTCAGGGAGGCGCTCTCCGAGCCCGCCATGTGGCGCTACGCCGCCTCCTGGCTGCACATCCGCGACCTGCCCGCGCCCGCGCTCACCCCCGCGGACAACACCTGGCTCGCGGTCGACTCGCTCGCCTCGCTGCTGGAGCGGGGCGAGGCCTCCGAGGCGATCTGCGAGTTCGACGCGCTCGAACCCGGAGAGGACCTTACGCGCGTGGTCGAGGAGATGGCCCTGGTGGAGCACCCCGACACGTTCGCCGTCCTCGACCTGCTCGGCTCCAGGCACGGCACCGCCGCGGTGGCCAAGTCGGCCCGCAAGGCCGCCATGAAGGCCCGCTCCCGCTGAGGCGCGCGGGAAGGCCCGGGGAAGGCGGCCGGCGCCCTTAGACTGGGGCGATCCCCTGAAGCGTGAGGAGACCCCGTTGGCCATTCAGCCGATCCGCCTTTTCGGCGACCCGGTGTTGCGCACTCCGGCCGATCCGGTCAAGGACTTCGACAAGGAGCTGCGCAAGCTCGTCAAGGACCTCACCGACACGATGATGGACGCACCGGGGGCCGGGCTGGCGGCACCCCAGATCGGGGTCGGGCTCCGGGTCTTCACCTACTACGTGGACGACCAGCTCGGGCACCTGATCAACCCCAACCTCGACCTGTCGGACGAGGCGGACGAGGAGGGCGAGGAGGGCTGCCTGTCCTTCCCCGGCCTCTCGTTCCCCACGCCCAGGGCGCTGCGGGCCGTGGCGACCGGTTTCAACATGCACGGCGAGCCGGTGACGCTTGAGGGCACCGACCTGATGGCCCGCTGCTTCCAGCACGAGACCGACCACCTCGACGGCGTGCTGTTCATCGACCGGATGGACGCCAAACAGCGCAAACTCGCCATGAAGGCGATCCGCGAGGCCGACTGGAACGGTCTGTCGGCCCCCGCGTTCAAGTTCTCCCCGCACGCCACCCACGGGAAGGCTCTGTAGGAACCTTGCGCCTGGTCTTCGCCGGAACCCCGGACACAGCCCTGTCCGCGCTGCGGGCTCTGATCGACTCGCCCCGCCACGACGTCGTCGCCGTCGTCACCCGGCCGGACGCCCAGTCGGGCAGGGGCCGCAGGGTCCACCCGAGCCCTGTCGCCGAGCTCGCCGAGGAGGCGGGCATCGAGGTGCTCAGGCCGCAGAAGGCGGGTGACCCGGCCTTCCTCGACCGGCTCACCGAGCTCGCCCCCGACTGCTGCCCGGTGGTCGCCTACGGTGCGCTCCTGCCCCAGGCCGCCCTGGACATCCCCCGGCACGGCTGGGTCAACCTGCACTTCTCGCTGCTGCCGGCCTGGCGCGGCGCGGCGCCGGTGCAGCACGCCGTGCTGCACGGTGACGCGATCACCGGCGCGGCCACCTTCCGGATCGTCAGGGAGCTGGACGCGGGCCCGGTCTACGGCGTGGTCACCGAGGAGATCCGCCCCGCGGACACCAGCGGGGAGCTGCTCGCCCGGCTCGCCGAGTCCGGTGCCGGGCTGCTGACGGCCACCCTCGACGGGATCGAGGACGGCAAGCTGGAGGCCGTGCCGCAGCCCGCGGAGGGGGTCAGCCTCGCCCCGAAGATCAGTGTCGACGACGCCAGGGTCGACTGGTCCGCGCCCGCCATGCGCGTCGACCGGCTGGTCCGCGCCTGCACCCCCGCCCCGGGCGCGTGGACCGAGTTCCGCGGTCAGCGGGTCAAGCTCGGCCCCCTGCGACCGGTTCCCGACGCCTCACCTCTGGCCCCCGGCCGGATCGCGGTGTCCAAGAACACCGTCCTGGTCGGCACCGCCACCTACCCGGTCGAGCTGGGCGAGGTGCAGCCGCAGGGCAAGCGTCTGATGGGGGCGGGGGAGTGGGCCCGCGGCGTGCGGCCCACGGACGAGGATCGGCTGGCCTAGAGATCATGAGCAGTGCTGGTGGTGACGGCCGTAACGCCGCACGGGGCGGGCGCGGTCAGGGGCCTGCTCCGCGCGGCCGCGGAGCAGGCGGGAACCGAGGTGGGGGCAGGGGGCCGGCCGGGGCCGGGCGTCCGCCCAAGCCGGTCCGCGACGAGGCGCGCAACACCGCGTACGACCTGATGCGTGCCGTCGACGAGCGGGACGCCTACGCCAACCTGCTGATGCCCACGCTGCTGCGCGAGCGCCGCCTGTCGGGGCGGGACGCGGGACTGGCCACCGAACTGGCCTACGGCACCCTGCGCGGTCTCGGCACCTACGACGAGATCATCGCGGCCTGCAGCGACCGGGCGCCGGAGGACGTCGACCCGCCGCTGCTCGATGCCATCCGGCTGGGCGTGCACCAGTTGCTCAAGACACGGGTGCCCCCGCACGCCGCCGTGGGCACCACGGTCGACCTGGTGCGGCTGCGGGTGGGCATCGGCGCCTCGAAGTACGCCAACGCCGTGCTGCGCAAGGTCTCCACCCGGTCGCTGGAGCAGTGGGTCCCGATCGTGGCGCCCGACCCCGCCGACGACCCCGTCGGCCATCTGGCGGTGGCCCACAGCCACCCGAGGTGGATCGTCGAGGCACTGCGCGACGCCGTGGGCGGCGACTTCGACGAGACGGCCGCCCTGCTCGCCGCCGACAACGAGCGCCCCCGGGTGACCCTGGTCGCCCGTCCGGGCCGCTCGTCGGTCGCGGAACTCCTCGACGCGGGCGCCGAGCCCGCCGGATACTCCCCGTACGCGGCCTACCTGCCCGAGGGCGACCCCGGGGCGATCCTCGCCGTGGCCGAGTCGCGGGCCGCGGTCCAGGACGAGGCCAGCCAGCTCGTCGCGCTGGCCCTGACCCGGGTCCCGGTGGAGGGCGCCGACTCGCGCTGGCTCGACCTGTGCGCGGGCCCCGGCGGCAAGGCCGGCCTGCTCGACGCCATCGCGACCCACGGTGACGAGGCGGGCCTGGCGGCGGGCGCCGGACCGGCCGCCTTCCCCGGCGGGGCGCGCCTGCTCGCCGCCGAGCTGCAGTACCACCGGGCGCGGCTGGTGTGGCAGACGACCCGGCAGGCCAAGGTGATCACCGCGAACGGCACCGTGCCCGCCTGGCGGCCCGGAGTCTTCGACCGGGTCATGCTGGACGCCCCCTGCACCGGTCTGGGCGCGCTGCGCCGCCGCCCCGAGGCCCGCTGGCGCCGTGATCCCCGGAGCCTTCCCGAGCTGGGCAGGCTCCAGCGCGACCTGCTCACCTCGGCGATCGAGGCGGTCCGTCCCGGTGGCGTCGTCGGGTACGTGACCTGTTCGCCGCACCTGGCCGAGACCGACGTCGTGGTCGGCGACGTGCTGCGCCGCCGCGACGACGTCGAGGTGCTGGACGCCCGCGCCTACCTTCCCGAGGTCGAGGGGCTGGGCGAGGGGCCGTACGCGCGGTTCTGGCCGCACCGGCACGGCACCGACGCCATGTTCCTGGCCCTGCTCCGCCGCCGCTGAGCGGACCTCAGGGTCATCGTCGCAGGTCAGGGCATATATGGATGCCGCACACCGTTCGACTGGGCATAACTGCTTCCAAGGGGACGTGGGGGTGGCGAAATGTGCGGAATCTGCGGATGGGTGGACTTCGAGGGTGATCTCCGGCAGTCACCGGACATCGCGAAGGCCATGACCGACACCATGGCCTGCCGGGGGCCCGACGACGAGGGGATCTGGCTCGCCCCGCACGTCGCGATAGGCCACCGGCGCCTGGCGGTCATCGACATCGAGGGCGGCCGCCAGCCGATGGTCGTCGCGGAGGAGGGGCTGCCGCTCGCCGTCCTCACCTACAGCGGCGAGATCTACAACTTCGTCGAGTTACGCGCCGAACTGGCCGCCCACGGCCACCGCTTCCAGACCCGGAGCGACACCGAGGTCGTGCTGCGGGCCTACCTCGAATGGGGGGAGGACCTCGCCGACCGGCTGAACGGCATGTTCGCCTTCGCGATCTGGGACACCCGCCGCGAGGAGTTGCTGCTCGTCCGCGACCGGATGGGGGTCAAGCCGCTGTACTACCGCCCCACCGCGCACGGCGTGCTGTTCGGCTCCGAGCCCAAGGCGATCCTCGCCAACCCGCTCGCCGGGACGCCCACCGTCGACGCCGACGGGCTGCGCGAGCTGATCGCCTCAGTCAAGACCCCCGAACACGCCGTCTACCAGGGCATGTACGAGGTTCGCCCCGGCCAGGTCATCCGGGTGACCCACGAGTTCCTGTGCCGGCGCCGCTACTGGCGGCTGAACTCCCACGAGCACGTCGACGACCTCGCCGGCACGGTCGCGGGCGTACGCGACCTGCTGGACGACATCGTCGGCCGCCAGCTCGTCGCAGACGTGCCGCTCTGCGCCCTGCTCTCCGGCGGCCTCGACTCCAGTGCCGTCACGGCACTCGCCGCGCTGGGGCTCCGGGAGCGGGGAGAGGGGAGGATCCGGTCGTTCTCCGTCGACTTCGCCGGATACACCGAGAACTTCCAGCCCGACGAGATGCGCGACACCCCCGACACGCCGTACGCGCACGAGGTCGTGCGGCACGTCGACGCCGACCACACCGACATCGTCCTGGACGCAGCCGACCTCATGGACCCGGCGGTGCGCGACGCGGTCCTGCGGGCGCGGGACCTGCCGATCGGCGTCGGCGACATGGACACCTCGCTCTACCTGCTGTTCCGCGCCATTCGGGGGCACTCCACCGTGGCGCTGTCCGGGGAGTCGGCCGACGAGGTCTTCGGCGGCTACCGGTGGTTCCACGACCCGGAGGCGGTCGCCGCCGACACCTTCCCGTGGCTGGTCTCCCCGGGGATGGAACGGTTCGGCGGGCTGGGGGCGCTCCTCGACGAGGACCTGATGCGCAAGCTGGACATCCCCACCTACCGGGCGGACAGCTACCGGCACGCGCTGGACGAGGTGCCCCGGCTGCCGGGTGAGGAGGGGCTGGAACGGCGGATGCGGGAGATCTCCTACCTGAACCTCACCCGGTTCGTACAGATCCTGCTGGACCGCAAGGACCGGATGAGCATGGCCGTCGGGCTGGAGGTCCGGGTGCCGTTCTGCGACCACCGGCTGGTGGAGTACGTCTTCAACGCCCCATGGGCGATGAAGAGCTTCGACGGGCGGGAGAAGAGCCTGCTCCGCGCCGCCACGGCGGACATCCTGCCGCCCTCGGTCGTCCACCGCCGCAAGAGCCCCTACCCCTCGACACAGGACCCCTCCTACGGCGTGGCCGTCCGCGCGGAGGCGGCCCGGCTGCTCGGCCGCGGGGACATCGCGGCCGCGCCGCTGATCGACAGGGAGAAGGTGCGGGCGGTGATCGACCGGCCGGAGACGGACGGCGGCCCGGCGGGAGGCCGGGCGGCGCTGGAGGGGTTGCTGCAGTTCAACGCCTGGCTGGAGAGGTACCAGGTCCGGGTCGACCTCTGAACGCGCCGATGGAGGTTGAAACCCGGTCAAAGTAAAGACTTTCGGGTTTAGCATACCGTTTCATTCGATAATTCGAATGATTCTCAAAGGGAATTACTCGGACGATCTCCCGCTCGCCGGGATGGTTGCGAATTCGCATCCCGTGAAACCTCGGCCGTCCGCGAGTTCGGCGCCGGAGCAGCAATAGTGAGAAAGGATGAAATACGACCATATGTCTGATATGTCATGTGGTGTGCGGCGGGTGTCGAGCCCGGACGGCGCGTGACGCGGGTCACCCGGTGGACGGCGGGTGACGGAGGGCAGGGCGCCGCCTCATAGAATCGGCCAATTATGGCCGTACAGATCTCGCCCAGCATCCTGTCCGCTGACTTCGCCCGCCTCGCCGAGGCGGCCGAGGCGGTCCCCAACGCCGACTGGCTGCACGTGGATGTCATGGACAACCACTTCGTCCCCAACCTGACCCTCGGGCTGCCGGTGGTCGAGTCCCTGCTCAAGGCGACCTCGATGCCGCTCGACTGCCACCTCATGATCGAGGACCCGGACCGCTGGGCCCCGTCCTACGCCGAGGCCGGAGCCCAGAGCGTGACCATCCACGCGGAGGCGGCCAAGGCCCCGGTGCGCACGCTGCGCCAGATCCGCAGCGCCGGTGCCCGCGCCGGCCTGGCGCTGAACCCCGCCACCCCCGTCGAGCCGTACGAGGACCTGCTCGACGAGCTCGACATGCTGCTGCTGATGACCGTTGATCCCGGTTTCGGCGGGCAGAAGTTCCTCGACATGGTGCTGCCCAAGATCCGCCGGGCCCGCGAGCTGATCGACCGCTGCGGCGGGCAGGTCTGGCTCCAGGTGGACGGCGGCGTCTCCGAGACGACGATCGAGCGCTGCGCGGAGGCGGGCGCCGACGTCTTCGTGGCGGGCAACGCCGTCTACGGCGCCGAGGACCCGGCCCGCGCGGTCGACGGTCTGCGCGCCCGGGCCACTCGCGGCTGACCGGTCCCGTCCGGGAAGCACCCTGGAAGCCCGAACGGCGGAGGGCGGACCCGGGATGGGTCCGCCCTCCGCCGTTCTCTCACCGGGGATCACCGGTCGCGAGGACCGGCGACGGCCGGCGTCAGGTCTGCAGCGCCGGGTCCAGCACCACGTCCTGGCCGTGCACGGTCGGCTCCTCGGGGAAGTGGCAGGCGGTCAGGTGACCCTCCCTGTTGCCCTCCAGCCTGAGCAGCGGGGGCTCCTCGGTGGCGCACTTGTCCTGGGCCTTCCAGCAGCGGGTGCGGAAGCGGCAGCCGGACGGCGGGTTGATGGGGGAGGGCACGTCCCCCGCCAGGCGGATGCGCTCGCGCGGCTCGTCGTCCTCCTGCACCTCGGGCACGGCCGACAGCAGCGCGTGGGTGTAGGGGTGGCGGGGGCGCTCGTACAGGGAGGCGCGGTCGGCGACCTCAACGATCTTGCCGAGGTACATGACCGCGACCCGCTGGGAGAAGTGCCTGACGATCGCCAGGTCGTGCGCGATGAACAGGAACGCGATCCCCATGTCCCGCTGGAGCTGCTGGAGCAGGTTGACCACCTGCGCCTGGATGGAGACGTCGAGGGCCGAGACCGGCTCGTCCGCGATGATCAGCTTGGGGTTGAGGGAGAGCGCGCGGGCCACCCCGATCCGCTGCCGCTGGCCGCCGGAGAACTCGTGCGGGAAGCGGTTGTAGTGCTCGGGGTTGAGACCGACGATCTCCAGGAGCTCCTGGACCCGCTTGGTCGTGCCGCCCGGCGGGTTGATCCCGTTGATCTCCATCGGGCCGCCGATGATGGTGCCCACGGTGTGCCGGGGGTTGAGCGACGAGTACGGGTCCTGGAAGATCATCTGGATCTCGGCCCGGATCGGCTTCAGCTCCCTGCGGCTGGCGTGGCCGATCTCGCGTCCGGCGTAGCGGATGTTGCCCGCGGTCGGCTCCAGCAGCCGGGCCGCCAGCCGCCCGGCGGTGGACTTGCCACAGCCGGACTCGCCGACCAGGCCGAGCGTCTCACCGGCGTGCACGGTCAGATCGATGCCGTCCACCGCGTGGACCCGGCCGACCGGCCGTTTGAAGATGAGACCGCCCATCACCGGGAAGTGCTTCTTCAGACCGGACAGCTCCAGCAGCGGCTCGGAGGTCGTCTCGCTCACTTGTGGATCTCCCGCTTCTGGGCCAGGGTCAGATAGCACGCGTCGCCGTGGCCGCGGTGCGGGGACAGCTCGGGCCGCTCGGAGCGGCACAGCTCGGGCCCCGCCACCTCCATGAAGTCGCACCGCGGGTGGAACGGACAGCCGGACGGGACGTTGATCAGGCTCGGCGGGGTGCCGCGTACCGGCCGGAGCGGAATGTCCACCGACGCGCTCAACCGGGGCATGGAGGCCAGCAGGCCCCAGGTGTAGGGGTGGCGGGGCTCGTGGAGGACCTCCTTGACGCTCCCGCGCTCCACCGCACGCCCGGCGTACATCACCAGCACCTCGTGCGCGGTGTTGGCGACCACGCCGAGATCGTGGGTGATCAGGATGATCGAGGTGCCCATCTGGTCCTGGAGGTCCTTGAGCAGGTCCAGGATCTGGGCCTGCACCGTCACGTCCAGCGCGGTGGTGGGCTCGTCGGCGATCAGCAGGTCGGGGTCGCAGACCAGCGCCATCGCGATCATCGCGCGCTGCCGCATGCCGCCGGAGAACTGGTGGGGATAGTCGTCCACCCTGGTCTTCGGCTGCGGGATGCCGACCCTGGTCAGCATCTCGACGGCACGGGCCCTGGCCTCGGCGCGGCTCGCGCCGGTGTGCTTGCGGTAGACCTCGGAGATCTGCTTGCCGATGGTGTGGTACGGGGAGAGCGAGGTCAGCGGGTCCTGGAAGATCATCGCGACCTTGTTGCCGCGCAGCCTCTCCATGGTGGACCTGGAGGCGCCGATCAGCTCCTCGTCGTCCAGCCGGATCTCCCCGCTGATCGTGGTGGTCTCCGGGTTGTGCAGGCCGAGCACGGTCAGGTTGGTCACCGACTTGCCCGACCCGGACTCGCCGACGATGCCCAGCGTGGTGCCCTTCTCCACGTCGAAGGAGAGCCCGTCCACCGCGTGGACGACGCCGTCCTCGGTGTGGAAGTCGACGGTCAGGTCGCGGACCGAGAGGAACGTTGACACTTTCTTCAGGACTCCTAACCCAGCCGCACGCGGGGGTCGATGAAGGCGTACAGGACGTCGACGACGATGTTGAAGAAGACGATCGCCCCGGCCGCCACGAGCACCGTTCCCATCAGCAGGGGCAGGTCGGAGTCCTCGACGGCCTTGATGGAAAGCCGGCCGAGCCCCTGTAGCCCGAAGGTGGTCTCGGTGATGATCGCGCCACCGATCAGCGTGCCGAGGTCCACGCCGAAGATCGTGATGATGGGCGTCAGGGTGCCGCGCAGGGCGAACCTCATCACCACGGTCCGGCCGGACATGCCCTTGGCCCGCGCGGTGCGGACGTAGTCCTCGCTGAGCTGCTCCACCATCGTCGAGCGCGTCATACGGGTGTAGTTGGCGGTGAAGATGATCGCCAGCACCACCCAGGGCAGCGCCAGCCCGCTCGCCCAGGCGATGGGATTCTCGGTGAACGGCAGGTACTGGGGCCGTTCGAGGATCTGGCCCTTGTAGACGAAGACGTAGAGCGCGAGCGTGCCGATGAAGTAGATCTGCACGGAGGCGCCGACCAGGGACGCCACGCTGGCGATCTTGTCCAGTGGTTTGCCCTGGCGCAGGGCCGCGATGATGCCGGTCGCCATGCCGAAGATGAGGAAGACGACCGCCGCGCCGATGGTGAGGGAGACGGTGACCGGCATCCGGTCCAGGATCGTCTCGAACACCGGCTCGCGGTTGACGAACGAGTAGCCGAGGCAGGGGGCCGGGCAGTAGTCCAGGTTCTCGTAGTCGCGGCCGACGAAGATGCCGGCCAGCCAGGCTACGAACTGGGCGAACAGAGGCTGGTCCAGTCCCAGGTTGTGCCGCGCCTGCTCAAGGAGGTCGGGCGGGCACACCTTGCCGCAGGCGAGCCTCGCCGGGTCGGCGGGCACGGCGAAGAAGAGGAAGAAGGTGACCGCGGCGATGATCAGAAGCGTGACCGCGGCGCCGAGCGTGCGGCGAGTGATGAATGGAAGCATTGCCTGTTTCCCGAGGTGGCTGGGACCGCTGCGGGGGCCTGACGGCCCCTTGGCCGCGGCCTCGCGGGGAGTGTCGTCCTACCGCGAGGCCACGGCCGCCGGTGTCTCCTAAGGCTTCGTGGGCGTTACTGCTTCACGAAGATTCTGTTCGGCTGGACGACCCACGACTGCGGGTCGATCTCCGCGCCGCCGATCTTGGAGCCGTGCAGGGTGTTGGCGATCCGGTTCTCGGCGACGACCAGCGGGGTGATCGTCTCCTGGATCTCCTTGTCCAGCGCCATCCACGCGGCGTTCTGCGCGTCGATGTCGGTCATGGCGGTGATCTCTTCCATCTTCTTGGTGATGGCCTCGTCCTTCAGGTGCGAGTAGTTCGGCGCACCGTCGGCGATCGGGCCGAAGATGACCGGCATGACCGTCGAGCCGGACGGCCAGTCGGCGCCCCAGCCACCCCAGTACAGGTCGAACTCGTTCTTCGTCAGGCCGATGGAGTCGTAGTAGGTCTTGCGGTCCAGCGGCTTGGCGACGACCTTGATGCCGGCCTTCTCCAGGGCGCTCTTGATCACGACGGTGACCTGCTCCTGGACCGGCGTCTGGTTGTAGGCGTAGACGATGGTCGGCGTCGGGTTGCTCGACTCGGCCAGCAGCTGCTTGGCCTTCTCGATGTCACCCTCGGGCTTGGTCGTCTTGTTGAACAGGTCGTAGGGCTGGTAGCCGACCGTGGTGTTCTCGTTGAGGATGGTGGTCGGCAGCGCCGCGGCGGCCGGGCCGCCCATGGTCTGCTGGATCTGCTTGGAGGGCCATGCGTAGTTGATGGCCTGGCGGATCTTCTGGTCCTTCATCCGGTCAAGGTTGAAGTAGTAGTAGTTCCCGTACGGCGAGGGGCTCTTCATCAGACGGGGCGCCAGCGCGGGGTCGCCGAGCACCTGCTGCAGCCGCTCCGGGGGAACCGTCGCGTAGAAGGTGAAGGCGGTCTGGTCCGGGCCCGCGTCCGCCATCAGGCGGTCGGTGATCTGCAGGGCCTCCTGGCCGAACTCCAGGCGCCACTTGTCGGGGTAGGCGCCGCGGATCGGGTCGGTGGCCGCGTCCCAGTTCGGGTTGCGCTCAAGGTCGATGGACTTGTCGACCACGTGGTTCTTGATGATGTACGGGCCGCTGGAGACGGGGGCCTTGTCGTACTTCTCCTTGGTGTCCTTGGCCTTGGGCACGATGCCGTAGCCGCCCATGGCGAAGGCGTAGTTGGCGTCGGCGTGCGGCGTCTTGAACTTGTAGACGATCGTCTTGTCGTCCGGCGTCTCGATGCTGTCCAGGCGCTTGCCGTCGTAGGGGCCCTGGTAGGCCTTCTTGTGGTCGACCTCGGTCAGCCACTGCTGGATGTAGGTCGGGCCCTGGGTGATGAAGGAGGCGAACGTCCGCTCCATGCTCCACTTCACGTCCTCGGACGTGATGGGCGTGCCGTCCTCCCACTTCACCCCGTCCTTGAGGGTGAAGGTCCAGGTCTTGCCGCCGTCGGAGGGGGTGCCGGTGTCGGTGGCCAGGTCGCCGACCAGCTTGTACTCGCTCTTGCCCGTGCGCTTGTAGCCGGTCAGGGTACGCGCGATCAGGAGGGAGAAGTTCGTCTCGGTGTTGACGTAGAGCTGGCCCGGGTCCATGTGGGAGAAGTCGTCCCGGTCGATCATCGTGACGGTGCCGCCCTTGACGACGCCCTCCGGCTCGATGGCGGGACCCTTGGAGTCCTCCGCGGTGCCGACCGTGATGGTCGGCGCCTTGTAGGCCTCCACGGCGGGGGCGGACGCGCCGGCCGAGCCGCTGGGAGCGGCGGGGGCGCCCTGGTTGCCCTCGGCGCACGCGCTGGTGAGTGCGAGCGCGCCTATGGCGAGTACGGCCATCGCTGACCGCGTACGGACTTTCATCTCTCTCCTATCGGATCTAACGCTTGAGCTTGGGATCGAAGGCGTCGCGGACCGAGTCACCGAGCAGGTTGAACGCGATGACGAAGATCAGCAGAGCCGCGCCGGGGAAGATCAGGAAGGTGATGTCGTTCTGGTAGACCTGGGTGCCCCGCAGGAACATTCGGCCCCAGTCGGGGATGGGCTCGATCATCCCGACGCCCAGGAAGGACAGGGCCGCCTCGGCGGTCACCATCGCGGGCAGCAGCAGGGTCGACTGGATCAGGATCGGCGTCCACAGGTTGGGCAGCAGTTCCTTGAAGATGATCCGGGCGGGGGAGGCGCCGGTCACCTTGGCGGCCTCGACGAACTCCCGCTCGCGCATGGAGAGCACCTGGCCGCGCAGCAGCCGGGCGATGCCGGCCCAGCCGAAGGCCGTCAGCAGGGTGATGAGCGTCACCGCCCGCAGCCAGACCGGGGTCTCCTCGGAGGGGTCGACGAAGAGGTTCTCCACCACCGGCATGAACGCGATGATGAACAGGGTCGAGGGGAACGACAGGACGAGGTCGATCAGCCGGCCGATGAAGTAGTCGGTCTTACCTCCGGCGTACCCGGCGACGATGCCCATGACGATGCCGATCACCGAGATGAGGACCGTCGCGACCATCGCGATCAACAACGAGGTCCTGATCCCGTAGACGAGCTGCATGAACACGTCCCGGCCCAGGTTCGGCTCGACGCCGAACCAGAAGTCCGAGCTCATGCCGCCGTTGGGCAGCACCGGGTAGCCGAAGTCGTTCAGCAGTCCCGGGGTGTCCTGGCCGTAGAGGGTGTAGGGGTCCTTGCCGTAGAGCCAGGAGATGACCGGCGCGAGGATCGCGACAAGGAAGAAGAAGATCACCACGCCGGCCGAGGCGATGCCGGTGGGGTCGCGGCGGAAGCGCAGCCACATCAACTGGCCGGGGGAACGGCCCACCGTCTCCGGTGTCTTCACCGCGGGGGGTTCCACGGTGGTGGACGCGGCTGGTGCAGGGATGGTCATCGTGCGGGCGCTCCCAACGAGCATGGTTGAGCCTGATCCCTGGAACCATCGCAAAACAGTCAAGGTCAAATCAATGGTCTGGTCCTTGCTCATTTTATTGTTGTGTAATTTCCATCTGTTTGTAGCTTCAATTCCGTTGACGCGGTGGGGGGGTGGAGTGAAAGAATCGAGGCACTTAAAAGCTGCTTTTCACGGATCTGTGACACTTTGATGACCTGGTCGTGACACCCTCGTCTGGATCCCGTTCCGCTTGTGTCACAGGCCCGGGACATGTGTGCCCAGACCCCCTCAGGTAACGTAATTAACCACTTACGAGGGAGGCGGCGTATGGATCACGGGTTGTTCGGGCCGGATTCGGTGACCTGGAAGGTGATGGGCGAGCCGATCCTGCTCGTCGGAGGCTTCAGGGCGCTGCTCATGCAGGGTCTGCACCCCCGGGCGATGCGCGGGGTCGCGCAGAACTCGGCGCTCATGGACCCCGCGGAGGCCTGGTCCCGCTTCGCGCGCACCACCGAGTTCGTCCGGGTGCGCACCTACGGCACGACCGAGGAGGTCGCCCGCGCGGGGGCCAGGGTCAGGAAGATCCACGCGAGCCTCACCGCCCTCGACCCCGACACCGGCGAGCGGTTCCGCCTCGACGACCCCGCCGCGCTGCTCTGGGTCCATGTCGGCGAGGTCGACTCCTACCTGTCGGTCGCCCGGCGGGCCGGAGTGCGCCTGAGCGGTGCGGAGGCCGACAGGTTCGTCGCGGAGTGGCGCCGCGCGGCCGAGGTCGTCGGCCTGCGCCCCGAGGACGTGCCCGGCTCGGTCGGCGAGATGGACGACTACATCCGGGCCTGCCGTCCGGGTCTCTATTTCGCGCCCGAGGTGCCCCACCCGCTCAGACAGTCGCTCAACGCGCCGCTCCCGGCGCGCCTGACCCCGCTGAAGCCGGTGTTTCCCATGGTCACCCTGCTCGCCTTCGCGACCCTGCCGCGCTGGGCCCGCAGGCTCTACGGGCTGCCCGCGACCCCGCTGGGGGACCTGTGGGCGACGGCCTCCCTGCGGGCGCTGCACACCGGCATCGGTCTGGTGCCCGCCCCGGTGCGCTACTCCCCGGACGCGAGGAGGGCTCGGAAGGTGATCGCCGAGCACGCGGCATAACTTGACCAAGCGCTCGCTTGGTTCATATGCTGGAGGGGTGTGCGGTGCGGTTTGCCGGACATGGCACACTGGTGTACGGGAAGCGGGTCGGCTGTGGCGCGCTTCCCGAGGCAAGGCAGAGCAGCGTGCTCCGGGGTCGGTGAAATTCCGAGCCGGCGGTTACAGTCCGCGACCCGGTCGAATCCATCGGCCGGTTGACCTGGTGAAACTCCAGGACCGACGGTTAGAGTCCGGATGGGAGGAAGCGCGCGAGCGGAGAGTGCCCTTTGGCGCCCTCCGCTGATCGGGTGTACGCACCTGTCGAATTCCCCGGGGCCCGCCGTGGCAGACAGCTACTGGCGAGTAGGAGACCTCGGGTGACTGATCGAACGCGGACGCGCCCAGCGGCCGGGTACGCCCCCCACGGGCATGGCGCCGCCGGCCCCCACCATTTCCTGACCGGGCGCACCGGCCTGTCCCGCTCTCCGAGCGCGGGCCCCGACGGCCCCCACGCGGCTTCCCGCCCGTCGGCGACGTTCCGTCTCCGGTCCCGCGACACCTCGGCCGCCCGCCTTCGCGCGGTCCCCCGCAAGGAGCTGTGAATGTTCACCGGAATCGTCGAAGAGCTGGGGGAGATCGCCGGGATCGAGCAGCTGGGCGACGCGGCCCGGCTGTCCATCCGGGGCAGGACGGTCACCTCGGACGCCGGGCACGGCGACTCGATCGCCGTCAACGGCGTCTGCCTGACCGTGGTGGACGTGGCCGGTGAGGTCTTCACCGCCGACGTGATGAAGGAGACCCTCGACCGCAGCTCCCTCGGCGCGCTGAGGCCCGGCTCCCCGGTCAACCTGGAGCGCGCGGTCCGCGCCGACCAGCGCCTGGGCGGCCACATCGTGCAGGGTCACGTGGACGGGACGGGCGTCCTGCTGTCGCGGGAGCCCGGCGAGCACTGGGAGGTCGTCCGCGTCTCCCTCCCGCCCGACCTCGACCGCTACGTGGTCGAGAA
This sequence comes from Streptosporangium sp. NPDC049248, assembly GCF_040678965.1. NCBI lineage: Bacteria > Bacillati > Actinomycetota > Actinomycetes > Streptosporangiales > Streptosporangiaceae > Streptosporangium > Streptosporangium sp. NPDC049248. The sequence goes on from NZ_JBFAQY010000005.1 coordinate 95,131, forward strand.
GGGGTCGATCACGGTCGACGGCATCAGCCTGACCGTGGTGAGCGTCGGCTCCGGCGGCTTCACCGTCAGCCTCATCCCCACCACCCTGCGCCTGACCACCCTCGGTGCCAAGCAGCCCGGAGACCCGGTGAACCTCGAGGTCGACGTGATCGCCAAGCACGTCGAGAAGCTCGTCGGCGCGTACGCCCCCCCGAGCACGGACGGCCAGGCCGGCCGGGGGGACGAACGGTGAACCGGGCGGAAGCGGGATTCGAGGCACCCGTGCCGGTCCCGGTCGAATTCGTCAACTGGCTCAAGGAGCACAGGTCGCGGACCGTGCTCGTCCCCGAGGAGGCCGTGTGATCAAGCTGGACCCGATCGAACGCGCGATCGCCGACACCCGCGAGGGCAAGGCGGTCGTGGTCGTCGACGACGAGAACCGGGAGAACGAGGGCGACATCATCTTCGCCGCGGCCAAGGCCACGCCGGAACTGCTGGCCTTCACCATCCGGCACAGCAGCGGCGTGGTCTGCGTGCCGATGCGCGGTGAGGACCTCGACCGGCTCGGCCTGCCGCTGATGGTGCACGACAACAGGGAGCGCCTGCGCACCGCCTACACGATCAGCGTGGACGCCAGGGACGGGGTGAGCACCGGGATCTCCGCCGCCGACCGGGCCCGCACGATCCGTCTGCTGGCCGACTCCGCGACCGACCCGTCCGAGCTGGTACGGCCGGGTCACGTCTTCCCGCTCCGCTACCGGGAGGGCGGTGTCCTGGTCAGGCGCGGTCACACCGAGGCGGCCGTGGACCTGGCCAGGCTCGCCGGGCTGAGCGAGTCCGGCGTGCTCGCCGAGGTCGTCAACGACGACGGGACCATGATGCGGCTGCCGGAGCTGCGCCGCTTCTGCGACGAGCACGACCTGGCGCTCGTCTCGATCGAGCAGCTGGTGGAGTTCCGGCGCAGGACCGAGCGGATGGTGACCAGGGTCGCCGAGACCCTGCTGCCGAACAGGTTCGGCGTGTGGCGGGCCTACGGCTTCGCGAGCTCGGTGGACGGCGGCGAGCACCTGGCCCTGGTCTTCGGCGACATCGAGGACGGCGAGAACGTCATGGTCCGGGCGCACTCCGAGTGCCTGACCGGCGACGTGCTCGGGTCGCTGCGGTGCGACTGCGGGGTGCAGTTGGAGCACGCGATGTCCCGGATCGCCGCCGAGGGCCGAGGCGTGATCGTCTACCTGCGCGGGCACGAGGGGCGCGGCATCGGGCTGCTGGCCAAGTTGCGGGCGTACAGTCTCCAGGACGCCGGCAGCGACACGGTCGACGCCAACCTGGAGCTCGGACTGCCGGTGGACGCGCGGGAGTTCTCCAACGCCGGGCAGATCCTCGCGGACCTGGGGGTGAAGTCGATCCGGCTGCTGACCAACAATCCGGCCAAGCTGCGCGGCATGGACGGCTACGGCATCAAGGTGATCGGCCGTGAGCCCATGCCGGTGGCGATGAACCCCTACAACGAGAAGTACCTGTCGGTCAAGCGCGACCGCCTTGGCCACGACATCCCCCAGGAGCGCCAATGAGTGAGCGTGGCGAAGGAGCCGGTATGGACGGGGTGTTCGCGAACGCGAACCGCGAGCGGAGCGGGTTGATCGGATGAGTGGGACAGGACGGCCGGTGGCGTCGGCCGTGGACGCGCGGGGGCTGACCGTCGGCATCGTGGCCGCCCGGTGGCACGGGGAGATCACCGATCAGCTCGTGGCGCGGGCCGTGCGGGCCGGAGAGGACAGCGGCGCGGAGGTGAGCGTGGTCCGGGTGGCCGGATCACTGGAGATCCCGGTCGTGGTGCAGGCCCTGGCCAAGCGCTGCGACGCGGTCGTCGCCCTCGGAGCCGTGATCCGCGGTGAGACCGCCCACTTCGACTACGTCTGCGACTCCGTCACCGCGGGCCTGACCCGGATCTCCCTCGACGAGCAGGTCCCGGTCGGAAACGGAGTGCTGACCTGCGAGTCCCTCGACCAGGCCGTGGACAGGTCGGGGGTGCCGGGCAGCCACGAGGACAAGGGCTACGAGGCCACCGTCGCGGCGCTGGAGACGGCGCTGCTGCTGCGCGAACTCCGCTCCTAGAGCACCCGGACGCACCCCGCCGCGCCGTGTGATCGGTGCGGCGGGGACGTGCGATAGGTTGCCATCGGCACCGTGACCAGCCGTCACAGCCGTTTTGATCGGTGGTTTCCCGAAGGATCGTGATCTGAGAGTGAGCCCGGAGAGCGTCTCCCCGCCCCCGTTGCCCGTCGTCTGGCGGCCCAAGAGCGGGCGGATCGTGGCCTACGGCTTCGCAGGTGTGATCACGCTCGGCGCCATCCTGATGGCGATCTTCCTGCCGGCGCCGTTCACGCCGGCCGACAGGATCGGGATGCTCGTGCTGGGCCTTCTCATCGCCGGGGCCCTCCACCTGCTGGGGCGGTGCCGGGTGGAGGCCGACGAGCGGGGGATCACCGTCGTCAACCCGCTGAGGGTGCGCCGTTACGAGTGGGCCGAGGTGCTCGGGGTCACCCTGACCGACCACGAGCCCTGGGCGAAGATCGACTTTGCCGACGGGATCACGGTCGGCGCCATGGGCCTGCAGGGGTCGGAGAAGAAGCGCACGACGCGCCAGGTCGGCGAGCTCGCCGCCCTCATCAGGGAGCGCGGCGAGGCGGACGAGGCCCGCTGAACCGCCGGCGGTCCGGTCACCTCGACGCCGCCGTCACCGCCTGAACGCGCCGGATCCGGGGTTCTCGGCGCTCAGGTCTCCTCGGCGAACCGCTCGGTCTTGTCGGTGTCGCCCGCCACGAGCAGGATGTCGCCGCTCTGCACCACCGTCTCGGAGGTGGCGTAGGTGAACCCGCCGCCGGGCTTCTTGATGCCGACCACGGTGACCCCGTACTCGCTGCGGATGCCCAGCCGGGCCAGGCTCTTGCCGTCCGCCCACCCGGGCGCCATGGTCTTGATCAGGGCGTAGCCCTCGTCGACCTCCAGATAGTCCAGCATCCGCCCCATGACCAGGTGCGCGACCCGCTCGCCCATGTCGTGTTCCGGCTGCACCACGCGGTGCGCGCCGACCCGCTGCAGGATCCGGCTGTGCTGCAGACTGATCGACTTGGCCCAGATGTCCGCCACCCCCAGGTCGGTCAGGATCGAGGTGGTCAGGATGCTCGACTCGATGTCGGTGCCGATGCCGACCACGGCCCGGCCGAACTCCTCGACACCGAGCTGCCGGAGGGCGTCCGGGTCCGTGGAGTCCGCGCACACCACGTGGGTCAGCCTGCCGGAGAAGTACTGGACGTTCTTGGGGTCGTTGTCCACGCCGAGCACCTCGACGTCGCGGCTCACCAGCTCCGCCGCCAGCGCGCCGCCGAACCGCCCGAGACCGATGACCACGACCGCGTCGCTGCGGTTCTTCTTGTCAACCAACGAGGGGACGCTCCTCCGGATAGCGGAACCGACGAGTCTGGACGTGCAGCGCCAGCGCCGCGCCCAGGGTCACCGGGCCGAGCCGCCCGACGAACATCAGGACGGTCAGGATCAGGTGCCCCGCGGTGCCGACGTCGGCGGTGATCCCCGTCGACAGCCCGACCGTGCCGAAGGCGGAGATCACCTCGAACAGTACGCGGTCGAGCTTGAAGGGGGTCGCCATCATCAACGCGAACGTTCCCACCGCGACCGACGCCACACTCAGCAGCGCGATCGTCAGGGCCTGGCGCTGGAGCTGCTCGGGGACGCGGCGGCGGCCCGCCGAGACGTCGGGCTCGCCGCGCAGCTCGGCGAGGATCACGAAGCCCAGAAGTGCGAACGTCGTCACCTTGATGCCGCCCGCGGTGCCCGCGCTGCCCGCGCCGATGAACATCAGCACGTCGCTGACCAGCCAGGAGTTCTCGCTCATCTGGGAGGTGTCGATGGAGTTCAGGCCGCCGCTGCGGGTCATCGTGCTGTGGAAGAACCCGGCCATGATCCGCAGCCCGGGGGAGAGACCGCCCATCGTGCCGGGGTTGCTCCATTCGATGGCGGTGACGGCCAGCGTCCCGCCGAGCAGCAGCACCGCGGTCATCCACAGCGTGATCTTGGCGTGCAGCGTCCAGCGCGACGGACGGCGCCAGTTCTCCCTCAGGACGGCGTAGACCGGGAAGCCGAGACCTCCGGCGATCACCGCCAGTGCGAGCGGGAGGCAGATCCACGGGTCGGTGACGAACCCCATGACACTGTCCGACCAGAGGGCGAACCCGGCATTGGTGAATGCTGAGATCGCGTGAAAAATCCCGTAATAGATGGCGCGTCCGACCGGCTCCCCGTACCCGGTCACGAAGCGGGCGGCGAGCACGGTGGCGGTCAGCACCTCGGCGATCACCGTGACCTTGGCGACCCCCACGATCACCCGTCGCACGTCGCCGGGCCCGAGGGTCTTGGTCTCCGCCTGGGTGTTCAGGCGGGCGCGCAGGCCGAGCTTGCCGGAGACGAGCACGGCCAGGATCGAGGAGAGCGTCATGATCCCGAAGCCGCCGATCTGCATCAGCACCAGGAGCACGATCTCGCCGAAGAACGACCAGTGCGCCGCGGTGTCGTGCATGGCCAGCCCGGTCACGCAGACCGCGGAGGTGGCGGTGAACAGGGCCGACGTCCACGAGACATGCTGACCCTCCTCGACCGCCACCGGCAGCGACAGCAGCCCGGTACCGGTGATGACCACGGCCAGGAACGCCACCACGACGACCCTGGACGGGGTGTTGATCTGGCCGAGGAGGTTCTTCACAGGGGCTGAGGATACTTCTTCGAGGGACGGCGGTACGCCTGTCCGTCCTCGGTACCCGGCGCCGTCCTGTGAAGCGAGGGACTCCCGGTGCCGCGGGTACGGCGCGACCACGCGGGAACCCGGCCTCCGGGCGTAACCTGAGGTGGTGGTGAGGCGGACAATCGAGGCATCTGACGTGGAGTCCCCCGAGCAGCTGGCGGAGCTGCTCGACGAGCGGTCCTACCTGGCCGACAAGGGGCTCGCCACGGCGGCCTTCCTGGCGCTGCGGATGGGCCGCCCGCTACTGCTCGAAGGCGAGGCCGGAGTCGGCAAGACCGAGCTGGCCAGGACCCTGGCCGCGCTGCTCGGGGCGCCGCTGATCCGCCTGCAGTGCTACGAGGGGCTGGACGCCTCCCAGGCGCTCTACGACTGGGACTTCGCCCGCCAGCTCCTGCACCTGAAGGCGGCGGAGGCGGGGGGGATCGCCGACGCCGCCCGGCTGGAGGGGGAGGTCTACGATCGGAGGTTCCTGATCGCCAGGCCGTTGCTGAAGGCGATCGAGACCCAGCCCTCGGTGCTGCTCATCGACGAGGTCGACCGCGCCGACGTGGAGTTCGAGGCGATCCTGCTGGAGGTGCTCTCGGACTTCGCGATCTCCATTCCCGAGATCGGCACGGTCCGTGCCGCGCGGCCGCCGGTGGTCGTGCTGACCTCCAACCGCACCCGTGAGGTACACGACGCCCTGAAACGGCGCTGTCTCTACCACTGGCTGGAACACCCCTCCTTCGAGCGGGAGGTGGCGATCCTGCGCAGGCGGCTCCCCGACTGTTCCGCGATCCTGGCCGAGCAGGTCGCTCACGCGACGGGCCGGCTCCGCGCGGCCGACCTGATCAAGCCGCCGGGGATCGCCGAGACCCTCGACTGGACCGAGGCGCTCCTGGCTCTCGGATCCCGCGAGCTCGACCCCGACGTGGCGGCCGCCACCCTGGGCGCCCTGCTCAAGCACAGGGAGGACCACGAGACCGTGCTCGGGAACGGATTCCTCGGTGCGGCCCGGCGCTGACGGCCGCGGCCTCCCCGCCGGTGCGCCCGGTGCCCCGGCGGATCGGGACATCGGCGGCCCGCCCGCCGCGGATGACGGCGCCGCCCTTGCCGCCGGGAGCGGTGCGGACCTGGTCGCGGTCATGACCGGTTTCGCCAGGACCCTGCGTGCCGCGGGGGTGCCCGCCGATCACGAGCGGACCCAGGGCCTGCTCCGCGCCCTGACCCACCTGGACGCCGCGGAGCCCACCGACGTCTACTGGGCGGGCAGGCTCACGCTGTGCGCCTCGGCCGACGACCTGCCCCGCTACGACCGGGTCTTCGCGGCCTACTTCGAGGGGCGGCGCGCGGGCCGCGCGAGACCGGCGGCGATCACCGTCACCCGGCACACCGCGGTGCTGCCGCAGCGGGGGCCCGACCGGGAGGAGAGCGGTGACTCCCCCGCGCTCGCGGCGACCGCGAGCGCGACGGAGGTACTGCGCACCCGTGACGTGGCCAGGATGACGGGACCGGAGCTGGCCGAGGTGCACCGGCTGCTCGCCCTGCTGCGGGCGGGCAGGGAACGGCGCCGGTCACGACGTTTCAGGCCTTCGCGCCGGGGGCGGCTGGACGGCAGGGCGACGATCCGCGAGACCCTGCGCAGAGGCGGGGAGATCGCCGGTCTCCGCTACCGCGCGCACCGGACCAGACCCCGCAGGGTCGTGCTGCTGGTCGACGTCAGCGGCTCCATGACCCCGTACGCGGACACGCTGCTCCGCCTGGCCCACGCGCTGGTCAGGTCGGAGCCCGGGGCCACCGAGGTGTTCAGCGCGGGCACCCGGCTGACGCGGCTCACCGCGGAGCTGAGCCACCGCGACCCGGCCGCCGCGATGAACGCCGTCTCCCGCGCCATTCCGGACTGGAGCGGCGGCACCCGGCTGGGAGAGGAGCTCCGGCGGCTGCTGGCCCGGAACGACGCGGCCGGCGCGACGGTGGTGATCGCGTCCGACGGGTGGGAACGCGGCGACGCCTCGCTGCTGGGGGCGGAGATGGCCAGGCTGTCGCGGACGGCCCACCGGGTGATCTGGGTGAACCCGCACAAGGGGCAGGAGGGCTACCAGCCGCTCACCGCCGGCATGCGGGCCGCCCTTCCGCACATCGACGACTTCGTGGCCGGGCACAGCCTGGCCGCCTTCGAAGAGCTGGCAATGCTGCTGGGAGGCACGCGTGCGTGATGTTCTGTCGCAGGTCCTGCGCTGGTGGGAGGCGGGGGAGACGTTCGGCCTGGCCACCGTGGTCGACACCTTCCGCAGCGCCCCCCGGCCGCCGGGGGCGTCCATGGCGGTGCTCGGCGGCGAGGCGGAGGGCAGTGTCTCGGGCGGCTGCGTCGAGGGAGCCGTCTACGAGCTGGCCCAGGAGGTGGTCTCCTCGGGCAGGCCCGTCCTGCAGCGGTACGGCGTGAGCGACGACGACGCCTTCTCCGTCGGCCTGACCTGCGGCGGCATCCTGGACGTGTTCGTCGAGCCGGTCTCCGCGGAGACCTTCCCCGAGCTGGGGTCGGTCGCCGCCTCGGTGCTCGGGCACGAGCCGGTGGCGGTGGCGACGATCCTGTCCGGGCCGGGCACGGTGGGCAGCCGCCGGGTGATCTGGCCGGACCGCTCCTCGGGCTCCCTGGGGGTGGACCGGCTGAACGAGGCGGTGGACGACGACGTACGGGGCATGCTGGCGCAGGGGCTGACGGGCGTTCGCAGGTACGGGGGCCGGGGGGAGCGGCGGCTCGACGAGTTGTCGGTCTTCGTGCAGTCCTTCGCGCCGCCGCCCCGGATGCTGGTCTTCGGCGCGATCGACTTCGCCGCCGCGGTCGCCAGGATCGGCAAGTTCCTCGGTTATCACGTGGTCGTGTGCGACGCCCGGCCGGTCTTCACCACGGCCAAGCGCTTCCCCGAGGCCGACGAGGTGATCGTCAAGTGGCCGCACGACTACCTCACCTCGGTCACCGTGGACGAGCGGACCGCGATCTGCGTGCTCACCCACGATCCCAAGTTCGACGTCCCCCTGCTGGAGGTGGCCCTGCGCACTCCGGCGGGCTACGTCGGCGCCATGGGATCGCGCCGTACGCACGAGGACCGGCTGGCCAGGCTCGCGCAGGCGGGGCTGGGGGAGGCCGAGCTGAAGCGGCTCCGCTCGCCGATCGGCCTGGACCTGGGCGCGCGTACCCCCGAGGAGACCGCGGTCTCCATCGCCGCCGAGCTGATCCAGCTGCGCTGGGGCGGCTCGGGCAGGCCGCTGACCGACGGCTCCGGCCGGATCCACGGCGACGGCCCGGTTCACCGCGACGGGTCCGGCGCGTGAGCGCGGCCGGAGAGGTACCTGGGGAGACCGTCGGGGCGGAACCCGCGGGGACGACGAGCGCGGGACTGCTGCTGGCCGCCGGGTCCGGCTCGCGGCTCGGCACGCCGAAGGCGCTGGTGGAGTTCGACGGGGAACGGCTGGTGGACCGGGGGGTCAGGGTGCTCCAGGACGGTGGCTGCCGGTCCGTGGTCGTGGTGCTCGGGGCGGCCGCCGCCCGGGTGCCGGGGGCGGTGACCGTTCACAACCCGGACTGGGCCTTGGGAATGGGATCCTCGCTCAGGGCCGGTCTGGGCGCGATCCCCGCCACCGCCGAGCACGTGGTGATCAGCCTGGTGGACCAGCCGTTCGTCGGCCCGGCGGCGGTGGAGCGGCTCATCCGGGCCGCGGAGCGGGGTGCCTCGGTCGCCGTCGCCACCTACGGCGGGGCGCGGCGGAACCCGGTGCTGATCGCCAGGGAGCACTTCGCGGAGGTCGCCCGGCTCGCGACCGGCGACGCCGGAGCACGCCCGTTCCTGAAGGCCCATCCCGAACTGGTCGTCGCGGTCCCCTGCGACGACGTGGCGGACCCGGCCGACATCGACACCCCGGCGGATCTGTCGGAGCTGCGGGCCCGTTCCGGCCTGGCCGCCCGAGCCGCCCGAGCCGCCCGGCCCGGCTGAGCCGGGCGGCTGCACCGGCCCGTTCCGGCCTGGCGGCCCGGGGCCGTTGTCCGAATCCCGAGTCCCATCCGGGCGGACGCCGGGACCGAGGGCCCGTGCCGGCCTCGTCGCCCGACCTCTCCGGGCCTTCCGGCCCCTCAGACCCGGCCGGCCGGTCAGGTCAGTCCGGTTTCCGGGAGGTCAGGCGCAGCGAGGCGAAGGCGGCGCGGTGGTCGCTGCCCGCCGCCCGCTCGACGCCCGCCCCGGTGGCGGTCAGGCCGCGGTAGAGGATGTGGTCGGGGCGGGTGACGGGGAAGGCCGCGGGCCAGGTGAAGCCGAATCCCGTACCGGCCTCCTGCTGGGCGTCCGACAGCGGCGGCACCAGGCCGGAGCGCTTGCGGTCGGTGGTGGCGGTGTTGAGGTCGCCGAGCAGCAGCAGGCGCGCGCTGTCGTCCTTGTCGATCATCCTGCGGGCGTAGGCGAGGGTCTCGTCACGCTGGGCGGTCTGGCCCGGCCGGGCGGAGGCGAGATGCATGACGTACACGGTCAGCCTCCCCTTGGGGGTGGCGACCACCGCTCGCAGCGCCCGCGCCCAGTCGAGGCCGATGTCGGCCTTGCGGGCCTCGACGATCGGGAACCGGCTCCACAGGCCGACCGTGGCGATCCGGTAGTGGTGGGGAAAGCGTTCGCTGAGGACCTCCGCCGCCGGGCCTCCTGGAGTCAGCTCCTGCACCGCGACCAGGTCACGGCCCTTGGAGACCGACCGTACGGCCTCGGCCGAGTCGGCGTTCGCCGCGCCCACGTTGAGCGTGGCGACCGACAGGTCGCTGGGACCGCCGGGCGGGCTGCGCAGCAGCGTCGGGCCGAACATGAGACCCCAGACGGTCGCCGGGAGCAGCGCCGCGAAGATCACCTGCCATGAGCGGGTGGCCAGCGCGCAGATCAGCAGGACGGGTATCGCGACGCCGAGCCAGGGAAGGAGGCTCTCCAGCACGGGAGTGAAACCGCCCAGTTCCGGCAGGAACCGGTGCCCTCCGAGAATCAGGGCCAGGACTCCCGCCACCACGATGATCGACCGCCTCAGCACACCCCTCCTTGCCGCCGCCGAAGATCCTCTACCCCGGAATGCGTAGGCTACCGGCCCGGCGGTGCGGGGCTTGGTGCTTCGGCGGTGAGTCGATAGCCTTTGTAGCCAAGGCAACGGAACAACATTCGGTTTCGTCGGCGCTGCGGAAGGACGATCTCACGATGCGTATCGGTATGGCCCTGAGCTACTCGGGGGGCTTCAAGGAGACGGTGGCCGAACTGGCCGACTACGAGAAGGCCGGTCTCGACATCGTCTTCGTCGCCGAGGCATACAGTTTCGACGCGGTCAGCCAGATGGGCTACATCGCGGCCAAGACCGAGAGGCTGCAGATCGCCTCCGGCATCCTGCCGATCTACTCCCGCACCCCCGCACTGCTGGCCATGACCGCGGCGGGCCTGGACTACGTCTCCGACGGCCGCTTCACCCTCGGTCTGGGGGCCTCGGGGCCGCAGGTCATCGAGGGCTTCCACGGCGTCCCGTACCACGCCCCGCTCGGACGCACCCGCGAGGTCATCGAGATCTGCCGCCAGGTGTGGCGGCGTGAGCGCCTGAACTACGAGGGCAGGCACTACACCGTCCCGCTCCCCGCGGATCGGGGGACCGGTCTCGGCAAGCCGTTGAAGCTCATCAACCACCCGCTCCGCGACCGCATCCCCGTCGTGATCGCCGCCATCGGTCCCAAGAACGTCGAGCTGGCCGCCGAGCTGGCCGAGGGCTGGGAGCCGATCTTCTACATGCCGGAGAAGGCCGCCGAGGTGTGGGGCGCCTCCCTGGCGGCGGGCCGGGCCAGGCGGGACCCGGCGCTGGGAGAGCTGGACGTGATCGCCCAGGCGTCGCTGGCCATCGGCGACGACGTCTCGGGCTGGCTGGAGCTGGGCCGCCCGATGGCCGCCCTCTACATCGGCGGGATGGGGGCCAAGGGCAGGAACTTCTACAACGACCTCGCCCGCAGGTACGGCTACGAGAAGGAGGCCGAGCAGATCCAGAACCTCTACCTGGAGGGGAAGAAGGACGAGGCCGCCGCGCTCGTTCCGCAGGAGATGCTGGAGAAGATGTCGCTGATCGGCCCGGAGGGGCATGTCAGGGAGCGGCTGCAGGCGATGCGCGAGTCGGGTGTCACGACCATCAACGTCGCCCCGCTGGGACGCACCCACGCGGAGCGCCTCCGGCTCATCGAGAAGGTCAGGGAACTCGCCTCCTGACCCCCTCGCGGGGACCGGGACCCGGCGGGCGTGTGATCGGCGGGTCCAGGTTCCGTGAGGGGGCCGACGAGATCGGGTCAAGGTGACGACATTGGTCAAATCGGCCAATAGCATGCGTGCCATGACCGTCATCCACGTACAGCGCCGCGAGAACCTCGCGGCCCTGCTCCCCGCTCACGAGGCGGATGCGATCCTGGTCACCGGCGGCGTGAACGTGCGCTACCTGACCGGCCTGGCCAGCTCCAACGCGGCGGTCCTGATCCGGGCCGACGGCGGCGCCACACTGGCCACCGACTCCCGCTACATCGGGGCCGCCCGGCGGTTGTGCGCCGACATAGAGGTGGTCGAGGAGTCCGACGTCGCCGGGGCGCTGCTGCCGGAGAGCGGCCGGACCGGGGTCGAGGCCGACCACATGTCGGTCGCCACCTACTTCAGGCTGGGCGGCGGCCACCTGCGCCTCTCCGGGCTGGTGGAGGCGGTGCGCATGGTCAAGGACGACACCGAGATCGATCTCATCCGCACCGCGTGCGAGCTCACCGACCGGGCCTTCGCCGAGGTCCTGCCCGAACTGCGCCCGGGGCTGACCGAGAAGGAGGTCGCCAGGGCGCTGGAGCGCCGGATGGCCGAGCTGGGCGCGGACGGGCTCGCCTTCGACACGATCGTCGCGAGCGGGCCCAACGGCGCGATCCCGCACCATTCGCCCTCGGACCGGCCGCTGGAGCGCGGAGACCTGGTCACCATGGACTTCGGGGCGCTGCATGAGGGCTACCACGCCGACATGACCAGAACCGTGGCGATCGGCGAGCCCGCCGACTGGCAGCGCGAGCTGTACGACCTGGTCCGCGCCTCCCAGCGGGCCGGTTGCCGGGCGGTGCGGACCGGTGCGGCGCTCCACGAGGTGGACGCCGCGGCCCGCGACCTGATCGCCGAGGCGGGATACGGGGAGTTCTTCAAGCACGGTCTCGGCCACGGGGTCGGGCTGGAGATCCACGAGAAGCCGTTCCTGTCTCCGCGAAAGCCAGAGCCTGACCACGAGCACGCTAGAATAGAGGACCGAGTTCCGGTCACGGTTGAACCTGGGGTATATCTTCCCGGCAAGGGCGGTGTCCGCATCGAGGACACGCTCGTGGCGCGTGACGGCGGGCCGGAACTTCTCATCCGGACGACCAAAGAGCTGCTCGTCCTCTAAGAGCGGCCGTACGCAGGAGAGAACTAGTGGCGACGACGAACGACCTCAAGAACGGCCTGGTGCTCAAGCTCGACGGCGGTGAGCTCTGGGCTGTCGTGGAGTTCCAGCACGTCAAGCCCGGCAAGGGCGGCGCGTTCGTCCGCACCAAGCTCAAGAACGTGCTATCGGGCAAGGTCGTCGACAAGACCTTCAACGCGGGCGTCAAGGTCGAGGTGGCCAACGTCGACAAGCGCGAGATGCAGTTCTCGTACATGGACGGCGACGACTACGTCTTCATGGACACCGAGACCTACGACATGCTCCATGTCTCCAGGGTCGCGGTCGGCGACTCCGCCAACTACCTGCTGGAGAACATGCTGGCCACCGTGGCGATCAACGAGGGCAACGTCCTCTACGTCGACCTGCCCGCGGCCGTCGAACTGATCGTCGCCGAGACCGAGCCCGGCCTCCAGGGCGACCGCTCCACCGGCGGCACCAAGCCCGCCAAGCTGGAGACCGGTGCCGAGATCAAGGTGCCGCTGTTCATCACCACCGGTGAGAAGGTCAAGGTCGACACCCGCACCGGCGATTATCTCGGCCGCGCCTGATGTCGGCACGGGGTAAGGCGCGCAGGCGCGCGCTGGACATCCTCTTCGAGGCGGAGGCACGGAGCGAGGACCCGCTCAGCGTTCTCGCCGAGCGCCTGGAGCGGGCCGAGCCGCCCGTGAACGAGTACACCACGACGATCGTCGAAGGCGTGTGCAGGCACCGGGCACGTATCGACGAGCTGATCACCGCCTACGCCGACGGCTGGACGCTCGACCGCATGCCCGCGGTCGACCGCAACCTGCTGCGCGGCGGCACCTACGAGCTGCTGTGGATGCCCGACGTCCCCGAGGGCGTCGTCATCAGTGAGTGGGTCAGCCTGGCCTCCGAGCTGTCGACCGACGAGTCGCCGCAGTTCGTCAACGGCCTGATGGCCAGGTTCAAGCAGCTCAAGCCGTCGCTGACGCTCTGACCGCGCCCCGCGGGGAGCCGGTCCCCGTCTCCCCGCCTCGGCGCGCACCCGCACGGCTCCTCATCCACCCGCACACCCCGCACCCGCACGGGCCGGTCCCCGCGGCCCCGACCGCCCTCCTCGTGGCCGGACGGCCGGGTCCGTCCATCCGGGGAAAAAGACTCGATCAATTACGAGTGTGGATAGTCCTTGGGCCGCGCCGGGGGACGCGCGGCGTAGGCTGGGCTCGTCACGTATGAGGAGGCGATCTGAAGTTGCACGCCGTAGGCATCTCACGGCACGCAGGCACCCCGGCGGTCCGCACCGCGGTCGTATGGGACGTCCTGAGCGCCGTGCTGGCCGAGCGGGTGGCCGCGACGGGCCGTGATCGGCTCGACATCGTCGACGCCGGGGGCGGCACGGGTGGTTTCGCCGTTCCCCTGGCCGACCTGGGCCACGCCGTGACGGTCGTCGACCCCAGCCCCGACTCGCTCGCCGCGCTGGAGCGCCGTGCGGCGGAGGCGGGGGTGCAGGTGCGCGCCCTGCAGGGGGACGCCGCGGACCTGGGGGAGCTGCTCCCGAGCGGTGGCGCCGACCTGGTGCTCTGCCACAGCGTGCTGGAGTACGTGGAGGATCCGATCGGCGCGGTGACGGCCATGGCCGACCTGCTGCGCGAGGGCGGCGTGATCAGCGTGCTCGCCGCGAACCCGCTCGCCGCCGCGCTGCACCGGGCCTTCGCCGGACGCTTCGACGAGGCCCGCCGGGCCCTGGACGACCCCGAGGGCCGCTGGGGTGACCGCGACCCCACACCCAGGCGCTTCACCCGGGAGGCACTGGAGCGGCTGCTCACCGTGACCGGCTTCGCGCCCGGCGAGGTGCACGGTGTGCGGATCTTCGCCGACCTGGTGCCCAGCAGGCTGCTCGACGGCGAACCCGGAGCCGCACGCGCCCTGGTCGACCTGGAGCAGGCGGCGGCGGTGCACCCGGTGCTCCGCGACATCGCGACCCAACTGCACGTGCTTGGCCACCGGTGAGCACCACATCGAACGCGTGTTCCCGTAGGATGGCGTCGTGTCGAGAAAGCAGCAGATGCCGCGCCCGGAATCGGATCTGGGAACGGACGACACCGGCTGCCCGATCCTCCATGTCGACATGGACGCCTTCTACGCCGGTGTCGAGTTGCGCGAGCGCCCCGAGCTCAGCGGAGCCCCCGTCATCATCGGCGCGCCCGGCGCGCGCGGGGTGGTGCTCAGTGCCACCTACGAGGCCCGGAGGTTCGGGGTGCACTCGGCCATGCCCATGACCCGGGCCCGACGGCTCTGCCCTCACGCGGTGATCATCCCGCCGAGCCGTGGCAAGTACGCGGAGGTCTCCCGGCGTGTCATGGAGATCTTCCGAACCTTCACCCCCGAGGTCGAGCCGATAGCCTCCGATGAGGCGTTCCTGGACGTCGGCGGGGCACGCAAGCGCCTCGGCCCCCCGGCGGAGATCGCCCGGATGATCCGTGAGCAGGTCGTGCGCGAGCAGGGCGTCACCTGCTCGGTGGGAGTCGCCAACAGCAAGTTCGTGGCAAAGCTCGCCTCGCGCCACTGCAAGCCGGACGGGCTGTTCGTGGTGCCCGCCGACCGGGTGGTCGACTTCCTGCACCCGCTCCCGGTGGCGGCGCTGTGGGGTGTCGGGGAGCGCACCGAGCGGTCGCTGGCCCGGCTCGGCATCAAGACGGTCGGCGACCTCGCCAGGGTCCCGGTGGACACGCTCCGGCGCGAGCTGGGCCAGGCGGCGGGCGAGCACCTCGCGGCGCTCGCCTGGGGGCGCGACGAGCGCCCGGTGACCCCGCACGTTCCGGACAAGAGCATCGGCGCGGAAGAGACATTCGCCACAGACGTCGCGGACCCCGTGGAGATCCGCAGGGAGCTTCTCCGGCTCTCCGAGCGGGTCGCGGCCAGGCTCAGGCAGGGGGGCAGCGTCGGCCGCACGGTCAGCGTCAAGCTCCGCCGTGCCGACTTCACCACCCTGTCCCGCTCCCGGAGCCTGCACGAGCCCACGGACGTGGCCAAGATCCTGTACGACGTCGCCTGCGCCCTCTACACCGCCTCCGGCCTGGAGAACGTCCAGCTGAGGTTGGTCGGAGTACGGGTGGAGAACCTCAGCCCGGCCGACGGGGCGAGCAGGCAGCTCGGCCTCGGAGAGCGTGAGACGGGCTGGCGGGAGGCCGAGCAGGCGATGGACAGGGCCGCCCGCAGATTCGGTCACAATGCGGTGCTCCCGGCCTCCCTTGTTCGCCCGCCGTTTGATGGAATAGACCCATGACGCGGCCTCCGGTTTGGACTACGTTGGACGTTTTCTTTCGTCTACGTCTACAGCCTCGTATTCTGGGGATAACCGACCGCGAGGTTCGGACACCCCGTGTCGTCCGTCACCGTCTTCCCCGTCCTGGGGCTGTCCTTGGGAGGCGCCGTGCCGCTCTCTGAGCACGAGCAGCGCTTGCTCGACCAGATCGAGCAGGCACTCTACGCCGAGGACCCGAAGTGGGCCAACACCGTCAGGATCAGTGATCCCCGCAGCCACTACAGGCGCCGCCTGGTGAAGGCCTCCATCGGCTTCATCCTGGGTGTCGTCCTGCTGATGGTCGGCGTTGTGATCATCAACATCCCGCTCGGCGTCGGCGGTTTCGTGGTCATGCTCGCCGCGTGTCTGTGGGGTCTGTCCAGCTGGAAGCGGATGAACGGGTTCGGTGAGGCCGGCGCGGCCGTACCGTCCGATCAGCCGCGGGGCAAGGGGGGACGCCGCGGTGGCTCCCGCCAGAGCTTCATGGAACGCATGGAGGAGCGCTGGCGCCGTCGTAACGACGAGCACTAGCCGCCGGGCTCGCCGCCGTTCGCGGCGGCGGATCTCCTCCCCGACCCCCTGACGACAAGGGCCGCTCCCGATTGGAAGCGGCCCCTGCCATCCGGTGAATCCGCCTTGCTCAGGCGCCCCTCCCGGTCGGCCTGCGGAGCCGGATGTTCTCCAGCCGGTCGAAGCCGTCCAGCACCCGCCCGCCGAGCCCTCGCATCCGCAGGAGCGTGGAGGGCGGCAGCAGCACGGCCCTGATCCGCCTGCCACGGGTCACGGTGGCGGCCAGCGCCCGCCGCACACTTCGCAGGTCCGCACGGAGCGTGCCGGTCTCACCCGGGGTCCTGGCGTAGAGCATCCGCTCCACCGCCGAGGTGATCCTTTCCAGCGCGGCGGCGGCCTCCGGCTCGAACCCGTACTGCTCGGTCAGCCGCCTGGCCAGCGCGCGCGGGCTCTCACTCGCCTGCCGCGACATCCCGTAGTCGCACAGGGCGTCGTCGAGTTCGGCCCAGGACGCCCTCACCGCCGACTCCCGCCGGATGCCCCTGAGCGCCGTGGCGCCGGCCGGATCCTCCCCGTCGGGATCCCTGACCCGCCGGGTGTGGTACCTGCCGCGGCGGGCCCGCAGCTGCCAGCGGATCATCGCCGGGATCAGCGCGACCAGCAGCGCGATCACGACTCCGATGCCGATTCGCGCGGCCGGCGGCATGCCCTCGTCCAGTGCGACCGGCAGGCCGCCGGAGTCGAGGTCGAGCGTCCGGTCACGGCGGCCGGCCGCCGCCCCGCCGGTGGGGTCGGAGTCGCCGGGGTCCGCCGACGGGGCCGTGATCGGCTCGTCGGGGGTGGCCGACGCCACCTCGGGCCGGGTGTAGGAGGGGACCGTCGCGCTGCCCTGGCCCGCCCCGCCCGTCGGCGTGGGCTCGAAACGGAGCCACCCGGTTCCCTCGAAGTACAGCTCGGGCCAGGCGTGCGAGTCATGGGTGCGCACCTGCCACTGCCCGGACAGGCTGCCGCCGCCGGTGTAGCCGATGGCGACCCGGGAGGGGATGCCCAGGACACGCGCCAGCACCGCCATGGAGGCGGCGAACTGCTCGCAGTAACCGGTCCGGTTGCGGATCAGGAAGTCGGTCAGCGCCGGGCCGTCGTGTCCCTGGGTGGCCAGGCTGTAGGTGAATCCGCCCTTCTCCGTGAAGAACTCCTGCAGCTGGATCGCCTGCTCGTACTGGCTGGAGTCACGCTTGGTCACCCGGGTGGCCAGTTCCCTGATCTCCTCGGGCAGGCTCTCGGGCAACGCCAGGTACCGTTCCCTGATCGCCGGATCCGCCGGATCCGCCGCCTTGAGCCTCTCCGCCGTGGGCTCGGGCTCGGCGGTGACCACCTGGTAGGTCAGGCCCCCGGCGGTGTTCCTGGTGGAGAAGACCATGAGCGTGTCGCGGTCGGGCCGCCAGTCGCCCTCCACCGCGACCCTGGACGCGGGGTAGGGCAACGGCAGGAAGCTCAGCCTCCTGACCTGCTCGCTCACCGTGATGTCGAGGGTCGCCGGCGTGACGGGCAGGTCCGCGCCCTGGCCTGGGGGCGGTGGCATCGGTGAGTCGGAGGTCCGGTCCTCAGGGCGGCCCCTGGGCTCCGACATCGTCCACTGCTCGCCGTCGAAGACGTCGAGGGAGTACATCCGCAGGTAGCGCGGCGTGCCGTCGCTGACCGTGTAGGTCAGCACCGTGGAGTTCTCCGGCAGCGACAGCTGGCCGCGCAGGTTGACGATGGGGTTCGGGATGCTGATCGAGTTGCCGCCACCCTTGCCGTTGCCCACACCGAACGAGAACAGCGGGTTGGGCTCCAGCGGAGGGAGCAGCAGGGGCAGCAGGACGGCCAGCACGATCGCGGTGAAGCCGATGCGCCTGCCGGACAGCCGTAGCGTCCCGGCATCGGAGGAGGGCCGCGTGACGGTGAAGGAGGACGTCCGGCGCACCAGCACCGCCCGGCCCCAGTGGCTGACCCGCTCCCGTCCGTCGGCGACGAGCACGCCGAGATAGCCCAGGGCGCCGATGATGAACGCCGGCCAGCTGATCGGCTCGGCGACCACCGCCGCCGGGACGGTGAACAGCGCCAGCAGCGGCAGCCCGGTGAGGGCCGCCCTGCGCAGCCGCGCGGCCAGCAGGTCGGCGGTGATCGCGATCAGGCCGACGCCGCCGCAGGTGAGCAGGACGATTCCATCGTTGTCCGGCACCGGGGCGGCGAACCGCTGGATGTCGGCGAAGCCCGTCGCCAGCAGCTCGGCCAGTGCCAGGACCGACTCCTTCGTGGGCATCGCCCTCGCCCACGCCTCGTCGCCGACGAACACCGCGGTCAGGTAGATCCAGAGCGCGAGCACCTGGGCGGGCGGCACCAGCCAGCCGGGCAGCCTGTAGTGGCCGGCCAGCACGCCGATCCCGGTCACGACCAGGATCGCGCCGAGGCTGCTCCAGAACCAGGCGCCGCCCTGGAAGAGGGGATAGAGCGCGATCGCGACCGCTCCCGTGGCCACGCCCGACGCGATGGGAAGTCTCATGCGTTGCCCCTGCTCGCCAAGGATCGCCCGCGCTGCGCGGCGTCCTGCCACACGCTCGCGACGGAGACGCCGGCGGCCAGTCGCACGACGCGCCAGCCCGTCCCCGTCAACACCGCCCGCGCCGCCTGGAAGTTCTCGTCCTCGCCGAGTTCGGGCTGCTCCCATCCGGCCACGTCCAGCATCACGGCCACGCCGGTCATGTTGCCGTGCCTGACCCTGGCCAGCTCCCGGGCCTGGTCGAGGTCCATCCTGCCGAGCACGGCCACGATCAGCCCGTCGCCGCCGCCCTGGCGCAGCGCGCCGACGCCGTACTCCAGCGACCGCGCCGGGCTGGTCTTCACCACGGCCAGGGTGTCCAGCAGCGACAGGCTCAGCCCGCTGTCGGTGAGGTGCTCGGCCCCCTGGTCGGTGACCAGGCGCAGGCCGAGACCCTCATGGGCCAGGTGCACGCCGATGGAGGCGGCGGCCGAGACCGCGGTCTCGAACGACGAGCGCGGGCCCTCACCCCGGTGGGCGTACCGCCGCGTGTCCAGCAGCAGCGCACCTCTGCTCTGCCACTGCTGCTCCTCGCGCCGGACCATCAGCTCGCCGTGCCTGGCGGTCGAGCGCCAGTGCACCCGCCGCAGGTCGTCGCCCTGCCGGTACTCGCGCGGGGCGACGTCGTCGTCCCCCGCCGCCGCGACGCTTCTGGTACGGCTGTCACCGCCACCGGTCCACTCGCCGGCCAGCCGGACGTGGGGCAGCGCCACCACCTGGGGCGTCACCATCAGCGTGTCGCTGATGGTGAACGACCTGGTCAGCTCGACCAGGCCGAAGGGGTCGCTGATCCGGATGGAGAGCGGGCCGATGGTGAAGCGGCCGCGCAGGTCGGAGCGGACCCGGTAGTCGATCTCCCGGATGCCCTGCGGCTCCACCCGGTCCAGCACGAACCTGGGCCGGGCGCCGAGGGCGTAGGGAACGGTGTCCTCGACCATCAGCAGACCGGTCGGCAGCCGGGTGACGTTCTCCAGCCGCAGCGTCACGGTGGCCTCGCTGCCCATCTCGGTCCTGGGCGGATCCAGACGCCGCGCGCAGCTCAGCCGGTAGCGGGTACGGGCGACCACCATGGCCGCCAGCAGCGGCAGCGAGACGATCAGCACGCCGATCCTGAGCAGGTCGTGCTCGCCGAGGAGGAAGGCGCACAGCAGCGCCGCGACGCCGGACGCGATGAAGGACCGGCCGCGGGCGGTGAGCGCCTTGAGGCCGGAGGTCACCGGGCCTGGGCCTCGGGAACGGGAACCCGGCGGACCAGGTCGGCGATCACCTGCTCGGGCGGGCGGCGCTGCCCCTGAGCCTCGATGCTGGGCAGCAGCCGGTGCGCCAGTACGGGGACGCACAGCTCCTGCAGGTCGTCGGGGATGACGTAGTCGCGGCCGGCGAGCGCCGCGTGCGCCCGAGCGGCCCTGACCAGTTGCAGGGTCGAGCGGGGCGAGGCGCCCAGCCTCAGGTCGGGGGACTGGCGGGTGGCGGTCACCAGGTCGATCGCGTACTTCTTGATCGGCTGGGAGACGTAGACCCCGCGCACCGCCGAGATCAGCGCCTGCACCTCTTCGGTGGTGGCCACCGGCTCCAGCTTGTCCAGCGGGGAGGCGGCGCCGTGCACGTCGAGCATCTCCAGCTCCGCGGAGGGGGCCGGGTAGCCCATCGCGATCCTGGCGGTGAACCGGTCGCGCTGAGCCTCGGGCAGGGGGTAGGTGCCCTCCATCTCGATCGGGTTCTGTGTCGCGATCACCATGAAGGGGGAGTCCAGCCGGTAGGTCGCTCCGTCGACCGTGACCTGCTGCTCCTCCATGCACTCCAGCAGTGCCGACTGGGTCTTCGGCGAGGCACGGTTGATCTCGTCACCCACCACGATGTTGGCGAAGACCGGGCCCGGCTTGAACTCGAACTCCCTGGTCTGCTGGTTGTAGGCGCTCACTCCGGTGATGTCGCTCGGCAACAGGTCGGGGGTGAACTGCACGCGGCGCACCGGGCAGTCGATGGAGCGCGCCAAGGCCTTGGCGAGCATGGTCTTGCCGACTCCGGGCACATCCTCGATGAGCAGATGGCCCTCGGCGAGTAGTACGGTCAAGGTCAGGCGGATGACGTCACTTTTGCCTTCGATCACCGATTCGATCGACTGGCGGATCCGGTGCGCGGTGACAACAAGATCATCGAGCTGAGGTGAGACGTCATGAGTTACTGCCACCAGGCCTCCATGAGGATGCGGCGGTTGTGCGCCGGGGGTTGCCGTTGCGGAATCTTTGCGATCCCGTTACTCATTCTGTTTACGACCCTACGGCGCCACGCGTTCCGGCGGCGACCTTATGTGGTCATCAAGGATGATTTCGGGTGATCAGCCACAGTGTGTGCCATGATCGTCGCGTTTCTGTGCGAGTGACGTGTCGATCCTGTGACGGGCACGGTGCTGTTTCACCTTCCACCATTCTTCACCGCCTTACAGCCCATTTCATGATCTTTGGACTATTCGGCAATCTTCCCGACACGCCCGTGACGTATGCCGGGCCGCTTACCCCCTCCACTCCGCACCACCCCATTTGAACTGGGGAAATGTCGGCGAAACCCGCCGCGAAGAGGCGCGGAATCAGTTGACGGTGGAGAGAAGTGGAGTATGGTGGTGCGCAGTGGAGGGCAAGGCCGCGACGCCTGGTTCTCCGCTGGGCACGGGAGGTGGAGCCGATGTTCCTCGGCACTCACCACCTGCGTCTCGATGAGAAGGGACGGCTGTTCCTGCCGGCGAAGTACCGTGAGGAGCTGGCGGAGGGTCTGGTGATCACCAAAGGCCAGGAGCGTTGCCTCTACGTCTTTCCCGTAGAGGAGTTCCAGCGCATAACCGAGGCTCTGCGCAACGCACCGGTGACCGCCAAGGCGGTCCGTGACTACAGTCGCGTCCTTTTCGCCAGCGCATCCGACGAGGTCGCCGACAAACAGGGGCGGATCACCGTTCCGCAGGCTCTGCGCGAATACGCCGGCCTGCGCCGTGACTGTGTGGTCATCGGAGCCAACACCCGGCTGGAGATCTGGGACGAGCACGCCTGGAGCGCCTATCTGGCCGACCAAGAGCAGGCTTTCGCCGATCTGTCGGAGGAGGTGCTGCCAGGGATTTTGTGACTCCACGGTCGACTCATCGGTAAAACGTCGTTCGGCGAGGTCTCCACCCGCAACCACCTGCCCGTCAGCTGATGCACCTTCCCCGGTGTCAGGTGACGGACGGATACGCGGGTGCGGATGGGGACCTGGCCGGACGGCCCCGGGGGTGGGGGCCAGTTTCAAGACACCGGTGAGCGTCCGCCGCGCGTCCGTGGGACGGGGCGGGAAATAAGGAGGGTTGCGCTTCATGCGCGCCGAAAACCACAGCCATGATCTCCAGGCGCCGGGGGGACACGTCCCCGTCATGCTCGACCGGGTGCTGGAGTTGCTCGCTCCGGCGCTGGCCCGCCCCGCCCCCGTGCTCGTCGACGCCAACCTCGGGCTCGGCGGCCATGCCGAGGCACTGCTCGCCGCGCACCCCTCGCTCCATCTGATCGGGATCGACCGCGACCCCACCGCCATCGAGCGCTCCACGGCCAGGCTCGCGCCGTACTCGGACCGGATCACGCTGGTGCGCGCGGTCTCCGACGAGCTCTCCGAGGTGCTGGCCGACGCCGGCCATCCCCGGGTCGACGCCGCCCTGTTCGACCTGGGGGTCTCCTCTCCGCAGCTGGACGAGGCCGAGCGCGGTTTCGCCTACTCCTACGACGCGCCGCTGGACATGCGGATGGACCGTGACGAGGAGCTCACGGCCGAGATCGTGGTCAACACCTACCCGGCCGCCGAGCTGATCCGGATCCTGCGGGATTACGGAGAAGAACGATTCGCCCCGCGTGTCGCGCATCTAATCCTCAAGGAAAGGGCCAGGGAGGCCATAACGTCTACCAAGCGGCTTGCGGAGATCGTCCGGACGGCGATCCCCGCCGCTACCCGCAGGACCGGGGGCAACCCCGCTAAAAGGACTTTTCAGGCGTTGCGGATCGAGGTGAACGCGGAGTTGACGGCGCTGGAACGCGCGCTCCCAGCCGCGCTCGACGCATTGACGCTGGGCGGGCGCGTCGTCGTGCTCGCGTACCACTCCCTCGAGGACCGGCTGACAAAGCAGGTCATCACCGCGCGGACCAGGGACACCGGCCCCGTTGGCCTCCCTGTCCCGCTGCCGGCTCACCAGCCGCGGTTCGCGCTCCTGACGAGGGGAGCCGAGCTTCCGAGCGAAGAGGAGGTGGCCCGCAACCCGCGGGCGGCCTCTGCCCGGTGTCGGGCGGCAGAGAGGATCCGTGAGGCAGTTGACGAGGAGTGAGACAGACGTCCGACGTGCCGCGCCCAGCCGTGCCGTGCCCGGTCGCGGCGCGCGTCCCGTGCGCGTCCCCCGTGCGATGCCGCAGGGGCGCCGCGGCCCGGCCAGGCCCGTGCCCGTCTCCGGTCCGGCCGCCCCGGCTCAGGCGGCCCTCGCGGCCCGTCGCGCGCGGGCGCCGAGGGCTCCCTTCGTGCTGCTCGTGGTCGGCCTGCTCTGCGGCGGCCTGGTCAGTCTGCTGCTGCTGAACGCCGTGCTCGCCAAGGACTCCTTCAGGGCCAACGGGCTGCGCAAGGAGATCAGCGGGCTGCGCATCGAGAAAGAGGCGAAGAAGAGCGCGAACACGCGGCTGGAGATGCCCGACGCGGTCGCGAAGAGCAACGAGTACCAGGGGCTTGGGCCCGACTGGGACACCGCGCGTGTCATCACTCCCGACAAACCCGCCAGCAGGGCCGCCAGTGACGGTCAGACGCCCGCAGGGCAGGAGCGAGTGCCGGGCACGGGCCAGTGAGAGAGAGCGGCGGACGGGGGCCCGGACAGGGCCGTGGCGGCTCCTCGGGCGGATCGGCGGGAAGCCCTGGCCGGCGCTCTCCCGGCGGTCCCGGCCGGACGGGCAGACCTGGCGGAGGAGCCTCGGACGCCCCCGGCAGGCCGGGTTCCGAGGGCGCCGGGCCCTCGGGTGCTCCCGGCGTCCCCGACGGCCCCGGCGGGCCCGCCTCTTCGGGCAGGCCCCCGGCGTCCGGCAGATCCGGTCCGCCGAGATCGTCTGGTTCCTCTGGTTCCGGCCGTGCGGGTTCCGCCGGCCGGGCGCAGGGCGCCGATGGGCCGGGCAGGCCCGGTTCCTCGGGCAGGTCGTCCGGTTCCGGTCGCGCGGGCTCTTCGGGCAGGCCGTCCACCACGGGTTCCGGCCGGGCGGGTTCTCCGGCCAGGGGACGGGGGGACGAGAAGGCGTCCGGTGCCGCCAGGGGGCGATCCTCCGCCGAAGGCCCGGGTAAGGGCCAGGGGACGGGGCGGACCGGCAGGTCGGGCTCCGCCGCGAGGCCGTCCGCTTCGGGCGGCTCCGGCCGGGCGTCCACCTCCGGCGGTCCCGGCAGGACGGGCTCGCCCGGCCGGCCGGCGGCCTCGGAGGGCACCGGCAGACCTGGCAGATCCGACAAACCCGATAAATCCGATAGGTCCGCCAGGCCCACCAGGTCCGGCTCTCCGGCGAGGCCGCCGGCCGCGGGCACGTCCGGCGGCTCCGGCTCTCCCGGTCGGCAGGGTTCCACCGGCAGGCAGGAAACAGGCACGAGGCCGCCCGTCCCCTACCCGCCCGGCCGGGCGGGCGCACGTCCGGGCAGGGGTGCCTCCGGGGTTCCGGACGTCCCCTCGATACTCCGGACCACGGGTGGCTCCGGCAGGTCCGGCGGCCCCTCGGCGCCGCGCAGGCCCACCGGTTCCGAGACCGCGCGCGGACCGGCGCGGTCCGCGCGACCCCAGGAGTCACCGGGCCCACAGGGCCGGGCGCGGCCCGCGCCAAGACGCGGAACCGAGCGGCCGCAGGAGCAGGAGCACACGCGCGCGATGGGACGCGGCGGCGGCAGGCCGCCGCGGCCTCCGGCGCGCCCGTCCGCGGTGCTGCGCCTGGGCAACCCCCGCAGGCGTATCGGCATCGGCCTGATGGCGATGACCTTCGTGCTGTCCATCTTCGCGGGGCGGCTCATCCAGCTTCAGGGCCTCGACTCGAAGGTCTACACCGCCGAGGCGGCCAAGCAGCGCGTACAGGGTGAGAAGCTGCCCGCGAGAAGGGGCTCGATCACCGACGTCAACGGACACGAGCTCGCGCTGACCGTGGAGGCGCGCGAGATCTTCGTCGACCCCTCGCAGGTCGTCGCCGCGCAGCGCGACCGGGTGGCCACGGCCCTGGCCAAGGAGCTGAACGAGCCCAAGGAGCCGATCGCCGCCAAGCTGGCCGACGCCACCAGCCACTACGCGCAGGTCGCCGCCGCCGTCGATCCCGCACTCGCCCAGCGGATCATGGCGTACGGGTTCAAAGGCGTCGGCAGCAAGCACCGCTACCGGCGCGACTACCCGGGCGGTGACCTGGCGGGCAGCCTGCTGGGTTTCGTCGGCACCGACGGCACGGGACTGGCCGGGCTGGAGAACACCTACGACAGGCTGCTCGCGGGCCGAGACGGCGAGCAGATCATCGAGACGGGCGCCAGGGGGCAGCGCATCCCGATGACCCGCAGCACCCTGCGGGCGCCCATCGAGGGCAGGGACGTGCGGCTGACCATCAACCGCGACGTCCAGTGGGCCGCGCAGAAGGCGATCGGCGAGCAGGTCAAGGCCACCGGGTCGCGCACCGGCAGCGCCATCGTGATGGACACGCAGACCGGTCAGGTGATCGCCATGGCGAACGCGCCGGAGCTCGACCTGAAGAACTGGAAGGACTCCCCGGTGGAGGACCGGGGCAACCGGTCGGTCACGGACGTGTTCGAGCCGGGCAGCACCAACAAGGTCATCACCGCCGCGGCGGCACTGGAGTCGGGGGCCGTGCGGCCGGACACCCTGTTCACCGTCCCCGACCAGATCAGGTGTGCCGACCGGGTGCTGAAGGACGCCCACCCACATGCCGTCGAGCGCCTGACCTTCTCGGGCGTCGTGGCGACCTCCAGCAACGTGGGCACGATCCTGGCCACCCAGAAGATCGGCGACGAGAAGCTCCACTCGATGCTCCAGCGCTTCGGTTTCGGCGCGAGACCCGGCACCGGGCTGCCGGGGGAGGAGGCGGGGCTGCTGCCCGACTGGAAGGACTGGTCGGGCAGCCAGCGCTGCACGATCGCCTACGGCCAGGGCATCTCGGTGACCGCACTCCAGACGGCGAGCGTCTACCAGACCATCGCCAACGGCGGGGTGCGCGTCACCCCGCAGATCGTGGCCGGCACGACCGGCGAGAACGGCGCGTTCACGCCGTCCGCGCCGGGTAAGCGGACCCGGGTGGTCAGTGAGCGTACGGCGCGGGAGATCGCCGCCATGCTGGAGGCCGCGGTGAGCGAGGAGGGCACCGGCAACCTCGCCGCGATCGACGGCTACCGGGTGGCGGGCAAGACGGGCACCGCGATGCGCTACGACACCAGCTGCCAGGGCTACTGCGGATATACCGCGACGTTCGTTGGCTTTGCTCCGGTGGACAAGCCCCGCCTGGTCGTCCTGGCGGTGCTCCAGGACCCCCAGCAGGGCCACTACGGTGGGGAGATCGCCGCCCCGGTCTTCAAGCAGCTGATGACGTTCGCGTTGAAGAGCGGAAAGATTCCCCCGACCGGAACCCGGCCCTCCCCGGTGCGGATACGCGCAGGGAGGTGACGAGTGAAGGTACGCTCTCGCCGTGCATCCCCCGTCGTCCATGCGACCCTCAACCAGTTCACCCCGTCCGCTCTCCGGGCTGGCGAGCCTCATCGGCGCGCCCTCGGGCACGTCACGAGCGCCGCTGGCCGCGGTGTCCGGGATCACCATCGACTCGCGCCAGGTGTGTCGTGGAGATCTCTACGTCGCGCTGCCGGGAGCCACCGCCCACGGGGCCGACTTCTCCGCGCAGGCCCTCGCCGCGGGTGCCGCCGCGATCCTGACCGATGAGGCGGGCAGACAGGCCGCGGTCGCGACCGGCCTGCCCGTCCTCGTCGTGCCCAACCCACGCCGCCTGCTGGGACAGGTCTCCGCCTGGGTGTACGGCAATCCCGCGGCGGACGTGATGGTCATCGGCGTCACCGGTACCAGTGGCAAGTCCACCACCACCTTTCTGCTGGAGGCCGGACTGCGGGCCGCGGGACACCGGCCGGGGCTGATCGGGGGGGTGGAGATCCACGTCGGTGAGCTGCGTTTCGCGCCGAAGCTCACCACGCCGGAGGCCAGCGACCTGCAGGGCCTGTTCGCCCTGATGCGTGAGCGGGGCGTCACCGCCGCGGCCATGGAGGTCTCCAGCCACGCGCTGGCGCTGGGCCGGGTCGACGAGGTGTTCTACGACGTGGCGCTGTTCACCAACCTGTCGCAGGACCACCTCGACTTCCACCGGGATCTCGACGACTACTTCGCGACGAAGGCCCGGTTGTTCACCCCCGAGATGAGCAGGGTGGGCGTCGTCAACATCGACGACGCCCACGGGCGGGAGCTCCTCGGCACCGCGAAGATCCCGATGACCACCTTCTCCGCCGAGGGCGCCGTGGAGGCCGACTGGCGGGCCGTGGACGTGCGGCTGGGGCCCGAGGGCAGCACCTTCAAGATCGTGGGCCCCGGCGGCGTCGAGGAGGCCGCGACGATCGCCCTGCCCGGCCCGTTCAACGTGGCCAACGCCCTGGGCGCCGTCGTCGCGCTGGTGGAGGCCGGTGTGCCGCTGCGAACCGCGGTGGCGGGCCTGGGTACGCTGGCAGGGGTTCCGGGCCGGATGGAGCGGGTTCCCGGCGGGGAGGACTTCCAGGCTATCGTCGACTACTCGCACAAGCCCGGTGCGGTCGAGTCCGTCCTGTGCTCGCTGCGCGAGGTCACCACGGGCAGGCTCATCGTGGTCCTCGGCTGCGGGGGCGACCGTGACCGTGGTAAACGCCCAATGATGGGAGAAGCCGCCGCAAGGCTGGCAGATGTGGCTATTCTCACCAGCGACAACCCCCGCTCCGAGGATCCCCTGCGGATCCTCGCGGAGATGATGGACGGAGTTCTCGGTGTGTCCCAGGATGGACGCGCACATGTGATCATTGAGCCTGATCGTGCCGCGGCCATCGACCTGGCCATCGGCCGGGCGGGTTTCGGCGACGTCGTCGTCGTGGCCGGCAAGGGTCACGAGCAGGGCCAGTACATCGGCGACCAGGTGCTTCCTTTCGATGACAGGCAGGTCGTGGCCGACGCGATCGTCAGGCGCCGGAACCGCACCGGGCGCCGAAGCACGTATGGAGAGTAGGGAAGACGCATCATGATCCCGTTGCCGCTGGCCAGAATCGCCGAGATCACCTCGGGGGCCCTCGCGGGCATGGCCGACCCACGCGCGGTGGTGCGCGGCCCGGTCGTCATCGACTCCCGCGCCGTCGAACCGGGGTCGCTGTTCGTCGCGATCAAGGGTGAACGGGTCGACGGGCACGACTTCGCCGCCCAGGCCGTCGAGGCCGGGGCGGTCGCCGTGCTGGCCTCCCGGCCGGTCGACGTCCCCGCCGTCATCGTCGGCGACACCGTGGCGGCCATGACCGGCCTGGCCACCGCCGTCTGCGCCGAACTGCCGGCCACCACGGTCATCGGCATCACCGGCTCGGCGGGCAAGACCACCACCAAGGACCTGCTGGCCAGGCTCACCGCCAGGATCGGTCCAACGGTCGCCCCCGTCGGGTCGTTCAACAACGAGATCGGCCACCCGCTGACCGTGTTGAAGGCCGATGAGAACACCCGCTACCTGGTGCTGGAGCTCAGCGCACGCGACGTCGGGCACATCGCCCACCTGGCCCGTATCGCCCCGCCGAGGATCGGCGTGGTCCTCAACGTCGGCACCGCCCACCTGGGCGTGTTCGGCGGCAAGGAGGAGATCGCCAGGGCCAAGGGCGAACTGGTCGAGGCGCTGCCCGCCGACGGCGTGGCCGTGCTCAACCTCGACGACCCGCTGGTGGCCGCCATGGCCGGGCGCACCGGCGCCCGCGTCACCTGGTACGGCCGGAGCGAGGACGCCGACGTACGGGCCGAGAACGTGACCGTCGACGAGCGGGGGCGCGCCTCCTTCGTACTGCGCACCCCGTCCGGCGCCGCCCCGGTCGCCCTCCGCCTGTACGGTGAGCACGCGGTGGAGAACGCGCTGGCGGCCGCGGCCGCCGCCTACGAGCTCGGCCTGCCGGTCGCCACCATCGCCGAGGAGCTGTCGGAGGCCGAGCCCCGCAGCCGCTGGCGGATGGAGGTCACCGACCGCGAGGACGGGGTGACCGTGATCAACGACGCCTACAACGCCAACCCCGACTCCATGCGCGCCGCCTTCGGCGCCCTGGACGCGCTCGCGGGCGGTCGCCGCCGCTTCGCGGTCATCGCCGCCCTGCGCGAGCTGGGCGAGGAGGGGCCCGCGCTCAACGAGGAACTGGGCCGGCTGGCCGGGGGCGCGGGTCTGGCCGCTCTGTTCGTCGTCGGCCCCGACGCCGACCCGATCCTGGCCGGGGCGGAGGCCGCCGTACGGGAGGCGGCGGGCCGCACGCCCGCGGCGCACGCGGAGGCCCCGCGCGAGGTGGACGGCCCGCCGGGGGCGGGAGAGCCGCCGGGCACCGGTCCGGCGGCACGCCTCTCGCCCGTCACCTCCTTCGGCGACGCCCCGGAAACCGGGATCCAGGGCGCCACCCGGGTCTCGCACGCCGCCGACGCGGCACAGGCGGGTGCGGAGCTGTCGGCACTGCTGGCCCCCGGTGATGTCGTGCTCGTCAAGGGACCGCGCGCCGCGGGTCTTGAGCGGGTGGCCGCGGCGCTGCTCGGAGGTGATCGCCGATGAGGGAGATCCTCGTCGCGGCGGCGATCAGCCTGCTGCTGTCCATGCTGGGCACGCCGCTGGCGATCCGCCTGTTCTCCCGGCGCGGCTACGGGCAGAGCATCAGGGAGGAGGGACCCTCCGGCCACCACGACAAACGCGGCACCCCCACCATGGGCGGCACCGTGATCGTGATCGCCGCGCTGGTCGGCTTCGCCTGCGCCCACCTCTACAGCTTCACACCGCCCACGGTCTCCGCGGTCCTGGTGCTGTTCCTGATGACGGGCCTGGGCGCGGTCGGCTTCCTGGACGACTTCATCAAGATCTACAAGCAGCGCAGCCTGGGCCTGCGCAGCGGTGCCAAGGCGCTGGGCCAGCTCATCGTCGGCGCGGTCTTCGCGATCCTGGTGACCCGTTTCCCCAACGCCTACCTGATCACCCCGGCCGAGACGCGCCTGTCGTTCCTGAGGGACTTCGGCCCCTCCATCGGGCTCATCGGGTTCATCATCTGGGTGCTGATCATGATCGTGGGCTTCTCCAACGCGGTGAACCTCACCGACGGTCTCGACGGCCTGGCCAGCGGTGCCACCGGCGTGGTGCTGGCCTCGTACGTGCTGATCGGCAACTGGCAGCTGCGCAACAGCTGCACCACCCAGCTCGGGCCCAACTGCTACTGGGTCCGCGACCCGCTGGACCTGGCCGTGGTCGCCGCGGCGGTGCTCGGCGCGCTGGTCGGCTTCCTGTGGTGGAACGCCCCACCGGCGAAGATCTTCATGGGTGACACCGGTTCGCTGGCCCTGGGCGGCGTGCTCGCCGGACTGGCCATCACCACCAGGACCCAGCTCCTGCTGATCATCCTCGCCGGGATGTGCGTGCTCATCACCATGTCGGTGATCATCCAGGTCGGCTCCTTCAAGATGACCGGTAAACGGGTCTTCAGGATGGCCCCGCTCCAGCACCACTTCGAGCTGAAGGGCTGGGCCGAGACCACCATCGTGGTCCGCTTCTGGCTGATCGCCGCCCTGTGCGCGGCCGCCGGGCTGGGGATCTTCTACGTGGAATGGATGCCCAGGCTGTGAGTGGGAAAGGCCATGTGATCTGCGTCGCCGGGCTGGGGGTCTCGGGCACGGCCGTGGCCCGCACGATGGCCGCGAGGGGCGAGAAGGTGGTCGTCCTGGAGGGCAGGGACGACGAGCGGGCCAGGGCGCTCGCGGGCGAGCTCGCCGAGCTCGGTGTCGAGGTCCGCTTCGGTGAGTCCGCGGAGCCCCCGGCGGGCACCTCGCTGATCGTCACCACGGGCTGGCCGCCGCACCACCCGCTGCTCGCCGACGCCGCGGCGGCGGGGATCGAGGTGATCGGCGAGGTCGAGCTGGCCTGGCGGCTCCGCCCGGGCCAAGCCGCTCCCTGGCTGGCGCTGACCGGCACCAACGGCAAGACCACCGTGGTCCGGATGCTCACCTCGATGCTCCTGGCCGCCGGGCATCGGGCGCTCGCCGTCGGCAACGTCGGCACCCCGGTGGTGGAGGCGGTCGCCGGAGCCGGCGACGTGCTGGCGGTGGAGCTGTCCAGCTTCCAGCTGCACCGCTCGCCCAGCATCGCCCCGTACGCGGCCGCGGTGCTCAACGTGGCTCCGGACCACCTCGACTGGCACGGCTCCATGGAGGAGTACGCCCGGGTCAAGGGGGAGATCTTCGCCAGGGCCGGGACCGTCGTGTACAACGCCGACGACGAGTGGGCGACCCGTCTCGCCGCGCCGTACGAGAGCGCGGCGGCACGCAGCGTGGGCTTCACCCTCGGCGTGCCCGCGCCGGGCCAGCTCGGCGTGGTCGAGGACCTGCTGGTGGACCGGGCGTTCGTGGCCGACCCCGCGAGCAACGCGGAGGAGCTCGCCTCGTTCGACGACGTCCGCCCGTTCGCGCCGCACAACGTGGCCAACGCGCTCGCCGCCGCGGCGCTGGCCAGGGCCTACGGGGTGAGCGCCGCCGCGGTGCGCGAGGGCCTGCTGGCCTTCGTGCCCGACCCCCACCGGATCGCGCACGTGGCCAGGGTCGCCGAGGTCGACTACGTGGACGACTCCAAGGCCACCAACCCGCACGCCGCCGCCGCCTCGCTGGCCGCCTACCCGTCGATCGTCTGGGTGGCGGGCGGGTTGCTCAAGGGCGCGGACGTCGGCGAGCTGGTACGCCGCGCCGCGCCCCGCCTGCGCGGCGCGGTCCTGCTGGGCGCCGACCGCGAACGAATTCGCGAGGCTCTGGCGCGACACGCCGGGAATGTTCCGGTGGTGGAGGTGGCCGGGCAAGACACTGGGGTCATGGACCGTGTCGTCACCGAAGCCGCCAGGCTCGCCACCCCCGGAGACACCGTGCTGCTGGCCCCGGCCGGCGCCTCCTGGGACATGTTCTCCGGTTATCCCGCCCGAGGGGAGGCGTTCGCCCGAGCCGTGCACCGTCTCGCCGCAGGGCACGACGGGGGACGGGTGTGAGCGCGACGGCGCAGGAGGGCGCCCCCCGGGGCCAGGACGGCTTCCGCGAGCACCTGCTCGCCTTCCGCGAGCTGCTCAACCGGCCGTTGACCTCGTACTACCTGATCCTGGGGTGCAGCGCCCTGCTGCTGGTGCTCGGCCTGATGATGGTGCTGTCGGCGTCCAGCATCGAGGCGCTGCAGGAGATGGGCGATCCCTTCTACTGGTTCTTCAAGCAGTCGATCTCGGCCGCGATCGGTCTCCCGCTGATGTGGGTCTGCGCCCAGCTGCCCCCCCGGTTCTTCAGGCTCGCCGGCTACCCGCTGATGGCGCTGTCGATCCTCGGGCTGGTGCTGGTGCTGTTCGTCGGCACCTCCCAGCTCGGCGCCCAGCGCTGGATCGACCTCGGCCCCATCTACCTGCAGCCGTCCGAGCCCGCCAAGCTCGGGCTGATCCTCTGGGGTGCCGACCTGCTGGCCCGCAGGGCGCGCAACGGCCTGATCGAATGGCGCAGCCTGTTCATCCCGCTGATGCCGGGCACCGCCATCCTGGCCGTCATGGTCATGCTGGGAAGCGACCTCGGCACCACGCTGGTGCTGATGATGATCTTCCTGTCGCTGCTCTGGGTGGTGGGCGCGCCGCTGAGGCTGTTCGGCGGGATCCTCGCGGTGGCGGTGCTCGCGACCATCGTCATGATCAGCACCGAGGGCTACCGCTCGGACCGGATCACGGGCTGGCTCGACCCGTGGGGCAACGCCCAGGGGTCCGGCTTCCAGGCCGTGCAGGGACAGATCGCGATGGGCAGCGGCGGCTGGTTCGGGCTGGGCCTGGGATCCAGCAGGCAGAAGTGGAGCTGGATCCCGCACGCGGAGAGCGACTTCATCTTCTCCATCCTCGGTGAGGAGCTCGGGCTGATGGGCACGCTCGTCGTGGTGGCCCTGTTCGGGCTGCTGGGCTACGCGGGGCTGCGGGTGGCCACCCGGGTGAAGGACCCGTTCGTCCGGCTCGCCTCCGCCGCCGCGGTCGCCTGGATCGCCGGTCAGGCGATCGTCAACATCGGCGCCGTCATCGGCGTGCTGCCCATCACCGGTATCCCGTTGCCGCTGGTCTCCTACGGTGGGTCGGCCCTGCTGCCCACCCTGGCCACCCTCGGCATGCTCCTGTCGTTCGCCAAGCACGAACCCGGCGCCCGCGAGGCTCTCGCGGCCCATGGCCCCGGACCGGTGGCGCGGGGCCTAAGCTGGCTTGGCCTGGGTGGTCCGGCCAGGAAACGACGGCCGGGCCGTGGAAGACGATAAGCGAAAGGACCGACATGAGGGTGGTCCTCGCCGGCGGCGGGACGGCTGGTCATATCGAACCGGCGCTGGCTCTGGCCGACGCGCTGCGCCAACTCGACCCCAACATCGGGATCACCTGCCTCGGCACGGAGCGAGGCCTGGAGACCAGGCTGGTCCCGGCCAGGGGGTATGAACTGCAACTGGTGCCCGCGGTGCCGCTGCCCCGGACACTGACGCCCCAGTTGCTGAGCGTGCCGGGCCGCCTGGCGGGCGCCATCAACGCGGCCGCCGCCGTCATGGACCGGGTCCAGGCCGACGTCCTGGTTGGCTTCGGCGGCTACGTGGCGACCCCCGCCTACCTGGCGGCGCGGCGGCGCGGCGTGCCGATCGTGGTCCACGAGGCCAACCCGCGCCCCGGACTGGCCAACCGGCTGGGCGCGCGCCTCACCGACCACGTGTTCACCGGCCACCCGGACACGCCGCTGAACCAGGCCGAGTACATCGGCATCCCGCTGCGCCGTGAGATCGTCAACCTCGACCGGCTGTCCATGGGCGACAAGGCCAGGGCCTGGTTCGGCCTGGAGGCCGACCTGCCCACGCTGCTGGTCACCGGCGGCTCCCAGGGGGCCCGCTCGCTCAACCAGGCGGCCCTGGCCGCCGCCCCCGCGCTGCGCCGGGCCGGAGTGCAGGTGCTGCACGTCATCGGCCCGAAGAACACGCTGGAGGAGGAACCGCCGCCCGGCGACCCGCAGTACGTCGTGCTGCAGTACGTCGACCGGATGGACCTGGCCTACGCCGCCGCCGACTTCGCCCTGTGCCGCAGCGGTGCGATGACCTGCGCCGAGCTGACGGCGGTGGGCCTGCCGGCCGCGTACATCCCGCTGCCGCACGGCAACGGCGAGCAGCGGCTCAACGCCACGCCGATCGTGCGGGGCGGCGGCGGCCTGATGATCGATGACGCCGAGTTGTCAGCGGAGTGGATCATTCAGAACGTGCTGCCCATCCTGTCCGACCCCGAACGCGTGGTCACCATGTCCGAGGCGGCGTCTCGGATGGGCAGGAAGGACGCCGACGTGACACTGGCGCGCAGGGTGCTGCAGATCGCGGTGCGGGGGAGAGGCTGAGTGGGCGCGGAGCGGATCCGACGCGGTGAGCGCGGGGCTGCCCGTGCCCGTCTCCGGCGAGAGGGCCGGGCGGGACGAGAGCGTCCGTGCGGCGAACGAGGAGGGGTGAGCGGCCGATGAGCCTGGTCAAGCTGGTGGATCCGGTTGCGGCCGGAGACCTGGGACGGGTCCACTTCATCGGGATCGGCGGTTCTGGGATGTCCGGAATCGCGCGCATCCTACTTAAACGGGGCGTGCAGGTCTCCGGCAGCGACGCGCGGGGGTCGGACATCGCGACCGAGCTGCGGGAGCTGGGGGCCAGGGTGCACATCGGCCACGCCGCCTCGCACATCAAGCAGGTCGACACGGTCGTGGTCTCCACCGCGATCCGCGACTCCAATCCCGAGCTGGGCGAGGCGCTCCGCCAGGGCCTGCGGGTCATCCCCAGGGCCGCCGCGCTCGCCTCCGTCATGGCGGGCAGGACCGGCGTCGCGCTGGCCGGCACCCACGGCAAGACCACCACGACCTCGATGCTCACCGTGGCGCTGCAGAAGTGCGGCGCCGACCCCTCGTACTGTGTGGGCGGGCAGCTGGTGACGACGGGGCTGGGCGCCGACGAGGGCTCGGGCGAGGTGTTCGTCGCCGAGGCCGACGAGAGCGACGGCTCCTTCCTCATGCTGGCCCCCGACATCGCCGTGGTGACCAACGTCGAGCCGGACCATCTGGACAACTACGGTGATCCGCGCGCGGTTCACGATAGCTTCGCCCGGTTCGTGGAGCGCGTCGCCGGCACCATGGTCATCTGCGCCGACGATCCCGGCTCCGCCGCGCTGGTCCCGATCGCCCGCGCCCGCGGCCTGAAGGTGATCA
This sequence comes from Streptosporangium sp. NPDC049248, assembly GCF_040678965.1. Taxonomy (NCBI): domain Bacteria; kingdom Bacillati; phylum Actinomycetota; class Actinomycetes; order Streptosporangiales; family Streptosporangiaceae; genus Streptosporangium; species Streptosporangium sp. NPDC049248. The sequence continues at coordinate 130,247 of NZ_JBFAQY010000005.1, forward strand.
CGTACGGTGAGGCGGAGGACGCCGACCTGCGGGTGGGCGAGGTCTCTCCCGACGGGCTGGGCATCACCTTCACGGTCCACGGGCACGGGGAGGTCAGGCTCGCGGTCCCGGGCCGTCACAACGCGCTCAACGCGGCCGCGGTCATCGCGGTGGCGGGGGAGCTGGGCGTCTCCTTCGGTGAGATCCGTGACGGTCTGGCGGCCTTCACCGGTGCCAAGCGCCGTTTCGAGGCCAAGGGTGAGGCGGGCGGGGTGGCGGTCTTCGACAGCTACGCCCACCACCCGACCGAGCTGGCCGCCGACCTGCGCGCGGCGCGGGACGTGGTGGCGTCCTTCTCGGGAGACGGCAGGGTCATCGCGGTCTTCCAGCCGCACCTGTACTCGCGCACCAGGTTCTTCGCCGACGAGTTCGGCATCGCGCTCGGGCTGGCCGACGAGGCCGTCGTCCTGGACGTCTACGGCGCCCGCGAGGATCCCGAGCCCGGCGTGTCGGGGGCGCTGGTGGCGGGCAAGGTGCCGCTGCCCGCGGAGCGGGTGGCCTACGCCCCCCAGCGGGACAGCGTGCCCGCCCTGGTCGCGAGCCTGGCCAGGCCGGGGGACATCGTCCTGACCATGGGCGCGGGCGACGTGACCGAGCTGGGTCCCAGGATCGTGGCGGAGCTGGCCGCGCGGTGACCCATGCCAGCGGGCGCGGGTCGCCGGAGGGGGAGTGGCATTGAACGGCGTGTGGCGGTCGGCCTTCCTGGCCCTGCTCACCGCGGGGGTGGTGGGCATCACCGCGTGGCTGGTGTTCTTCTCCCCGGTGCTCGGGGTCCGGGAGATCCAGGTGGTGGGCAACGCGGGCCTGTCCACCGAGGAGATCCGGCGGGCGGCGCAGGTGGCCGGCGGCAAGCCCCTCGCCACGGTCGACCTGGCCGAGGTGGAGGACCGGATCGGCAGGATCACCCAGATCGAGTCGGTGACGGTCAGCCGCGCCTGGCCGGGGACCCTGCGGGTGAAGGTCGTGGAGCGCAGGCCGGTGGCGGTGGTGCCGGTCGGCGACAGGTCGGCGCTGATGGACCGGCACGGGATGGTCACCGAGGTCAAGGACGTCGCGCCGCCGGCACTGCCGGTGCTGCGGGTGGACCGGCCGGGGCCGGGCGACCCGGCGACCGCGGCGGCGCTCACGGTCATCGCCGCGCTGCCGGAGAATCTGGCCCGCCGGGTCGCGGAGGTGCTCGCACCGTCGGCCGAGACGGTCTCGCTGCGGCTGAAGGACGGCCGCGCGATCGTGTGGGGCGGTGGCGACCGTCCCGCGGACAAGGCGCGGATCCTTGTTACGCTGCTCAGACGTCCGGCCGACACCTATGACGTCAGTTCGCCTGACGTCGTGACGGTTAAGTGATCTCATCGGATGGCGGGCGTTGCCGGAAAAGGACGGCCCGCGACACGCTGGACGTGCTTGCGGCGCGGTTAGTTGACCCGCCAGGAGCGTAACTCCTACTGTCCGTATCACTCCTCAGGTTGACATAAAGCTAAATCTCAACTTGAGGGTGAGGGTTTTGGAAACGACGGCACGGGCCCCGTGCCGCATGAAATTGCAAGTCAACGAGCGGAAAGGCCCCTCGTCGTGGCAGCACCGCAGAACTACCTCGCGGTCATCAAGGTTGTAGGAATCGGCGGAGGCGGAGTCAACGCCGTCAACCGGATGATCGAGGAGGGACTCAAGGGCGTCGAGTTCATCGCCATCAATACCGACGCCCAGGCGCTGCTGATGAGTGACGCCGACGTCAAGCTCGACGTCGGGCGCGAGCTCACTCGCGGCCTCGGCGCGGGAGCCAATCCCGAAGTCGGGCGCAAGGCGGCCGAGGACCACCGTGAGGAGATCGAAGAGGTCCTCAAGGGCGCCGACATGGTTTTCGTCACGGCCGGGGAGGGCGGTGGCACGGGCACCGGAGGCGCCCCGGTGGTGGCCAACATCGCCCGTACCCTGGGCGCGCTGACCATCGGTGTGGTGACCCGGCCCTTCAGCTTCGAGGGGCGGCGCAGGGCGATGCAGGCCGACGCCGGCATCGAGACCCTCCGCGAGGAGGTCGACACCCTCATCGTGATCCCGAACGACCGGCTGCTGTCGATCTCCGACCGGCAGGTGAGCGTGCTGGACGCCTTCAAGGCGGCGGACCAGGTGCTGCTCTCCGGTGTCCAGGGCATCACCGACCTGATCACCACGCCCGGACTGATCAACCTCGACTTCGCCGATGTGAAGTCGGTCATGTCCGGTGCCGGCTCGGCCCTGATGGGCATCGGCCACGCGCGCGGCGACGACCGTTCGGTCGCGGCGGCCGAGATGGCCGTGTCCAGCCCGCTGCTGGAGGCCAGCATCGACGGTGCGCACGGCGTGCTGCTCTCGATCGCCGGCGGCTCCGACCTGGGCCTGTTCGAGATCAACGAGGCGGCCCAGCTCGTCTCCACCGCCGCGGCACCGGACGCCAACATCATCTTCGGTACGGTCATCGACGACGCCCTCGGCGACGAGGTGCGCGTCACCGTGATCGCGGCAGGCTTCGACGAGCCCGCTCCCGAGCCCAAGCAACTCCCGCAGCCGGCGTCCCGCCCGCAGCCCGCCTCGCGTCCCGCCCCGCCCTCGGCGGCCGCCCCGGTCCGCCCGCTGGCGCCCACGGTCAAGGCGGAGCCCCGCCCCGAGCCCCGTCCGGAGCCCAGGGTGGAGCACACGCCGCCCTCGCCGGTGCGGCAGGTCGTCACCCCGCCGGCGGAGCCGACGCCTCCGCCCCAGCAGATCCACCCGGTACAGCCGGTGGAGCACGCCGAGCCGCACCGCGTGGAGGAGCCGCACTCCCCTCCGCTGTCGATCCCGCGTCCGACCCCCGAGCCCTCGCAGCCGACGCCGATCTCCGCGCGGGTCACCGACCCCGCCCGGCGGCGCCCGGTGATCTTCGAGGAGCAGGAAGAGGAACTGGACGTTCCCGACTTCCTGAAGTGACATCGCTCACGGTGGGGGCGGGTGAAGAGCCACCCGGCCGTGCCGGGAAGAATGGGCTCCGCCGGTTTGCCAGTGTCCGAGCGGCGGAGATGTGACGGAAACAACACGACGAGATGAGATCGCGGCCGGGCTGGCCCGGGTCGAGGCGGAGATCGCCGAAGCCTGCCGGGCCGCCGGCCGCAGTCGCGAGGAGCTGACGCTCATCGCGGTGAGCAAGACCTACCCCGCCTCCGACGTGCGGCTGCTGGCCGGACTCGGGATCACCGACGTCGGGGAGAACCGCGACCAGGAGGCCTCGGTCAAGGCGCGCGAATGCGCCGACCTCGGCCTGCGGTGGCACTTCGTCGGCCAGTTGCAGACCAACAAGGTCCGCTCGGTGGTCGGCTACGCGGACGTCGTCCACTCGGTCGACCGCCCCCGGCTGGTCACCGCCCTCAGCAGGGAGGCGCTCGGGGTGGGGCGCCGGATCACCTGCCTGGTACAGGTCGCGCTCGACGGTGACCCCGCCAGGGGCGGGGTGGTGCCGCAGCAGGCCGAGGCGCTGGCGGACGCCGTCGCCGGAGCGCCGGGGCTTGAGCTGGGCGGGGTGATGGCGGTCGCGCCGCTGGAGGAGGAACCGGGCAGGGCGTTCGCGAGGCTGAGGGAGATCGCGCGGTCCGTCCAGGACGCCCACCCGGGCGCCGACGTCATCTCGGCGGGGATGAGCGGGGATATGTCCCAGGCCATTGCCAACGGTGCGACACACCTGCGTGTTGGTACGGCGTTGCTCGGTCGCAGGAAGCCCTTCGTCAGGTAATGTCCCTTCAAGTGGACCTTGGCGTCCGCGTACCCGGACAGCGGTCGAACGGTGGTGAGCTCAGGGCGGTCGGGCTGGCCCCTCGGGCACATCGAAGTAAGACGGAGGAAGAAGTAGCGATGGCCGGCGCGATGCGCAAGATGGCGGTCTACCTCGGTCTTGTTGAGGACGACCGCTACGAGAGATACGACAGCTACCCCGACGACGAGTACGAGGAGTTCGACGACACGCGCCGGGAGGGCGACGAGCGTCCTGGCACGGTCCACGACCTGTCGGACGACACCGACCCGGGTGTGCCCGCTCCGCGGCCCACGACGGCCGTCCTGGAGCGCCGTACGACCGATCTGGCGCGCATCACCACCCTTCATCCCCGCACGTACAACGAGGCGCGGACCATCGGCGAGCACTTCCGTGACGGCACCCCGGTCATCATGAACCTGACCGAGATGGTTGACAGTGACGCAAAGCGGCTCGTTGATTTCGCGGCAGGTCTCGTCTTTGGCCTACATGGCAGCATTGAACGTGTTACCAACAAGGTGTTCCTGTTGTCCCCAGCCAATGTCGAGGTGACCGCCGAGGACAAGGCTCGAATCGCGGAACGCGGATTCTTCAACCAGAGCTAGAGTTCCACCATGAACAGTGACCGGCCCGACAGGTCCCGATGGGACGAAGGACGGCAGAGCGGAGTGGAGGCGAGGACGGACCGTGGGGATCGTTAGCGGGATCTTGGTCTTCGTCCTGTCCATCTACCTCGTTCTGCTGATCGGCAGAATGATCTTTGAGACGGTGCAGGCGTTCGCACGTCAGTGGCGCCCCACCGGCATCGTCCTGGTGCTGGCGGAAGCCGTATACACGGTGACCGACCCACCTCTCAAGTTCCTCCGCCGTTTCATTCCACCACTCCGGTTGGGTACGGTGGCCTTTGACCTAAGCTTCACAGTGCTGTTCATTGTGGTCTTGGTCTTGATCCAACTCGTGTCCGCGCTTCGTTGATCGGGTACCGTCCCCCCGGACAGACTCCAAGCGCGCCAAGGAGACCGAAATGCCGCTGACTCCCGCCGATGTGCGGAACAAGCAATTCAGTACGACCCGCCTTCGGCCGGGTTACGACGAGGAAGAGGTAGATGCCTTCCTCGATGAGGTCGAGTCCGAGTTGGACCGTCTCATTCAGGAGAACGAGGAGCTCCGCGCCAAGCTGGCGGAGTGCCTGCGGGGCAAGGTCCCCGGCGGGATGGGCATGGCCATGGCGCCCGCCCCCATCGCCGAGCCCAAGCCCGAGATGATGATGCAGCAGCCGGAGCCGATGCGCGCTCCCGAGCCGGTGCAGCATCAGCAGCCCGTTCCCGTCGGAATGGGAATGCCTCCGGCCGAGGACAACATGGACACCGCGGCCCGGGTGCTCGCCCTCGCGCAGCAGACCGCGGACCAGGCCATCGCCGACGCCCGCCGGGAGGCGGACGAGACGGTGACCCGGGCGCGCCGCGAGGCCGACGACATCCTCGGCAAGGCACGTCGCCAGGCCGAGCAGGTCATCGGTGACGCACGTGCCCGAGCCGAGACGCTGGAGCGCGACGCGCAGGAGCGGCACCGCCAGGCCATGGGCTCACTGGTGCAGACCCGCGACGAGCTCGAGCGCAAGGTCGAGGAGCTTCGCAGCTTCGAGCGCGAGTACCGTAGTCGCCTGAAGCTGTATCTGGAGAACCAGCTGGCCGAACTCAACGTGGCTGCCGAGGGCAGCGGCGGGTTCCCGATCGTGAGCGGGCCTCCGGCCATGTCCCACGCGGTGGCCCCGGGTGGTCAGCCGACGCTCCAGGGCGCGCCCAACCCGTTCGGCGGCGACCCGTCGCAGCATTCGGGCGCCTTCCAGGGCGTTGACGGTCCTCACAACGACCGCCGCTAAGGTGTCGGGTCACCCCCTTTGACCCGCATCCGGGAGTCTTTCTGTGATCCTTATCAGCGCCGGTTTGGTACTCACGGCCATCGTCCTGCTCATCGTGGGGATCGTGCTGGCCAAGCCGTTTCTGGTCATGTGGTCGATCGCGGTCAGCGTGCTGTCCGCCGTCTTCCTGGTGATCGGGGCGTTGTTGCGGCGCCACGAGCTGTTCCCCGGCGGGCAGGCCGGGGCCGCTCAGCCCCTTCCCGAGAAGGGACCGATGCCGGCCGGGTCCGTCCCCGTGCCGCACGGTGTGCCGAGCCACCCTCCCGTGCCACCGCACATGATGGCGCAGCACGGGATGCGACAGCAGATGCCCGTGGCCCCTACCCAGCCGCGACGAGGCCCGGTGGCCGGGCCGGCCACCGCCACCGCCGCGAGACGGGGCGCCCTGGACGCCGAGGCGATCGTGCTGGTCATCCCCGGCCGCAAGCGCTATCACGTCGCGGGGTGCCGCCAGCTGGCCGGCAGGGATCATGAGGAACTCACCCACGAGGAGGCTCGTGAGGAGGGCTTCACGCCCTGTACCAGCTGCCTGCCGGAACCCGTCGCCGGAAGCAGGCCGTACCAGGCCCCGCCCGGGGGACGGGAGCCCGCCGAGCCCCTGAGCGCCTTCCCGGAGTCCGGCCCCGCGGGCGGCGCCGGCGAGCCCGGCCCGCACGAGGCCACCGCCAGGTTCACCGCCCCGTACCGTCCCGCACGGCCCGCGGCCCCCGCCGAAGGGCAGCAGGCCCCCGGAGCGCGGCCCGAGCCCCAGCCAAGGCCGGAGCCCGCCCCCAGGCGAGAGAGCGCCGTCTCCCGGCAGGAGCCCCCGCAGGAGCCCGTCGTCCCGGTCGCCCGGCCCTACATTCAGTCCTCCGAGCCACAGGGACGGCCCCAGGAGCCCGTGAGCCCCCCGCTCCGCGCGGCGGAGTCCCCGACCCCCTCGGTGCCGATCCGGCTGCCGAAGGTCCCCGAGATCCCGCACGCCGACTCCGAGGCCACCAGCTGGTTCAGCCGCGACATGGTCGCCCAGGCGTCCAAGCCGGAGGCCCCGGCGGCTCCGGCCAGGCCCGAGCCCGAGGCGGCCGGGCCCGCCGGGCCAGGAGCGGCGGTGGGCGGCGCCTCCGCGAGCCGGGGAGAGGCGCCGGAGAGCGCCAAGCCGGAAACCGGCGAGGCCGAGCGCACCGGCTCCGAGGCCGTCGAGCCCGAGCCCACCGTGTCCGAGATCACGGCGTCCGAGGGCGCCGCGTCCGGGGCCGCCAAGGCCGGGGCACAGGCCGAGGCCGGGGCGCAGGCCGAGGCCGAAGCCGGGCCTTCGACGCCCTGGGCCCGCCCGGGGGCCGAGACCGCCGGACGGGACTCCGCCCCGCCGGAGCCGTCTTCCTCGGGCACGTCCGGAGCCGCCGGCTCAGGCTCCTCCGCGGAGCCTGAGCGGTCCGCGGAACCGGTGCCCCGGGAGGAGCCGGGTGCCGGGCAGGCCACCGACGGCACCACACCTGAGCCGGTGGAGCCGGCCGAGACCGCACCCGGGCGCGCCGGGCAGGTAGCGGCCGACTCCACCCCGGCGGAGCCCGCGGCCGATCCCGCTGCCGAGGACCACGACGCCGACGACGCCCCCGGAGCCGGGAAGCGGCCGGCGGGTGATGGGACCGTCATGGTCATCATCGGCACCCGTCGCTTTCACGACCCCGCCTGCCCTCTGATCAAGGGCGCGGGCGACAGCGGCACCGAGGTCGTCTCCCTGGTCGAGGCCAAGGGGGCCGGCCTGGTCCACTGCTCGATCTGCCTGAGCGACCACCGGGACCAGAGCTGACCCCTGGCGTGACCACCGCCCGCCTGGCGCACCGTTCACCACGAGGAGGCGGGCCTGTCGCGGTGCCCGCGGACCGCCGGGTCCGCGGCTCCCGTGCGGTGACGGCCCTCTCCGGATCGCGGCGGGCGCCGGGCACCACCTGAGGCGCCGGGCCCGTCGGGCCGGCCCCGGTGTGAACCGGAGCGGCCGGGCTCCCAGGGAGCCCGGCCGTCCCGTGACGCCGGAACGCTCCGCCCGTCAGGCCGTGGCCGTCGTGCGGCGGAGCTGGAAGGTCAGGCCCAGCTCGGCGTCGCTGTGGGTGGGAAGGCCGTCGGCGCCGCCCTCGGTGAGGGAGACGGCGAGGACCTCGTCGGCCACCGCACGGCCCTGGGTGCGCAGGGCCTCGGCCAGGTCGGCGTCACCGGTGGACCACCACACGTCGATCCGGTCGGAGATCGACAGGCCGGTGGACTTGCGGGTGTCCTGGAGCAGGCGGATGACGTCGCGGATCAGACCGGCGCGGCGCAGCTCGTCGGTGATGGTCAGGTCGAGGGCGACGGTCTCGCCGGAGGCGGCCTCCACCGCCCAGCCGGACCTGGGCTGCTCGGTGACGATCACGTCGTCGGCGCCGATCTGCACCGCTCCCAGCTCTCCCGCGTCGAGCGGGACCGGCGAGCCGGTACGGAGCGCGCGGGCCAGCTCCGCGGGCTCGGCGGCGGTGACGGCCGCGGCGACCAGCTTGGTCTGTGAGCCGAACCGCTTGCCCAGCGCCCGGAAGTTGGGCTTGACCGTGAAGGAGACCAGGTCCGCCCCGATCCCGGACAGGTCCTCCAGGCCCTTGACGTTGAGCTCGTCGGCGATCAGTTCGCGCAGCTCGGGCGGGAGCGTGGCCCAGCCGGGGGCGCCGACCAGGGCACGACCGAGCGGCTGGCGGGTCTTCACCCCGCTGGAGGCACGGGCCGAGCGGCCCAGCTCCACCAGGCGGCGGACCAGGGCCATCCGCTCCGACAGCCTCTCATCCAGGAGCTCGCCGTTGACCTCGGGCCAGCCGGCCAGGTGGACCGAGGCGGGGGCGTCGGTGTCGCGGAGCACGTCCCAGACGTAGTCGGTGGTGAACGGCACCACCGGTGCCATCAGCCGGGTGACGGTCTCCAGGCACTCGTAGAGCGTGGCGAAGGCCGCGGTGTCACCGGCCCAGAAGCGGCGGCGGGAGCGTCGCACGTACCAGTTGGACAGGTCGTCGAGGAACTCCGAGAGCCGCCGCCCGACGCGGGCGGTGTCGAAGACGTCCATCGACGCGGTGACCTCGGCCACCGTCCGGTGCAGCTCGGCGAGGGCCCAGCGGTCGATCAACGGGCGCTCGGCGTACGCGGGGGCCTCGGCGAGCCTGGAGGGCGACCAGGACTCGGCGCCTGCGTACAGGGTGAAGAAGGAGGCGGTGTTCCAGTAGGTGAGCAGGACCTTGCGGACGATCTCCTCAAGGGCGCCGTGCCCGACCCTGCGGGCCGCCCACGGTGAGCCGGAGCAGGCCATGTACCAGCGCAGCGCGTCGGCGCCGTGCTGGTCCATCAGCGGCATCGGCTGGAGCACGTTGCCCAGGTGCTTGCTCATCTTGCGGCCGTCCTCGGCCAGGATCAGGCCCAGGCAGAGCACGTTCTCGTACGAGGACCGGTCGAAGACGAGCGTGCCGACCGCCATCAGCGAGTAGAACCAGCCACGGGTCTGGTCGGTGGCCTCGCAGATGAACTGCGCCGGGTAGGCCCTCTCGAGCATCTCCTCGTTGCGGTACGGCGCTCCCCACTGGGCGAACGGCATCGAGCCCGAGTCGTACCAGGCGTCGATCACGTCGGGCACCCGCCGGGCCTCGGCCCCGCAGGTGGGGCAGGGCAGCGTGACGTCGTCCACGTAGGGGCGGTGCGGATCGAGCGCGGAGACGTCCCGGCCGGACAGCCGGCTCAGCTCCTCCAGCGAGCCGACGCACGTGACGTGCGATTCGTCGGCGGTGCAGATCCACAGCGGCAGCGGGGTGCCCCAGTAACGCGAGCGTGACAGCGACCAGTCGACGTTGTTGCGCAGCCACTCGCCGAAGCGGCCCCACTTGATCGTCTCGGGGTACCAGTTGGTCTTCTCGTTCTCGGCGAGGAGCCGGTCCTTGATCGCGGTGGTGCGGATGTACCAGGCCGGCAGGGCGTAGTAGAGCAGCGCGGTGTGGCAGCGCCAGCAGTGCGGGTAGCTGTGCTCGAAGTGGCTGCCCCGGTAGAGCAGGCCACGCGCCCGCAGGTCGGCGGTGAGCCCCTCGTCGGCGTCCTTGAAGAACCGGCCGCCGACCTGGGGCACGCTGTCGAGGAACCGGCCGTCGGGGCCGATCGGGTTGACCACGGGCAGCCCGTAGCGCTTGCAGGTCGTCATGTCGTCGGCGCCGAAGGCGGGTGCCTGGTGGACCAGGCCGGTACCGTCCTCGGTGGTGACGTAGTAGCCGAGCACCACGTAGTGCGCGCCGGGGATGTCTACCAGGTCGAAGGGGCGCGAGTAGGTGGTGTGCTCCAGGTCGGCGCCCTGGAAGGAGGCCAGGATCTCGGCATCCTCGCCCAGCGCGGAGGCGACCAGCGGCTCGGCCACCACCAGGACCTCGTCGGACCCGGCGGGGCGCGCCGCGACGTAGGTCACGTCGGGGTGTACGGCCACGGCGGTGTTGGAGACCAGCGTCCAGGGCGTGGTGGTCCAGATCAGCAGCGAGGCGCCGAGGTCGGCCAGCGGTCCCGAGGTGGCGGGCATGCGGACGTAGACCGACGGGCTGGTGACGGTCTCGTAGCCGCCGGGCTGGCCCAGCTCGTGGTCGGACAGGCCGGTACCGCAGCGGGGACAGTACGGGGTGATGCGGAAGTCGCGGGAGAGCAGGTCCTTGTCGAAGATGACCTTGAGCGACCACCAGACGGACTCCACGTAGGCCGGGTCCATCGTGCGGTAGGCCTGGGACAGGTCGATCCAGTACCCCATCCGCTCGGTCATCTCCTCGAAGGCGTCCACGTGCCGCAGCACCGACTCGCGGCACTTGGCGTTGAACTCGGCGACGCCGTACGCCTCGATGTCCTTCTTGCCGGAGAGGCCGAGGGACTTCTCGACGGCGACCTCGACGGGCAGCCCGTGGCAGTCCCAGCCCGCCTTGCGGGGCACGCTGTAGCCCCGCATCGACTTGTAGCGGGGGAAGACGTCCTTGAAGACGCGGGCCTCGACGTGGTGGACGCCCGGCATGCCGTTGGCGGTGGGCGGGCCCTCGTAGAAGACCCAGGTGGGGCCGCCGGCGTTCTGCTCGACCGAGCGCTCGAAGATCTTGCCGTCCCGCCAGCGGTCGAGCACCTCGTGCTCAAGCGCGGGAAGATCGACCTGCGCAGGAAGAGAGCGGAAATAGGCGGACATGATGGGCTGGACCTCCACGCTGGAATCGGCTGTGGCGTGGAGGGACGAGGCTGTCGGGGCCCCGCGGTACCACCCTCCTTGGCCTTCGCGTGCGAGAAGGCCCTCTTCCTTTGGTCTGCTGCCGGGTCTACTGGGCCGTCACGGCCGTTCTTCCGGCGGCTCCGGGGTGATCTTCCCTCAGCGCCTCGCCCCGGGCTCGCACCGTCCCCGGGTCGCTCGTGCGAGGGGGTGCGGAGGTTGCTGTCCCCATCAACGCCGTGCAGGCTCAAACGATAACGCACTCGCCTGCCGGAAGCTTCCCCATATCAGAGGCGGCTGGGGGGAATCAGGGAGAAGCGACCGGATGTTACTAGATTGGCAAACATTGCGGCGGGTCGTTTGCCGCTCCGTTATGAGGGACCTAAGCTGCCCGCACCGTTTACCACATTGGATACGGTCCGATCGAGCAAGGAGGTCGCCATGGCCGCGACCGTGCGCGCAGACAACAGCGCGGCAGCGCCGTCATCCGACGGGGCCGTCGTCACCTGGTCGGCCGAGGAACTCGCGGAGGTCCGCGGGCGACTGGTCGCGGAGAGCCGCGAGCTCACCAAGGAGATCGCCAAGGCCGAGATCGAGATCGCGTCGAGCGACGTTACCGACGGTGCGGGCGATGATCAGGCCGACGCCGGAGCGCGGACGTATGAACGTGAGCGCGAAATCGCCCTTACCCTGAACTCGCGCGACCTGGTCGCGCAGAACGAGCGAGCGATCGCCCGGATCGACGCGGGGACATACGGAGTGTGCGAATCGTGCCATCAGCCGATCGGAAAGGAGCGCCTTCAGGCGTTTCCGAGGGCGACGCTGTGCGTGGCCTGCAAGCAGCGGGAGGAGCGCCGCTGACCGGCGACACCGAGAACGGGGCGGCCCCCGCCGCCCCGCTCGCGGCGCGGCGGATCGCCGTGCTCGCGGTGATCGTCCCCATCGTCTACGCCCTCGACCTCGCCACGAAGACCATCGTGCTGAAGACCCTGGAGGGCAGGGAACCCGTCGTGGTCATCCCCGGCGTGCTCCAGTTCCGGGTGATCTTCAATTCCGGGGCCGCCTTCGGCCTCGGCACCGGGATGACGATCGTCTTCACCTGCGTCGCGGCCACCGTCGTGGTGGCGATCCTGCGTACCGCGCGCAACCTGCGCAGCCTGCCCTGGGCGATCACGCTGAGCCTGCTGCTCAGTGGGGCGCTCGGCAACCTCACCGACCGGATCTTCCGCTGGCCCTCGGGCTTCGGCTCCGGCAGGTCCGCGCCGCTGCAGGGACACGTGGTCGACTTCGTGGAGACCTTCCCCGGTCACTTCCCGATCTGGAACGTCGCCGACTCGGCGATCGTCTGCGGCGGCATCCTGGCGGTCTTCCTCGCCTGGCGGGGCTACCAGATCGACGGCACACGCGACACGGGAGCCGAGCAGGAAGCGAAGGAGAACGACAATGGCTGACCGGCGGAGTCTCCCCGTCCCCGACGGGCTGGAGGGCGAGCGTCTCGACGCCGCCCTGTCGCGCCTGTTCGGCCTCTCCCGCACCCGGGCGGCCGAACTGATCGTCGCCGGTGACGTACTGGTGGACGGCTCGACCGCGGCCAAGTCCGACCGGCTCCACGGGGGCGCCTGGCTGGAGGTCATCCTCCCGCCGCCGCCCACCGCGCCGATGCCGGTGGCGGAACCGGTGCCCGGCATGCACATCGTGTACGAGGACGACGACATCGTCGTCGTCAACAAGCCCGTCGGCGTGGCCGCCCATCCGACCACCGGCTGGACCGGACCCACCGTGATCGGCGGCCTGCTCGGCACCGGCCACCGGGTGGCCACCAGCGGCGCGGCCGAGCGCCAGGGCATCGTGCACCGGCTGGACGCCAACACCACCGGCGCGATGGTCGTCGCCAAGAGCGAGCACGCCTACTCCCACCTGAAGCGGGCCTTCAAGGAGCGCACCGTCGACAAGCGCTACCACGCGCTGGTCCAGGGCCACCCCGACCCGCACCGCGGCACCGTGGACGCGCCGATCGACCGCCACCCCGTCGGGGACGGCCGCTGGGCGGTCGTGGCGGGGGGCAAGGAGTCGGTCACCCACTACGACACGATCGAGGCGTTCCGCGCGGCGTCGCTGCTGGACATCAAGCTGGAGACGGGCCGGACCCACCAGATCCGGGTCCACATGTCGGCGCTGCGCCACCCGTGCGTCGGTGACATGCTGTACGGGGCCGACCCGACCTTGGCCGCGCGGCTGGGAGTGAGCCGGCAGTGGCTGCACGCGGTCTCCCTGGCCTTCGAGCACCCCGCCACCGGCGAGTGGGTCTCCTTCACCACCGCCTACCCCGACGACCTGGCCCACGCCCTGAAGGTCGTCGCCGCCGAGTCCTAGCGCGGCCCGCCGGTCCCCGCGACCGGCCCCGGCCACTGCGCGGCGGGCGTGCCCTCGCGCCGGTCGCCCCGTCGGCGCGTCCGGCCGTTGCCGGACTCCCCGTTCGGCGGTCCCTCAGGCACCGCCCCGGGCGCTCGCGCCGAGGGCGGCCGCCCCGGCGTCGGGGGCGATCTGGTCGGGGGAGTCGCCCTGCTGCCCCCGCCCCGGCGCGTCGCCCTGGCCCGAGCCCTCCTCGGTCCCCTCGCCCCCGTCATCCTGTCCCTGGTCGCCCTCTCCGCCTTCGTCGGGGGAGGGCTCCTCGGGCTGCTCGGAATCGTCCTGCGACGGCTTGCCCGAAGGTTTACCCGTCGGCTTGTCCGACGGTCTGTCCCGAGGGGCGGGGTCGTCGGCCCCCGACCTCTCGGGGGCCGGGCGGGTGGCGGCGCCGTCTCCGGCACCGTCGTTCCTGGCACCGTCGTTCCTGCCGCCGTCGTCTCTGGCGGGGGCGTTTCGGGCGGGGACCTTCGCCCGCTCGGGCTCGGCGGTCGGCGTGTCCTTCCCGGAGGGCACGCTCACCGGGATCGGCGGCCTCGCGGGGTTCTGGTCGACGGAGTTGGCGGCGACCCACGCCATCCCGGCCGAGGTCAGGGCGACGGCGAGCGCCATCGCGACCATCGCCGCGACCGCCGGGCGCCGTCGCCTCCCCGGGGCGGCCACCGGGCCGGCTTCTGGCCCCGGCCGCCCGGCCCCGGCGGGGGCGGTGGGCGCGCCCGCGAGAGCGGCGGCCGGTACGGGGGCCGCCGGGGGCAGCTCGATCGGCATGGTCGGCTGCGGAGCGGTCCCGTTCACCAGCGAGGCCAGGTGGACCTGCACCTCCTGGGCCGACATGCGTTGCGCGGGATCCTTGCGGAGCAGACCGAAGATCACGGGAGCGAGCGGCCCGGCGAACCGCAGCGGCGGGGGCTCCTGGTGCATGACGGCGCTGAGCGTCGCCAGCGGGTGGGCGCGCTCGAAGGGGGAGCGTCCCTCGACCGCCATGTGCAGCGTCACGCCGAGCGACCACAGGTCGGAGGCGAACTCGGCGGGTCCGCCGCTCGCCCGCTCGGGCGCTATGAACGCCGGGGTACCGATGAGCGAGCCGGTCCTGGTGATCGACGAGTCGCCCTCCAGGACGGCGATGCCGAAGTCGGTGAGCACGGCCCGCCCGTCCTTGGAGAGCAGGACGTTGTCCGGCTTCACGTCCCGGTGCAGGACGCCCGCGTGATGGGCGGCGAGCAGCGCGCCGAGCACCTCCAGCCCGATCCGCGCCACCCGCGCCGGCGGCAGCGGCCCGTCCTCCCTGATCACCGCTCCGAGCGTGCGGGAGTCGACCAGTTGCATGACGATCCAGGGGCGCCCGTGCTCCTCGATCACGTCGTACACCGTGGCGACCCCCGGATGCCCGATCCGCCCGGCGGCCCGGGCCTCCCTGAGCGTCCGCACGGTGAAGGCCTCGCGCTCGGGACCGGTGAGGTCGGGGGAGGGGATGACCTCCTTGACCGCCACATCGCGCCCCAGCACCTCGTCCCGTGCTCGCCAGACCGTCCCCATGCCTCCTCGGCCGATGTGTTCGAGCAGGCGGTAGCGGGCTCCGATGATCCCCTGAGAATCGGTCATGCGCCGACGCCTACCCAGGATTAATCCCGACATTCAGGATTAGCTACGCAGGTCACCTTCTCAGCTCAGCAGGTGGCGCAGTGCGGCGGTGACGACGGCCGCCACCGCGAGGACCACCAGGAAGGGGGCACGCAGCAGCAGCGCCAGCACGGCCGCGCCCATCCCCGCGGTGCGCGGCCAGTCCAGATGCAGCGCCTGCCCGTGCCCGAAGGTCTGCACCGCGATCAGCGCCGCCAGCAGGGCCACCGGGACCAGCGTCGCGAAGCGCTGCACCCCCGGGTGGTCGAGGATCCGGCGCGGTGCCGACAGCCCGGCGAGCTTCAGCGCGTAGCAGGCCGCGCAGGTTGCGACGATCGCCCACCAGAGGGTCACTTGGGCCTCCTCAGGATCACCGCGAGCACGGCCATGGACGCGAGCAGTACGGGCACACCCGGTGGGGTGAACGGGGTCGAGGCCAGCGCGATCGCCGCGCCGCCGCCCGCGATCAGCCGCAGCGCGCGGGTCTCGGGGCCGCTCCCGGTGAGCCGGGGCCACAGGATGGCCAGGAACGTCGCGGGACCGACCGCGTCCAGGCCGAACACCGCGGGGTCGGCCACCCAGGAGGTGCCCAGCGCGCCGAGGAGGGTGGTGGCGTTCCAGGTCAGGTAGAGGCTGACGAAGGTGACCAGGAACGCCGTCCTGGACGACTCCTCGTCCGGCTGGGCCAGGGCGACCGCGGTCGTCTCGTCGATCACGCCCTGGGCCGTCAGCGGCCTGCGCCAGCCCCGGATGTCGAGCACGCCGGCCATGCGCAGGCCGTACAGGCTGTTGCGGGCGCCCAGCAGCATCGCGCCGGCCGTGCCCGCGACCAGGTTGCCGCCGCCCGCGACGACTCCGACAAGGGCGAACTGCGAGGCGCCGGTGAAGGCGAACAGGCTCAGCACGCACGCCTGCGCGACGCTCAGCCCCGCGGTGACCGCCGCGGCGCCGAAGGCGACCCCGGACAGCCCGACGGCGATCCCCACGCCCAGTCCGTCCCTTGTCGCGGAGGAGCGAGTGGTTGTTTCCATGGAAAGGGAGCTTATGTCTGGTTTTAACTTCCGGTCTTGTACGTTCCTGCACGCTGGTACGCGGCGGGGGGAACGCCCACCATCCGTTTGAAGTGCCTGCTCAGGTGGGCCTGGTCGGTGAACCCCACGTCCCCGGCGACCTGCGCGGGAGGCGTGCCCGCCTGGAGCAGCCGCCGGGCACGCATGATCCGCAACGTGTTCAGGTAGGCGTGCGGGGGCAGCCCGGTGGCCGCCTTGAAGGCCCGGATCAGCGCGAACGGCCTGGCGTCGACAGCCCGTGCCAGGTCCTCGATCGTGGGCGGGTCGACGAGCCGCTCGTGCAGGATCTCCCTGGCGCGCCGCACCCCCGGGTCCTGGTCGCTGGAGCGCGCCTCCGCAGGAGGGCGGGCGGCGTGCCGCCGGAGCAGGGCGGCGAAGGCGGTGCGGGCCAGCGTCGAGGAGGCGAGGTCGTCGCCGTGCTCCGCGGCCTGGTGCGCGGCCCGCAGCAGTTCCACGGTGGGCTGGTGGTAGGTGACGGTCTCGGGGAAGCAGGGGGTGCCGCGCCCGGTCAGCACCTCGGCGGCGATCCCGGAGACGAACTCGACGGACGGGTAGAGAACCCGGTAGCTCCACCCCTCGGGGACGCCCGCGTGGCCGTCGTGCGCCTCCTGGGGGTTGAGCGTGCTCAGGCTGCCCGCGCCCGCGCGGTGGCGGGCGCCCCGGTAGCCGAACTCCTCCACCCCGGAAAGGACCAGCGCGATCGCGTAGCTTTCGTGCGCGTGCGGGGTGAAGCGGTGGGTCACGTACCTGGCCTTGAGCAGGTCCACCCCGGGCAGTCCCGGGCTGCGCCAGAAGCGCGCCCTCTCCGGCCCGTTCATGGGCGGAAGGTCCTGGTGAAGCCGTCGAAGAGGGAGCGGTCCCACTCCGACTCCGGGCTCTCCCAGTAGATCGCGTACGGCCGGTCGGCGAGGGTGCGGAAGCCCCGGTCCAGGACGTGCGTGCGGACCCCGCCCCTGAGGTAGGTGAACTCCCAGTCGGCGGCGGGCACCCCCCGGTATCTCAGCGAGGTGATGCCGATCCGCTCGTAGCCCGGCCAGACGTTGTCGGCCCTGCCGGCCCGCTCCACCTTCTGCCAGTGCCTGAGCGGGTCCTTCTCCGGGTCGTCCGTCGACTCGATCCACAGGAAACCGCTCGCCCCGGGGGCGCGGAACTCCACCCGGTCGCGGCCGGAGAACCGCTTGACCTGCCATCCCCTGGGCACCGCGACGGAGAAGCCCATCGGGTCGCGGTGCAGCCGCCAGCCCGCGGGGATCGTCCGGCTCGGACGCGGGGTCACCGTCGGAGTCACCGTCGCCGCCGGGGTGGAGGCCCGGGGTGTCTCGGGCAGGCCGTGACCGGTGTCGGCCGTGGTGTTCTGGGCCCGCACGACCAGCCATCCGCCGACCCCGACCGCCACCACGAGCACGGGGATTCCGGCCAGGAGCGCCAGCCGTCCCGCTCCGCTCCGCCGCACGGGCTCGTCCCCGGTGCCGGTGGGCTGTTCCCGCACCGGCCAGGAGCCCGGATGCGGGTGCTCGTAGCCGTACGCCCCCTGGTCGGGGCGCGTGTGCTCGGCACGGTACGCGGCCGGGGGCTGGGACCGCTGTTCGGGACGGGTGTGCCCGGCCGCGTACGGGGGCTGCTCGGGGCGGGTGTGCGCGGGTGGGTACGGGGGGTTCTGGTGACCCGGCCGCCACCCGCTCCGCGCCGCCTCCGGGTGCGGCTGTCCGAGGTACAGGGGGACGGCGTGTGACGGGTCGGGGTGAGGTCCGGGGGAGCCGTGCGGCTCCCGTCCCGCGACAGGTCCCGCGACAGGTCCCGCTACAGGCCCCGCGACAGGTCCCGCTACAGGCCCCGCGACAGGTCCCGCTACAGGCCCCGCGGCCGGCCCCGAGGAGCCCGGTGAGGACGCGGGACCGGAGGAGGCGCGGTTGAGCAGGGCCTCGGCCTGGTCGGGCGCCATCCGGGCGGCCGGATCCCTGGCCATCAGGCCGAGGATCGCCATCGCCAGGGGGCCCGAACGGGTCATGGGGCTCGGCTCGCCGTGCAGGACGGCCATCATGGTGGCGGCGGCCGTGGGCCGCTCGAACGGAGGCCGGCCCTCGGCCGCCGCGTACAGCGTGGCCCCGAGCGACCACAGGTCCGACTCGGGGGTGGCGGGCAGCCCGTGCAGCCGCTCGGGAGGCAGGAACGCGGGTGTGCCGACCATCCCGCCGGTGCGGGTGATACCGGTCTCCTGCGTCATGGAGGCGATGCCGAAGTCGGTCAGCACCACCCGGCCGTCGTCGGCCAGCAGCACGTTCTCCGGCTTGACGTCGCGGTGCAGCACCCCCGCGGCGTGTGCGGCCCGCAGCGCGCCCAGCACGTGCAGTCCCACCGAGGCCACCCGCTCGGGCGGGAGGGGGCCGTGGACACGGACGATCTCCCCCAGCGACCGGGACCTGACCAGCTGCATGACGATCCAGGGACGCCCCTCCTCCTCGACCACGTCGTGCACGATGATCACGGATGGGTGGTCGAGGCGCCCGGCGGTCCTGGCCTCGCGGATCGTGCGCCGGTTCAGATCGGCGCGGGCGGCCTCGTCGGCCCCCCGGTGACGGACCTCCTTGACGGCCACGATCCGGTCGAGGAGCTCGTCATGGGCTCGCCAGACGATGCCCATGCCGCCCTCGCCGATGTGTTCGAGCAACCGGTAGCGGCCCGCCACCTTTCTCTCCGACATCTCCCCGTCTCCCTCCCAGCCTCCCGAATCGTAGCCGGTAGGGATCCGCCCTACTTTTTCGAGGAGAAGGTCGCGGCGAACCCCTCGAAGTAGTGCAGGTTCTTCTTCCAGTCCTTGGCCAGGGTGTGCCAGTAGATGGCGTACCCCCGGCCGCCCTTGGTGAC
The DNA here is from genome assembly GCF_040678965.1 of Streptosporangium sp. NPDC049248. Classification (NCBI taxonomy): domain Bacteria; kingdom Bacillati; phylum Actinomycetota; class Actinomycetes; order Streptosporangiales; family Streptosporangiaceae; genus Streptosporangium; species Streptosporangium sp. NPDC049248. The sequence continues at coordinate 149,125 of NZ_JBFAQY010000005.1, forward strand.
GAACCCCCGGTTGAGCACCCGGGCCTTGCCCGAACTCATCTGCCAGGTGAACTCCCAGTCGGCGGCCTTCACCATGTAGTCGACCTTCTCGATCTTGATCCGCTTGTAGCCGGGGAAGTTGCCGCGGCTGTACCCCTCCTGGTTCTCCCAGTCCCGCTTGGGGTCGGGGCCCGCGCGGTCGACGTACTCGACGAAGACGAAGCTGCTCCGATCGGGGCCGCGGAACCACACCTGCTGGCCGGGCCGTTTGTCCACGCTCCACCCCTTGGGCAGGCCGATCGAGAAGCCGTTGGAGTCCTTGTGCATCCGCCAGCCGGAGGGCAGGGCGGACTTCTTCTCGGTCTTGGTGGGGGTCGGGCTGGGCGGGGGAGAGGACGTCGGCTCGGGTGAGCCCTGCGGGGTCGTCCTGGCCCCGTCGCTCGGGGCGTTCGGCGCGCCGGAGGTGCTCGGCTTCCCCGAGCCGGCCCGCGCGGCCTCCTCGTTCTCGCGGCTGCGCATGCCGAGCCAGCCGGCGACCCCGCCGACGACCAGCAGCGCGGGCAGGAGCACCAGCAGCCCCCGCTTCAGCTGGGAGCCGCCGCGCTTCTGCGAGGTCAGGGTGGCCGCCTCGTAGTCGTGGTCGGCGTAGGAGGGGGCCACGGGCTCTCGCCGCCGGGCGGGTGCGGGCTCGGCGGCGGGTGCGGGCTCGCTCGCGGGCTCGGCCCTGGGCGAGGGCTCGCGGCCCACCGGCGGGAAGGGGTTGGGCCGCGAGACGGGGACGGGCCTCCGGCGGGCGAACCCCTGCTCGGCCGCGGCGGGAGGGGCGCTCTGGCGGCTCGCCGCGGGTCGCTCCTCGGGCGCGGCGGCGGGCTTCACCTCCGGGGCCGGCACCGGCTCGGCAGCGGTGCCGGAGCTCGCGGCGGACCTCGCCGCCCCGGCCGCCCCGGCTGCCCCGGCCGCGGCTCCGGCGGCCTTGGCGCCGGAGGGTGCCCTGCTGGTGGGCCGGTTCGCCTCGGAGTCGTCCGCGGCCTTCGGAGCGGGGCCTCTCCCGGCGCCGGGGGTGGCCTTGGCGCCGGGCTTCGCCCCCGGCGCCGCCTTCGAACTGCTCGCCTTCGCTCCGGCGCCCGGCTCCTGCCGTACGGCTCCGGCGGGCGGCTCCAGGGTGGCCTTCGGCGGCTCCTCGTCCCGCGCGGGCGCCATCTCGTCCCTGGGCTCGGCGGGTACGGAGTCCAGCTTCGCGCCCGTCTCGGGGAGGGCGCCGGCCTGGAAACGGGCTCCGGGGTCGGTGTCGGCCGCCGGGCTCACGGCGGGCATGACGGTGGGCATGACGGCGGTCCTGGCGGGCCGGTCACGGTTGCCCGCCCCCTCGGCCACCCTGCGCAGCAGCCGCTCCGCCTCCTTGTAGGGCATGCGCAGCGCCGGGTCCTTGCGGAGCAACCCCTCCAGGATCGGGGCCAGCGGCCCGGCGTGGACCGGGGGCTCGGGCTCGTCGTTCAGGACGGCGTGCATGGTGGGCAGCGCACCGCCCCGGTCGTGCGGGGGCTTGCCCTCGACGGCGGCGTACAGGGTCGCGCCGAGCGACCACAGGTCCGACTCACGCTGCGCGGCGCCGCCCTTGATGCGTTCGGGAGGGATGAACGCCGGGGTGCCCGCGATGCCGGTCATGGTCAGCGCGGTCTCGGCTTCGAGCGTCGCGATGCCGAAGTCGGTCAGCACCACCCGGCCGTCGTCGGCCAGCAGCACGTTCTCCGGCTTGACGTCGCGGTGCAGCACTCCCTGGGCGTGGGCGGCGCGCAGCGCCTCCAGCACCTGCAGGCCGATCTCCGCCACCCGCTGCGGCGGCAGCGGCCCGTCCTGCCTCAGCACCTTGCCGAGGGAGCGCGACTCCACCAGCTGCATGACGATCCAGGGACGCCCGTCCTCCTCGACGACGTCGTGGACGACCACCACGTTCGGGTGGGTCAGACGCCCGGCGGCACGTGCCTCGCGCTTGGTGCGCCGGTTGAAGTCCTCCTGGTTGTCCTCGCCGAGCATGTCGGCGTAGCGGACCTCCTTGATCGCGACCTCGCGGTCCAGAAGCTCGTCATGGGCCCGCCACACGATGCCCATGCCACCCCGGCCGATGGCTTCGAGCAGGTGGTAACGGGAGGCGATACGGCGCCCCTCGGGCTGTGCTTCGGCCATCAACCGGCTTACCTCCTTCGGAACCCCCGAATACTCTCATAGCCCAGTAAAGTGATCGACTCACTCGCTGGGGAAAAGTCCATATCCTGAGATGCGCTGTCCAGTACGTGGTGGGTATCCGGTAGATGACCTAAGATTGGGCCTATGACCTGTTGTTTCGTGTTCACCGGCCCGGCCCCGGAGAGACCGGTCGCGACAGCGTGATCTGGTCCGCTGTCCCGCGGATCTTACCGTGGCGAGGGCCGGTCGGGCGGTGTCTCGCAAGACGGAACAGTGAGCCGCGGCGGGCGGGGGAGCGGTGGGCAGGAGATTCGAGGGACAGGGCCCGGCGACCAGCCGGAGCCGGCACCGGGCGGAGACGCGAAGTCTCTGCCTTTTTCATTTAGAACACCTCTTTCCGAACGGCCGCCGGTTCGCGGGACGCGCGCCGGCCGAGCATGGGGGAGCCTCATGTCGACCACCGCACATCTGGAACGCGCAGCGGTAGGGCTGGGCGCGCTCACGGTGGGGACCGGGCCGGCCGTGGTGATAGGCGGCTCCGGTGCGGACGCCCGCTGGATCAGCCTGCGGGACCGGCACGGTGAGGTCCCCGCCGCCGAGTCCGTGGTGGCGGCCCGCGCCGAGGGGGCGGGGCCGCTCCTGGTGGAGCCGTCCTCGGCGGGAGACCTGCCGGTGATCGCCGAGAGCGCGGACGGCGTGGTGGTCGGCGCGGCCTGGATGCGGGATTCGGAGCTGGTGCGCGCCACGGCCAGGCTCGGCTTGCCGGTGCTCGTCCAGCGGGCCTCCTCCGCGACGCTGGAGGAGTGGCTGGCGGTCGCCGGCCACTGCGCGGCGGAGGGCAACGACCAGATCATGCTCTGCGAGAGCGGCCGCGCCCACCCGGACGGCGCCACCTTCGACCTCGCCCTGATGCGCGCCGCGCGGACGAGGTCGGGCCGCCCCGTCCTGGCCGACCTCGGCGCGGACCCCGCGCTGGCCGCCGCCGCGATCGCCGCCGGTGCCGACGGCCTCCTGCTGGATCCCGGCGTCACCGAGCAGGACGCGCTGGCCGCGCGGGAGGCCACCAGGATCGTCGGTGCCGTCACCCGCAGGGAGGAGCCCGACTCGGTGTCCGCCGCCCGCGACGCCATCGACCGGGTCGACGCCGCCCTCGCCGTCCTGCTGGAACGCCGCGCCGAGCTCGCCGGAACCATCCAGCGCCTCAAGCCCGTCGGAGGCTTCGCCGGTCGTGACGCCGTCCGCGAGCGCCAGGTGGTCGCCGAGATGGCCCGCCGCGCCCCCGTGCTGGGCGAGGCCCGGCTCGCCCCCATCATGAACGCCGTCATCGAGGCGGGCCTGCACCTCGCCGAGGAACGCCGCTCGGCGCCCGCCGAGCGAGACTGAGAGGGAGAGACGACCCGAAGCACACGGGTCACTTCGGGAACTCGGATTTGGATACGCTTTCCCCGCCGACGGTGCGACTAGGGGAGGACGGGGCCGCATGTCAGACTCGTTTGTGCATCTGCACGTTCACACGGAGTACTCCATGTTGGATGGAGCCGCCCGTTTGAAGCAAATGTTCAAGCAGGTCGGCGACCTGGGCATGCCCGCCATCGCGATCACCGACCACGGCAACATGCACGGGGCCTACGACTTCTACAAGCAGGCGACCGGGGCGGGGATCAAGCCGATCATCGGCATCGAGGCCTACGTCGCCCCGGCCTCCCGGCACCAGAAGAAGCCGGTGCTGTGGGGCGAGCCGCACCAGAAGCGCGACGACGTCTCGGCGGGTGGCTACTACACCCACATGACCATCTGGGCGAAGAACGCCAAGGGTCTGAGCAACCTGATGAAGCTCTCCTCGCGCGCCTACACCGAGGGCTTCGTCCGTAAGTGGGCGCGGATGGACGCGGAGATCCTCGCCGAGCACGCCGAGGGGCTGATGGCCACCACCGGCTGCCCGTCGGGTGAGGTGCAGACCCGCCTGCGCCTGGGGCAGTACGACGAGGCGGTCGCGGCGGCGGCCAGGTTCCAGGAGTTGTTCGGCAAGGAGAACTACTACCTGGAGATCATGGATCATGGGCTCGACATCGAGCGCAGGGTCCGGGACGGGCTGACCCGCATCTCGCGCGAGCTGGACATCCCGCCGCTGGTGACCAACGACTCCCACTACACCTACGAGTCGGACGCGACCTCCCACGACGCGCTGCTGTGCATCCAGACCGGCAAGCAGCTGTCCGACCCCGACCGCTTCCGGTTCGACGGCAGCGGCTACTACATCAAGAACGCCGACGAGATGCGCGCGGTCGACTCCTCGGACCTGTGGGCCGAGGGCTGCCGCAACACCCTGCTGGTCGCCGAGAAGGTCGATCCGAGCGGCATGTTCGGTTTCAAGAACCTGATGCCGACCTTCCCACTGCCCGAGGGGGAGACCGAGGAGAGCTGGTTCCGCAAGGAGATCTGGCGGGGCATGGAGCGGCGCTTCCCCGAGGGCGTCGACGACGAGCACCGCACGCAGATCGAGTTCGAGATGGGCGTCATCCTGCAGATGGGGTTCCCCTCCTACTTCCTCGTGGTCGCCGACTTCATCATGTGGGCCAAGAACAACGGCATCCGGGTCGGTCCCGGCCGTGGCTCGGCCGCCGGCTCGCTGGCCGCGTACGCGCTGGGCATCACCGACCTCGACCCGCTGCCGCACGGGCTGATCTTCGAGCGGTTCCTCAACCCCGACCGCGTCTCCATGCCCGACGTCGACATCGACTTCGACGAGCGCAGGCGCGGCGACGTGATCAGGTACGTGACGGAGAAGTACGGGGCCGACAAGGTCGCCATGATCGCCACCTTCGGCACCATCAAGGCGAAGGCCGCCATCAAGGACGCGGCTCGCGTCCTGGGCCATCCGTACGCGCTGGGCGACAAGGTCTCCAAGGCGTTCCCGCCCGCGGTGATGGGCAAGGACATCCCGCTCTCCGGCATCTTCGACAAGGATCATCCGCGCTACAACGAGGCCGGCGAGCTGCGCAGGCTGTACGAGGAGGACGTCGACGTCAAGTCGGCGATGGACCTCGGCAGGGGCCTGGAGGGCCTGATCCGGCAGACCGGCGTGCACGCCGCCGGGGTCATCATGTCGGCCGAGGTGCTGACCGACTACATCCCGATCATGCGCCGGGACTCCGACGGTGTGATCATCACGCAGTTCGACTACCCGACCTGCGAGACGCTCGGCCTGCTGAAGATGGACTTCCTGGGCCTGCGCAACCTCACGATCATCGACGACTGCCTGAAGATGATCGAGGCCAACACCGGCGAGCAGATCGACCTGCTCAAGCTGCCGCTGGACGATCGCAAGACCTACGAGCTGCTCGGCCGGGGCGACACCCTGGGGGTGTTCCAGCTGGACGGCGGCGGCATGCGGTCGCTGCTGCGGCTGATGAAGCCCGACAACTTCGAGGACATCTCCGCCGTCGGCGCGCTGTACCGGCCCGGCCCGATGGGCGCCAACTCGCACACCAACTACGCGCTGCGCAAGAACGGCCAGCAGGAGATCGTCCCGATCCACCCGGAGTTCGAGGAGTCGCTGCAGGAGATCCTCGGCACCACGTACGGCCTGATCGTCTATCAGGAGCAGGTCATGGCCATCGCGCAGAAGGTCGCCGGGTTCTCGCTCGGCAAGGCCGACCTGCTGCGCCGCGCGATGGGCAAGAAGAAGAAGGCGGAGCTGGACAAGCAGTTCGAGTCGTTCGAGCAGGGCATGAAGGACAACGGCTACTCCGCGGCCGCGATCAAGACGCTCTGGGACATCCTGCTGCCCTTCTCCGACTACGCCTTCAACAAGGCGCACAGCGCCGCCTACGGCCTGGTCTCCTACTGGACCGCCTACCTCAAGGCCAACTACCCGGCCGAGTACATGGCCGGGCTGCTGACCTCGGTCAAGGACGACAAGGACAAGTCGGCCCTCTATCTCAACGAGTGCCGCCGGATGGGCATCAAGGTGCTGCCGCCGGACGTCAACGACTCCGACTTCGACTTCACGCCGCGCGGCACCGACGTCCGGTTCGGCCTGTCGGCCATCCGCAACGTCGGCGGCAACGTGGTCGACGGGATCATCGCCGCGCGCAGGGAGAAGAGCCGCTTCGCCGACTTCAAGGACTTCCTGCGCAAGGTCCCCATGGTCGTCTGTAACAAACGGGTCATCGAGTCGCTGATCAAGGCCGGTGCCTTCGACTCGTTCGGGCACGTGCGCAAGGGCCTGGTGATGGTCCACGAGCAGGCGGTCGACAGCATCATCGGCATCAAGAAGAACGAGGCCCAGGGGCAGGACTCGCTGTTCGGCGCCGTCGAGGGGGCCGAGGACCAGACCTTCGACGTGCAGATCCCGGTGGGCGAGTGGGACAAGAACACGCTGCTGCAGTTCGAGCGGGAGATGCTCGGCCTGTACGTCTCCGACCATCCGCTCTTCGGCGTGGAGCACATCCTCGCCTCCGGCGCCGACTGCTCGATCGCCTCGCTCCAGGACGAGCACCGTCCCGACGGCCAGGTCGTCACCGTCGGCGGCATCCTGAGCGGGGTGCAGCGCAAGGTCACCAAGAAGGGCGACACCTGGGTGCTGACCCAGCTGGAGGACCTGGAGGGTGCCATCGAGGTGATGATCTTCCCCTCGGCCTACCAGCTCTGCGCGACCGTGCTCGCCGAGGACGCCATCGTCTTCGTCAAGGGCCGCCTGGACAAGCGCGAGGACGTCGGAAAGATCATCGCCATGGAGGTGACGGCTCCGGACCTGACCCGTGAGGCCGGTGGTCCCCTGGCGGTCAGCCTCGCCCTGACCCGCTGCACCCCGCCGGTGGTCGGCCGGCTCAAGGAGGTGCTGACCGCCCATCCGGGCACCACCGAGGTGCACCTGCAGGTGCACAACGGCCCCAAGACCACCATCATGCGCCTCGACGACCGGCTGCGGGTCTCGCCGTCCCCGGCCCTGATGGGCGATCTGAAGCAGCTGCTCGGTCCCGCCTGCCTGGGGGCGTGAGAGCGGGCGCCGAGTCGCCTCCGTGGCACGCCGCCTCCGGGCACATCGCGATGTGCCCAGAGGCGGCGTTGTGTTCCTCCGGTACGCCGGGTTTCGGGTTAGGAAACCTTCCTAACTTCCGTTGACAGCCTCCCCGGCGGCTTGTCACTATGCCGGAGAGTGGCTTGGCGCGGCGTCCCGGAGGGGACGTGACGCGCTCAGCGAGGGATCGTGCTGCCCCGGCCACGTTGTGCACGGCGCCGCGACGGGCGTCGTGATCGTCGTCTCTAGCCCCCACAGGAGACAAGCACGTGTCATCAAGCACGCCTCACCCCGCCCCCCACCGCCTCCTTCTCATCCTCTCTGCGGTCACCGTCCTCCTCGCCGGGGTCCTGGTCACCACCGGCCGCGCCGAAGCCGCCGAGACCCTGCTGTCGCAGGGCAGGCCCGCCTCCTCCTCGTCCAAGGAGGGCTCCTCCTACAGCTCGGGCAAGGCGGTCGACGGCGACCTCACCTCGACCCGCTGGGCCTCCCTGGAGGGCAGCGATCCCCAGTGGATCCGCGTCGACCTGGGGGTGATCTCCCCGATCTCCCGGGTCAAGCTGTTCTGGGAGGCCGCCTACGGCAAGGCGTACACGATCCAGGTCTCCGACGACGCCGCGAACTGGACCACCGTCTACTCCACGAGCAGCGGCGACGGCGGCCAGGACGACCTGACCGGCCTGTCGGGCTCCGGGCGCTACGTCCGCATGCACGGCACGGTCAGGGGCACCTCCTACGGCTACTCCCTGTACGAGTTCCAGGTGTTCGGCGGCGGCACCTCCACCCCCGGCCCCACCCCGACGGTGACTCCGGGCGACACCTTCGTCGTCGCGGCCGCCGGTGACATCGCGGCCCAGTGCACCGCGAGCTCCAGCTCCTGCGCCCACCCCAAGACGGCGGCACAGGTCCAGGCGATGAACCCCGAGTTCGTCATCACCATGGGCGACAACCAGTACGACGACGCCCGGCTCTCGGACTTCCAGAACTACTACGACAAGACGTGGGGCAAGTTCAAGAGCAAGACGCGCCCCGCCGTCGGCAACCACGAGACCTACGACCCGGCCGGGACCTACGCGGGATACAAGGGCTACTTCGGCTCCATCGCCACCCCGCAGGGCAAGACCTACTACAGCTACGACCGGGGCAACTGGCACTTCATCGCCCTTGACTCCAACTACTTCGACCAGACGGCCCAGATCAACTGGCTCAAGGCCGACCTGGCCGCGAACACCAAGGGCTGTATCGCCGCCTACTGGCACCACCCGCTGTTCAGCTCCGGCGAGCACGGCAACGACCCGGTCGGCAAGCCGGTCTGGAAGATCCTCTATGCCGCCGGAGCCGACCTGGTGCTCAACGGCCACGACCACCACTACGAACGGTTCGCCCCGCAGAACCCCGACGCCCAGGCCGACCCCAAGGGCATGGTGGAGATCCTCGGCGGCATGGGCGGCGCCTCACCGTACGGGATCACGAACGTCCAGCCCAACAGCCAGAAGCGGCTGGTGGACGTCTACGGCGTGGTCAAGATGACCTTCGCCCCGGCCGCGTTCTCCTGGCAGCTGATCGGCACCGACGGTTCGGTCAAGGACACCGGCCCCACCTACGCCTGCCACTAGATGTACGTCTCGGCAAGCCGGACCGCGGACGGAGCACGTCCGCGGCCCCGGTTCTCCCGGGCCGTCCCCGGGAACGTGTTCGCGCTCGGGGCGGTCAGCCTGGTCACCGACATCTCCTCGGAGATGGTCACGGCCGTGCTGCCGCTCTACCTGACGCTCTTCCTCGGTCTCAGCCCGTTGCAGTTCGGCCTGCTCGACGGGCTCTCCTTCGGCGTGACGGCGCTGGTCCGCCTCGCCGGGGGCAACCTCGCCGACCGGTGGCAGCGGCGCAAACTCATCGCCGGGATCGGGTACGGGCTGTCCGCGCTCTGCAAGCCGGCCCTGCCGGCGGCGGGCGGCTCGGTCGCGGCGCTGAGCGCGGTGATCGCCGTCGACAGGACCGGCAAGGGACTGCGCACGGCCCCGCGTGACGCGCTGATCTCGCTGAGCGTCCCGGCCGGCAAGCTCGGTCAGGCGTTCGGCGTGCACCGGGCCATGGACACCGTCGGCGCGCTGCTCGGCCCGCTGGTGGCGTTCGCCGTCCTGACGGGCACCGGCGGGGCCTACGACGCGGTGTTCGTGGTCAGCTTCTGCGTGGCCGCGCTCGGCGTGCTGCTGCTGGTCATGTACGTCCGTGACCGGCGCACCCCGCTGTCCGCCCCGCGCCCGGCCACCTCGCCGCGCGCCGCGCTGGGACTGCTGCGCGACGCGGCGTTCCGGCGGGTGTGCGTGGTGGCCGCGGTTCTCGGCCTGGTCACCGTCGGGGACGCGTTCGTCTACCTGCTGCTGCAGAGGCGCGGCGGGATCGACGCGGTGTACTTCCCGCTGTTGTCGATCGGCACGGCCGCCGTCTACCTGCTGCTGGCCGTGCCCGTCGGGCGGCTCGCGGACCGGCTGGGCCGGGTGCCGGTCTTCCTGGCCGGGCACGCCGCCCTGATCGTCGCCTACCTCGTGCTGCTCGGACCGGGATGGCTCGTCGCGGTGCTGATCCTGCACGGGACCTTCTACGCCGCGACCGACGGCGTGCTGATGGCCGTGGCCGGGCCGATGCTCCCCGAGCACCTGCGTACGAGCGGCCTGGCCCTGCTCCAGACCGGTCAGGCGACGGCCCGGTTGCTGTCATCCGTCCTGTTCGGCGCCGTCTGGACGGCGTGGGGAAGCACCCAGGGACTGGCCGTCATGGCGGCGGGCCTCGCGGCCTGCGTGCCCGGCGCCTGGTTCGTGATGAGGAGGTACCTGTGATGTCGCTCCCGGTGTCGCCACTTCGGGCGGGGAGGCGGTCGTGACCCCGGTCAGGCGCCTGCCGGCGCTGCTCGTCGCGGTGGCCGTCCTCGGCGGCACGGCGGCCGGCTACGCGGCCTGGGCCGCACGCCGCGACCCCGTCCCGGTCTCGGCCCCGGCGGCGGACGGCGGAGTACTCCGTCCCGGGCGGCTGATGTTCCGTACGGCCGCCGGCCAGGTCGCCGGGGTGCCGCTCGGCGACACCTCGGCCCTGCCCGCCGCCGCGGGTCCGGTCTGTGACCGGTTCTCCACGGCGGGTGGCACCTCGATCTGCCTGGTCGCCAGGCCCGGGGCGCTGGTCAGCACGGACGCGGTGATCCTCGACCGCTCCATGCGGGAGACCCGGCGGATCAGGCTGGCCGGGATCCCGAACCGGGCGCGGATGTCGCAGAGCGGCCGGATGGCGTCGTGGACCGTGTTCGTCACCGGCGACTCCTACAACGAGGGCGGCTTCTCCACCTGGACGGGGATCCTCGACACCCGCACCGGCTATGCCGTGACCAACATGGAGGACATCCCGCTGACCCTGAACGGCCGCCGTCACCACGCGGTCGACGTGAACTACTGGGGGGTGACCTTCGCCGCCGACGACAACCGGTTCTACGCGACCCTCGCCACCGGCGGGAGGACCTATCTCGTCGAGGGCGACTACGCCGACTGGCGGGTGCGGGCGCTCAGGGAGAACGCCGAGTGCCCGTCGCTGTCTCCCGACGGGACCCGGCTGGTGTTCAAGAAGCGGGTCTCCGCCGACCCGCGCCGGATGTGGCGGCTCCACCTGCTGGAGCTGTCGACGATGCGGGAGACACCGCTGGCCGAGACCGCGAGCATCGACGACCAGGTCGCGTGGCTCGACGGGCGTACCGTGATGTACGCCAAGGGGCCGGACGTCTGGTCGGTCCCCGCCGACGGATCCGGTGCCCCGGCCCCGCTGGTGAGGGGGGCGTCGTCCCCGGTCGTGTTCCGGTGACCACGACCGGCCAGGCCCAGGTCGTCCGGCGGCGGCCGGACGACCTGGGCCGGTCCTACCACGCGTCGCCGGGCGGCAGGCCGCCTCCTCTTTCCTCGTCGTGATCCTCCGAGGCCGCGGCCCGGGGGAAGCCGTGGTCCCGAGGGAAGCCGTGGTCCCGGGGGAAACCGCGGTTCCGGAAGAAACCGCGAGGCCGGCGGGGCCCGTCCGCGTGGGCGTCCTCCCCGTCACGGCGCCCCCCATTACGGCGCTTGGCCTTCTCGGCCTCCTCGGCCTCCTTCAGGCCCGGGGTGAACCCACCGCCGAAACGGCCCATGTCCGGCTGGTGGAAGGAACGCGGCGAGACGTCCCGCAGGGCGGCGGACATGGACGACACCCAGATCGGCCCCGGCAGGGAGGCACCCTGGACCGCTCCGTAGTACTCGCCGCCGATCTCGACGTCGCGCAGCGGGTAGCGGTAGGAGCCGCGGATGTCGCCCACGCTGACCGCCGCGGCCAGGTCGGGGGTGTAGCCGGCGAACCAGGCCGACGTGTAGCCGTTGTTGGTGCCGGTCTTGCCCGCCGCCGGGCGGCCGATGCTCTGACCGGTCATGGTGCCCTTGGTGAACACCCCGGACAGCAGGTAGTTGACCGCGTCGGCCACGTCGCGCTCGATCGCCTGCGCGCAACTGGGCGGGACGCGGAAGTGCCTGCCGTTCCGCTCGACGATCTCGACGATGGACAGCGGACGGCAGTAGCGGCCCCGCGCCCCGAACGCGGCGAACGCCGCCGCCACGGTCACCGGGTCCATCTCGTTCACCCCCAGGGTGAAGGTCGGCACCTCCCGCAGCGGGGCGCCGTCGGCGCGGGCGATGCCCATCGCCTTGGCGGTCCTGACGACCGGGCACAGGCCCACCCGCTGCTCCAGCATCATGTAGAAGATGTTCACCGACTTCCAGGTGCCGGTGGACAGGCTCTGCGGGCCGCCCTTGCCTTCGCCGCTCGCGTTGAAGATCTCCGCGCCGGGGTCGTTGACCTTGCGGCCCCGGCAGTCCCTGAAACCGCTGTCGGGCACGAAACTGCCGGGCGTCATGAACCCCTGGTCGAACCGCCAGCCCTGGCCGAGCGCGGTCGCCAGGGTGAACACCTTGAACGTCGACCCGGCCTGGAATCCCTGGCCGCCTCCGTGCGCGGTGTCGGCGACCAGGTTGTAGGTGGTGCGGGGGCCGTTGTTCCTGTTGCCGCTGTTGAGACCGTACTTCTTGCTCGCCGCCATGGCCCGGATCCGCCCGGTGCCAGGCTGGATCATGGCCTCGGCGGCGACCTCGGTGTCCTTGGTGCCGACGCGCGCGGCGATGGCGCGTTCCGCGGCCCGCTGGGCCCTCGGCGCCAGGGTGGTGCGGAGCACCAGCCCGCCCCTGGCCAGGCGGCGCTCCCGCTCCGCGCGGCTGTGGCCGAAGACCGGGTTGGTCAGCAGCTCCCTGTGCACGTACAGGCAGAAGTAGGGATAGACGCTCCCGTCGCAGCCGCCGGGCTGCGGCTGCAGCCGGAGGTTCAGCGGCCGTCTCATGGCGGCCTCCGCCTGGGGCCGGGGGACGTACGACAGCTGGGCCATCCGCTCCAGGACGATGTCCCTGCGCTCTCGCAGCCTCTTCCTGCGCGCCGCGTCCAGCGACGGGTCCGTGGCGTACGGGGTGCGGACCGCGCCGGCCAGTGTCGCCGCCTGCGCCAGGGTCAGCCGGGAGGCCGCGACCGAGAAGAACCGCTGGGCGGCGGCCTCCACCCCGAAGGCCCCCGCGCCGAAATAGGCGATGTTGAGGTAGCGCTCCAGGATCTCGGCCTTGGTGTACTTCTTCTCCATCGCCAGCGCGTACCGCAGCTCGGTGATCTTGCGCTGGATACTGGGCGCGCGGGCCTGGGCGCGTTCGGTCTCGGTCTCGGAGTTCTCGACCAGGATGTTCTTCACGAGCTGCTGGGTGAGCGAGGAGCCGCCCTGGCGCACCCCGCCCGCCTTGGTGTTGGTCACCAGGGCGCGCAGGGTGCCCTTGACGTCCAGGCCCGCGTGCTCGTAGAAGCGCGAGTCCTCGATCGCCACGATCGCCTCACGCATGACGGGGGCGACCTGGTCGAGTCGTACGACGGTCCGATTCTCCGTGTAGAACTGGGCGAACCGCCTGCCGTTCCGGTCCAGGAGCACGGTGCGCTGGGCGAGCGGGTTCTCCCGGGGGCTCGGCGGCAGGTCAGTCAGGGTTCTCGTGACGTTGTTGACGGTGATCCCCACCGTGCCGACCAGCGGCAGCGCGGCCAGGGCGGCCAGCAGCCCGCCGAGCACCCCGCAGGCCGCCAGAACGCGCAGGCACGCGCCGGGTCCGCGTCTCACCTCCGGGTGCGATGTCACACAAGGTAACGTGCAACCGGATGATCACCCATAAACACCCGGTTGCCAATCCTTACCCGTCCTGCACCTTTTCTCGACTGATCTTCAGCCCGAGAGAGGCGAACTGCTCGAACGGCCGGTGGTAGCCCCGCTCGATGTGGTGCACCCCGCGCAGCGTGGAGACACCCTCCGCGGCGGCCGCGGCCAGCACGGCGGAGAACCCGGCCCGGATGTCGGGCAGCGTCACGTCGGCGCCGCTCAGCCTGGACACGCCGCGCACGACCGCCGAGTGCTTGGCGTTGGTGTCGTGGTAGCGGCAGGCCGGGCCGCCCAGGCAGACGTCGAACACCTCGATCTCGCAGCCCATCTTCTGCAGGGCGGGCACGTAGACCAGGCGGTTCTCGAACACGGTCTCGTGCAGCACCGACATGCCCTGGGCCTGGGTGAACAGCACCATCAGGGGCGTCTGCCAGTCGGTCATGAACCCCGGGTGCGTGTCGGTCTGCACCGCGGCGGCCCGCAGCCCGTGCGGCGCCGACGCCGACAGGTAGTCGTCGGTGATGTCGACCTCGGCGCCCATCCTGGCCAGGGTGGTGATCGCGGTGACCAGCCGGTCCTGCGGGCAGCCGTGCACCCGTACCTGGCCGCCGGTGATCAGACCGGCCGCCAGGTAGGAGAACGCCTCGATACGGTCCCCGTTGAGCCAGGTGGAGGCGCCGTGCAGGCGCTCCACCCCCTCGATCACGATGCGCCGGTCCGGGCTCAGCTCTATGCGCGCGCCCATGCGCTGCAGGAACAGGGCGAGCTCCACCACCTCGGGCTCCATCGCCGCGCCCTTCAGCACGGTCTTGCCCTCGGCCAGCACCGCGGACATCAGGATCGTCTCGGTGGCGCCGACGCTGGGGTAGGGCAGTTCGAGCCGGGTGCCGCGCAGCCGTTTGGCCTTGGCGTACACGCCGGTGTCGCTCACCTCGACCTCGGCGCCCATCGCGCGCAGCGCCTCGACGTGGAAGTCGACGGGCCGGCGGCCGATCGGGTCGCCGCCGACCAGCGGCACGAACGCCTCGCCCGCCAGGTGCAGCAGCGGGCCCAGCATCAGGATCGGGATCCGGTTGAGGCCGGTGAACGCCGCCGGGACGTGCGGGTTGACCTGCTCTCCGGGAGCGACGGTGATCTCCCCGGAGCTGATCTCCACGTCGATGCCGAGCGCCCTCAGCATCTGCGCGGTGATCCCCACCTCGCCCACGTCCGGGGCGTTCTGGATCGTGCTCTCACCGGTGCCGAGCATCGCGGCGACCATGTGCTTGGAGACGCCGTTCTTGGAGCCGCGGACCTCGACGTCACCGCGGAGCGGCCCGGAGGGTTCGATCAACCATGCCTCTTCGTTCACCCCGTAAGCGTAACGGGATTCGGTCGGGACCTCGGGTGGCGCCGGGCGGGCGGATGGGTAACATCGGGCACATCTGCACAGAGGGTGAGGGGGCCGTGGTGCGCGCTGTGCGTGACTTCGTGATCACCGTGCTGGTGCTCGCCCTGGCCGGAGCCGGCGCCGGGATCCTGTGGTCGCTGGCCGCGCCGCGCCCCCCGTACGTCATGACGGGCAAGGGGCCGCTGCTGGCCGATCCCTCCACGCAGGCGCTGATCGCCGCCGACGGCTGGTTCGCCGTCATCACGGGCGTGCTCGGGCTGGTCTGCGGGGTCATCGGCTACGGCGTGTCGCGCGGGGGCCGCCCGCTGCCGGTGGTGGTGGGCCTGGCCGCGGGCGGCCTGCTCGGCGCGCACCTCACGCTGCTGGTCGGCGAGGCGGCCAACCTCGGCGCGGTGAGCGTCGTCGCCTCGGGGAGCTCCGTGCCGCTGGTCCCGGGGCCGCTGGCGCTGACCGCCAGGGGCGTGCTGTACGCGTGGCCGACGCTGGCCGCCGGCGCCTTCTTCGTCCTGGAGGGCGTCGCGGGCTACCGCGACTCGCCGCTGCGCCATCCGTTCGGCGGCGACCCCTACGGGCCGCTGCCGCCGCACGACATCGACGGCCGGTAGGCGCGGCGGCCGCGGTCAGCGGGGCGGCCTGCGCGCGCCGTGCCCGGTGGCGCGCTCGAAGGCGTGGGCCAGCCGGAGCACCGCCATGTCGGCGAAGGGGCGCCCGACGATCTGCACACCCACCGGCAGCCCGTCCGAGGTGAACCCGCACGGCACCGACGCCGCCGGTGCGTGCAGCACACTGATCCAGTAGGCCGAGCGCATCCACGCCAGGTAGTCGGGCAGCGCCTGCCCGTTGATCTCCGAGACGTGCGGGGCGTCCACCGGGAACGGCGGTACCTGACTGACCGGGGCGATCAGGAAGTCGTACTCGTCGAAGAAGGCGTCCATCCGCCGGTAGAGCCCGCTGCGCAGCCGTTCGGCGCGGGCCAGGTCGGCCCCGGTCACCTCGCGGCCCCGCTCGACGTTCCAGCGCACGTTCGCCCCCAGGCGCTCCTGCGGCAGGTCGCCGTAGCAGAGCGCGTAGTACCACGCCCGGTAGATCCGGAAGGCGTCCTCGGCGTCCGACAGGTCCAGCTCCACCCGCTCCACCCGCGCGCCCAGCTCCGCGAGCACGGCCGGGGCGTCCGCGGTGACCTTGGCGGTCTCCGCGTCGACGGGCAGCCCGCCCAGGTCCGGGCTCCAGGCCACGCGCAGCCCGGTCAGGTCCGCCTCCAGCGGCCCGGCGAAGACGGTGCCGCTCTCGGCGATCGACAGGGGGGAGGAGGCGTCGAACCCGGCGATCGCGCTCATCAGCAGCGCCAGGTCCCCGGCGGTACGGGCCATCGGCCCCGGCACGCCGAGGGTGAACCAGGCCGCGACGGCCGACGGCGCCGGCACCCGCCCGGGGGTGGGCCGCAGCCCCGCCACGTTGCAGAAGGAGGCGGGGTTGCGCAGCGAGCCGCCCATGTCGGAGCCGTCGGCCAGCGCCACCATGCCGGTGGCCAGCGCGGCGGCGGCCCCGCCACTGCTGCCCCCGGCCGACCTGGTCGGGTCGTAGGGGTTGCGGGTGGCGCCGAAGATCTCGTTCACGGTGTGCGAGCCGGTGCCGAACTCCGGGGTGTTGGTCTTGCCGACCGTGATCGCCCCGGCCTCGCGCATCCGCCGCACGATCGGCGCGTCGGTGTCGGGGACGTGGTCGGCGAAGAGCGGCGAGCCGTACGTGGTGCGGATCCCCGCGGTGTCGGCCAGGTCCTTGTGCGCGACCGGCAGCCCGTGCAGCGGTCCCCGCCAGTGGCCGCGGGCCAGGTCCCGGTCGGCCTCCTCCGCCTCCCGCCTGGCGCGTTCGGCGGTCAGCGTGACGATCGCGTTGACCGCCGGGTTGACCTCCTCGATCCGCCGCAGGTGCGCCTCCAGCAGCTCGACCGCGCTGACCTGCCTGGTGCGCAGCAGTTCGAGCATCTCGGTAGCGGTCAGGTAGTGCATCTGTCCCCCGATCGGTACGGCCTGTCGCAGAAGAGTCTGGCCGAACGTCGCCGCGTGCCGCCTCGGCAACCTTCGACAGGACCGCCCGGGGACCTCCGGCCCACCTTGTGCGGCGGGCCGGGGCCTGGCCGGCTCCCCTCCGGCGGAAAGCCTTCGCTAGCCGCTCTTGCCGATGGGCGCGGTGACGGCTCCGGTGAGGCGTACCAGCTCCGAGGGGGAGGTCTCGATCTGCAGCCCGCGCCGGCCGGCGGAGAAGTAGATCGTCGGAAAGTCCAGCGCGGAGGCGTCGACCACGGTCGGCAGGCGCTTGCGCTGTCCCAGCGGGCTGATGCCGCCGACCACGTAGCCGGTCACCCGCTCCACCTTGGCCGCGTCGGCCATCGCGGCCCGCTTGCTGCTCAGCGCCGCCGCGAACGCCTTGAGATCGAGTTTGCCCGCCACCGGCACCACCGCGACGGCCAGCCCGCCCTCCACCTCGGCCACCAGGGTCTTGAAGATCTGCCCGTACGGCACGCCGAGGGCGTCCGCCGCCTCCTCGCCGTAGGCCTGCGCGTTCGCGTCGTGCTCGTAGGGGTGCAGGGTGAAGTCGGCTCCCGCCTGGGTCAGGGCCACGGTCGCGGGGGTTCCCTGACCGCCCTTGCTCTTGCTCTTGCTCACGGGGAGAGCGTAGCGGCTGGTTAAAATCTACATAGTAAAGGCACTGTCCGGATAATGGACGCGACGATACCGGGTGGCGGACCTCCGTAGACTGAACGAGTGATTTCGCGTACCGACCTGCGAGGCCCTCTGCCCGAGGACCTTCGCGACGTGCTGCCCCGCGCCGACCTCGACGTCGAAGCCGCCCTGGAGAAGGTGCGGCCCATCTGCGACGACGTGCATCATCGTGGGGCCGCCGCGGTGCGGGAGCTGACCGCCAGGTTCGACGGCGTCGAGCTGGAGTCCACCCGGGTGTCGGCCGAGGCGATCTCCGGGGCGCTGCAGGGGCTCGACCCGAAGGTCAGGGCGGCCCTGGAGGAGTCGATCCGCCGCGCCCGCCTCGTCCACCGTGACCAGCGGCGCACCGACGTCACCACCCAGGTCGTGCCGGGCGGCACCGTCACCGAGCGCTGGGTGCCCGTCGACCGGGTGGGGCTGTACGTCCCCGGCGGCCGGGCGGTCTACCCCTCCAGCGTGGTCATGAACGTCGTCCCGGCCCAGGAGGCGGGGGTGGCCTCCCTGGCGGTCTCCTCGCCCGCGCAGCGCGAGTTCGGCGGCCTGCCGCACCCGGCCATCCTGGCGGCGTGCGCGCTGCTCGGCGTGGACGAGGTCTACGCGGTCGGCGGCGCCCAGGCGGTGGCGATGTTCGCCTACGGCACCGAGGAGTGCCCGCCGGTCACCATGGTCACCGGCCCCGGCAACATCTGGGTCGCCGCGGCCAAGCGCCTGCTCAAGGGTCGTATCGGCATCGACTCCGAGGCGGGTCCGACCGAGATCGCGATCCTCGCCGACTCCACGGCCAACCCGGTGCACGTCGCCGCCGACCTGATCAGCCAGGCCGAGCACGACACGATCGCCGCCGCCGTGCTGGTCACCGACTCGATGGAGCTGGCCGAGGCCGTCGAGCGGGAGCTGCCCCGGCAGGTCGCCGCCACCAAGCACACCGAGCGGATCACCGAGGCGCTCTCCGGGCGCCAGTCCGGCATCCTGCTGGTCGACGACATGGAGGCGGGGCTGCGCGTCGTCGACGCCTACGCCGCCGAGCACCTGGAGATCCACGCCGCGGAGGCGTCCGCGCTGGCCGCCCGGGTCCGCAACGCCGGGGCGATCTTCGTCGGGGCGTACGCGCCGGTCTCGCTGGGCGACTACATGGCCGGTTCCAACCACGTGCTGCCCACCGGCGGCTGCGCCTGCCACTCGTCGGGACTGTCGGTGCAGACGTTCCTGCGCGGGGTGCACGTCGTCGACTACAGCCGTGAGGCGCTGGCCGGTGCCGCCGCCCACGTGTGCGTGCTGGCCGACACCGAGGACCTGCCGGCGCACGGCGCGGCGATCAGGGCGCGGTTCGCCTGGGAGGTGCCCTAGTGAGTGCCCTTCCCTTTCCGGTTCGAGGTGGAGATCCCGTCGTGAAGCTCGAAGACCTGCCGATCCGAGACGATCTCCGGGGGCGCACGCCGTACGGTGCCCCCCAGATCGACGTCCCGGTGAGGCTCAACACCAACGAGAACCCCTACGGGCCCTCGGCCTCGCTGGTCGCCGAGCTGGCGGAGGCCGTACGGGGCGTCACCGCCGACCTCAACCGCTACCCCGACCGCGACGCGCTCGACCTGCGTCGGGAGCTGGCGGGCTATCTCGGTCACGGCCTCGCCGTGGAGCAGGTCTGGGCCGCCAACGGCTCCAACGAGGTGCTCCAGCAGATCCTGCAGGCCTTCGGCGGCCACGGCCGCGCCGCGATGGGCTTCGAGCCGTCCTACTCGATGCACCCGATCATCACCACCGGCGCCTCGACCGAGTGGATCTCCGGGGCGCGTGAGGACGACTTCGGGATCGACCCGGGCAAGGCGGTCGCCGCGATCGAGGAGCACCGGCCCGACGTCGTCTTCCTGACCTCGCCCAACAACCCGACCGGTACCGCCCTGGACCCGGAGGTGATCGCCCGGATCGTCGAGGCGGCGCCGGGCATGGTGGTGGTGGACGAGGCCTACTTCGAGTTCGCCCGTACCGGCACCCCGTCGGCGCTGACCCTGCTGCCGGACAACCCCCGGCTGATCGTCACGCGGACGATGTCCAAGGCGTTCGCCATGGCCGGCACCCGGCTCGGTTACCTGGCCGCCCATCCGGCGGTGGTCGAGGCGTTGCTGCTGGTCCGCCTGCCCTACCACCTGTCCACGCTCACCCAGACGGCGGCGCGCGTCGCGCTCGCCCACCGCGCCGAACTGCTCGGCGCCGTCGACGAGCTGCGGGCCGAGCGCGACGCCGTGGTGGACTGGTTGCGCGCCCGGGGGCTGAAGGTCGCCGACTCGGACGCCAACTTCGTGCTGTTCGGGCTGTTCCCGGACCGGCGCGCGGTGTGGCAGGGCCTGCTGGAGCGCGGGGTGCTGATCCGCGAGGTGGGACCGCCCGGCTGGCTGAGAGTGTCCATCGGAACGACAGAGGAGATGGCGGCGTTCCGCGCCGCCCTGGAGGAGATCCTGTCAACGACCCCCTCCTGAGGGAGGGGGCTTGAGGTGCAGCGATGCGCTTGACAAGCCCCGCGTTGACCAGCCCTGGCCATCAGCTCAAGGAGGTGCGTTTTGATGGCTACGTTGAACACGAGATCGCAGACCCACCGGCGGGTGCTTCCTCAGCCTGCCGCTCTGGAATCCGTGGGAGCAGACACGCCCGGGGGTGGGCACGAAACGGCTCACGGACACCGCCTCGCGGCGGTACCTGGTGTTCGACCTGGGCGAGGGGAGATCGAGCGGACCGGCACCCGGTCCGCTCGGCGTCACCCCGAGGGCGCTTCGGCGTCCGAGGGAGTGAACCGTGAGGTTCATCCGGCCGTGTTCGTCCTGGACGCCCACGGTCACCCGCTCGACCCCTGCCACCCCGCCCGGGCCCGTCGCCTGCTGGCGGCAGGGCGAGCCGTGGTGGCCCGTCACACCCCGTTCGTCATCCGTCTCAAAGACCGGTCGGCCGCCGACTCCACCGTGGCAGGCGTGCAGGTCGGTATCGACCCCGGCTCCAAGCACACCGGTCTGGCCGTGTTCACCGGCCATGAGGGGAGCCGGGCCGGACGGTATGTGATCCAGCTTGACCATCGGGGCGCGCTGATCCGTGACAGGCTCACCTCGCGGGCCGCGTACCGGCGAGGTAGGCGGTCGCGGAACCTGCGTTACCGCTCCCCCCGGTTCCTCAACCGCACCACACCGAAAGGATGGCTCGCGCCGTCGCTGCGACACCGCGTCGAGACCACCATGTCGTGGGTGGCGCGGTTGACCCGGTGGGCGCCCGTCACCGCCGTCCACGTAGAGAAGGTCTCCTTCGACACCCACGCCCTGTCGGCCGGGAGGCCGCTCGAAGGAGCGGAATACCAGCAGGGCACCCTCGCCGGGTACGAGGTCCGCGAATACCTGCTCGCCAAATGGGAGCGCACCTGCGCCTACTGCGGCGCCAGCGACGTACCGCTCAACCTCGACCACATCCACCCCCGCAGCCGGGGCGGCTCCGACCGCGTCAGCAACCTCACCCTGGCCTGCATCCCGTGTAACCAGACCAAGAGCGCCGCCCCCGTGCAGGAGTTCCTCAAGGACAAGCCCGCCCTGCTGACGAAGATCCTCAAGCAGGCGAAGGCTCCGCTGCGGGACGCCGCCGCCGTCAACGCCACCCGATGGGTGCTGTGGCGGGCACTGGAGGCGACCGGCCTGTCCGTTCACACCGCCTCGGGCGGTCGTACGAAGTGGAACCGCTCGCGCACCGGCGCGCCGAAGTCGCACACGTTGGACGCGTTGCACGTCGGCGAACTGGAGACCGTGACCGCCTGGCCGTCCACGGTCCTGGTGGTCACGGCGACCGGGCGCGGCGCCTACGCCCGCACCACCCCCGACCGATACGGGTTCCCCCGCCTTCTCCGGTCACGGATCAAACTGCGCCGCGGCTTCCAGACCGGCGACCTGGTCCGGGCGAACGTTCCGGCGGGTAAGAAGGCCGGGGTCCACACCGGGCGAGTCCTGGTCCGCTCCTCCGGCTCGTTCGACATCACCACCCGGCACGGTCGCGTCACCGGGATCAACCACCGGCACGTCCGCCACCTTCAGCGCGCGGACGGCTACGGCTACACGACTCAGAAAGAAGCTGATCGAAATGACTGACCGGTCAGGGCACGCTCGGGCCTGGGCGGCACTCCCGCTCCCAATGCCTCCCCGGCCTGAAGGCCGGGGCATCCTCGGGAGGTTCTGGTGAGTATCACCGCACCGCGTCGCGGTCGCGTCGAGCGCGTCACCAAGGAGACCTCGGTGCTGGTCGAGGTCGACCTCGACGGCACCGGGAACGTCGAGGTGTCCACCGGTGTCGGGTTCTTCGACCACATGCTGAACCAGCTCGGCAAGCACGGGCTGTTCGACCTGCTCGTGAAGACCGAGGGTGACCTGCACATCGACGCCCACCACACGATCGAGGACACCTCGCTCGCGCTGGGCGCCGCGTTCCGTGAGGCTCTGGGCGACAAGTCGGGCCTGCGGAGGTTCGGCAACGCCTCCTGCCCGCTGGACGAGTCGCTGGCGGAGGTCACGGTCGACCTGTCGGGGCGGCCGTACCTGGTGCACAGCGAGCCCGAGGGCATGGCTCCGATGATCGGTCCGGAGTACGACACGACGATGACCAGGCACATCCTGGAGTCGTTCGTCGCCCAGGCCGCGATCTGCCTGCACGTGCGCGTCCCCTACGGCCGCAACGCCCACCACATCGTGGAGGCGCAGTTCAAGGCCCTGGCCAGGGCGCTGCGGGCGGCGTCCGAGCGTGACCCGCGCGCCACCGGGGTGCCGAGCACGAAGGGTGTGCTGTGATTCTTCCCGACGGGAGGGGGAGGCGACCGTGAGTGACAACTGGTCGGCCATGGTGATGGCCTTCGTCGCGCTTTTCCTGGTGGGTGGGATCGTCTCATTCCTCAAACAGGGTCTGAAGAAGGGCGCGGTGCTGCTCGCCGCTCTCGCGGCCCTGGCGACCACGGCGGCGGTGCTCTGGTGGTGAAGAAGGTAACCGTTCTCGACTACGGCTCGGGCAACCTCCGTTCGGCGGAGCGAGCGCTGGCCCGGGTCGGCGCGGAGGTCACGGTGACCGCCGACTACGAGGCGGCGATGGAGGCCGACGGGCTCCTGGTTCCCGGCGTGGGGGCGTTCGCCGCGTGCATGGCCGGGCTGCGCGCGGTGCGGGGTGAGCGGATCATCGCGCGGCGGCTGGCGGCCGGGCGGCCGGTGCTGGGCATCTGCGTCGGCATGCAGATCCTCTTCGAGACGGGCGTCGAGCACGGTGTCACGACCGAGGGATGCGGGGAGTGGCCGGGCACGGTGGAGTCCCTGGAGGCGCCGGTCCTGCCGCACATGGGCTGGAACACCGTCAAGGCACCCGCCGGGACCGTGCTGTTCGCCGGGCTTGAGGCGGACACCCGCTTCTACTTCGTGCACTCGTACGGCGTGCGATCCTGGGAGCTCCAGCCGGGGCCGGGGTTCGCCGACCCGTTGGTCACCTGGGCCGAGCACGGGGTGCCGTTCGTCGCGGCGGTGGAGAACGGCCCGCTGATGGCCACCCAGTTCCATCCGGAGAAGTCGGGCGACGCCGGAGCCCAGTTGCTCACCAACTGGCTCGGGACCGTCGGGTGAGTTCTTGATGGGCCTTCGATGAGTAAGGAACGGGCCAGGCGCAGGGCCGAGCGGGAGGCCGAGCAGGCGCGCTTGGCCGCGCTGCGCGCCGAGCGGGAGGCGCGGCTGGCGCGGCGGCGTGAGCGCATCGGCAAGGTGACCGCGTTGCTGCCGGGCAGGCCCGTCCGGATCGTCTCCCAGGGGGGCATCATGGCCCGCCGCCGCCGGGCGCAGAACGGCGTCGCGGCGGTGCTGTTCCTGATCGTGCAGGTGATCGTCTGGCTGCTGTGGTCCTCCTGGGCGGCGCGGTTCGGCGTGCTCGTGCTTTCCTTGCTGTTCGTTCCGCTTTTTCTCACCCTTGTCTTCGACCGGAGGTCTTGAACAGATGTCGCTTGAGCTGCTCCCCGCCGTGGACGTCGCCGACGGTCAGGCGGTCCGCCTGGTCCAGGGCGCGGCCGGCACCGAGACGTCATACGGCGACCCCCTGTCCGCGGCGCTCGCCTGGCAGGAGGCCGGCGCCGAGTGGATCCACCTGGTCGACCTCGACGCGGCCTTCGGCCGGGGCAGCAACCGCGAGTTGCTCGCCACGGTGGTCGGTGCGCTGGATGTGAAGGTGGAGCTGTCCGGGGGCATCCGTGACGACGTCTCCCTGGAGCTCGCGCTGGCCACCGGCTGCCGCCGGGTGAACATCGGTACCGCGGCGCTGGAGAACCCCGCCTGGTGCTCCAAGATCATCTCTGAGTATGGTGACCGGGTCGCGATCGGCCTCGACGTCCGGGGGACCACCCTGGCCGCCCGGGGCTGGACCCAGGAGGGCGGTGACCTGTGGGAGGTGCTGGCCCGGCTGGAGAAGGACGGCTGCTCCCGCTACGTCGTCACCGACGTCACGAAGGACGGCACGCTGCGCGGTCCCAACCTGGACCTGCTCCGCGAGGTCTGCTCCCGCACTGACAAGCCGGTGGTCGCCAGTGGCGGGGTCTCGTCCCTGGAGGACCTGCGCGCGCTGGCCTCGCTGGTCCCGATCGGCGTCGAGGGGGCCATCGTGGGCAAGGCGCTGTACGCGCAGGCCTTCACCCTCGAAGACGCCCTCGCCGCCGTCCGTTCGTGAGGAGTCGTCGATGAGTGTCGCGGTACGAGTGATTCCCTGCCTGGACGTGGACGCCGGGCGGGTGGTCAAGGGTGTCAACTTCGAGAACCTGCGCGATGCCGGGGACCCGGTCGAGCTGGCCCGCCGCTATGACGCGGAGGGGGCCGACGAGCTGACGTTCCTTGACATCACGGCCTCCAGCTCCGACCGGTCGACGATGTACGACGTGGTCAGCCGGACGGCCGAGCAGGTGTTCATCCCGCTGACCGTGGGTGGGGGGGTGCGCTCGGTCGAGGACGTCGACAGGCTGCTGCGGGCGGGCGCGGACAAGGTGGGGCTGAACACCGCGGCGATCGCCAGGCCCGAGCTGCTGACCGAGGCGGCGCAGCGGTACGGGGCGCAGTGCATCGTGCTCTCGGTGGACGCCCGCCGGGTCGTCGACGGGCCGCCGACGCCGTCCGGTTTCGAGGTGACCACGCACGGTGGCCGCCGGGGGACCGGGATCGACGCGGTGGAGTGGGCCCGGCGGGGCGCCGAACTGGGGGCGGGGGAGATCCTGCTCAACTCGATGGACGGTGACGGGACCCGGGACGGCTACGACCTGGAGATGATCCGGGCGGTACGGGCGGTGGTGTCGGTTCCGGTGATCGCCAGCGGTGGTGCGGGTTCGGTCGCCGATTTCCCTCCGGCGGTGGAGGCGGGGGCGGACGCCGTGCTGGCGGCGTCGGTGTTCCACTTCGGGCAGCTCAAGATCGGTGATGTGAAGGACGCTTTGCGGGGGGCGGGGCATCCGGTTCGCTGATGTCGTGCGGCGAGCGGCCGGGGCTGTTTCGGCTCGCCGGTCGGCGTGGTTCGCGTTGCGGCGGGCCGGTGTTCCGGGCGGGGCCGTCGTGGCGGGGGTCTGGTTCTTCAGGCCTCCGGTCTGCCCGGGGGTGCGCTTTCTTGTGCGCGGCCCGGGCTGCTTTCCTCGGCTTCTCTGAAGCTTGAGACGGTCGCGCCTTCTTCATCCATTTTATCGATTTGTGAGGCCTGGGAGTTATTTCTGGTTTGAAGTGAGTGGTTACTTTGGTGCAGGCATAGTGGATTTTTGGTGATATTTATGCTGCAACCCTGATTCCACTAGGCCTTGGTTCAAGGTAATATATAAGTTTTGTGGCGTTATGTGAGTTAGAATTGCTGGGCTGAATCCGGGGGGCGGAGGACGTCGTGGCACATGGCTGGGCTAGGCGGGAAGACGCGCGGCTGCTCACCGGTCATGGCCGCTACGTCGCCGACATCGCGGTGCCGGGGTGCCTGGACGCGGCGTTCGTACGAAGTTCTGTGGCACACGGCCGGTTGTGCGGGGTGGACTGTGCTCCGGCTCGTCGGATTCCCGGGGTGCGAGGGGCCTGGGCGGCGGCCGATCTTCCGGGGTTGCCGCCGGTTCCCCTGACGGCTCTCGCGGGGATGTCCTCGGCGGAGGTGGTGGCGGGGCGGGTTTGGCCGTCGCTGGCTGTCGACCGGGTGCGGTACGCGGGTGAGGCGGTCGCGGTGGTGGTCGGGGAGGACCGTTACCGGGCCGAGGACGGGGTGGCCGAGATCGTCGTGCGGACGGACCCGCTTCCGCCCGCGGTGTCGGTGGCCGAGGCCCTGGACGGCTCTGTTCCGTTGTTCGAGGGTCTGGACAACGTGGTGCTGGAACGGTCGGTCGGTGTGCCGATCGACGAGGCCGTCTGGGGACGGGCGGCGGTCGTGGTGCAGGCGCGTTACCGCCAGCAGTTGCTGCTGCCGTCGCCGATGGAGTGCCGGGCGTTCCTCGCGGTCCCCGAGAAGGACCGGCTGACCGTGTGGTGCTCCCACCAGGCGCCGTACCGGCTCCGGCGGGAGCTGGCCGGAGCGCTGGACCTGCCCGTCGAGCGGATCAGGGTGGTGACGCCCGACAGCGGCGGTGCGTTCGGGTCGAAGAGCGCCACCTTTCCCGAGTACCTCACGGTCGCCTTTCTGGCGTTGACGCTGGGGGTGCCGATCCGGTGGATCGAGGACCGCGCCGAGTCGCTGCTGGCCGCCACCCGGGGCCGGGGGCAGGACCAGCGGGTCCGGCTGGCCGCCGACGCCGAGGGGCTGCTGCTCGCGTACGAGCTGAGGATCGACGCCGACGTGGGGGCCTATCCGCACATCGGGGCGGGGCTGCCGATGCAGACCGCCCGGATGGCCACCGGCGCCTATGCCACGCCCCTGGTGCACGCCACGGTTCGTTCGGTGCTGACCACCACCATGCCGACCTACCCCTACCGCGGCGCCGGGCGGCCGGAGGCGGCGTTCGCGCTGGAGAGGTCGATGGACGTGCTGGCCGATCGGCTGGGCATGGACCCGGCGGAACTACGGCGACGCAACTTCATCCCACCCGAGCGTTTCCCGTACGAGACGCCCACCGGCAGGCGCTACGACAGCGGGAACTACGCCGGGGCGCTGGATCTGGCGCTGAAGACCCTCGACTACGACGGGTGGCGGGCCGAGCGGGTTCGGCGCCGGGCCTCTGTGACCGCCCTGCCCCTGGGCATCGGGCTCTCCTGCTACGTCGAACGATCCGGGGGTGAGGAGGGCGGCCTGCACGAGTTCGGCGGTGTCGAGGCGTGCCCGGGCGGCACGGTGATCGCCAGGTGCGGTACCGCCTCCAGCGGGCAGAGCCACCAGACGACCTTCTCCGCGCTGGTGGCCGCCACCCTCGGCCTGGACTCCTCGCGGGTCCGGTTCGCGGAAGGAGACACCGACGAACTGGCCGACGGGGTCGGCTCGTACGCCAGCCGCTCGGCACAGGTGGGCGGCCCGGCCCTGCACCGCGCGGCCACCGCGCTGATCGGCCTGGCGCGGGAACGGGCCGCGCGGCTGTGGCGACTGCCGGTCGGGGAGGTGGCCTGGTCCGGCGGCACGCTGAGTTCCCGCGCGGACGACGCGGTCGCGCTGGACCTCGGCGAGCTGGTGCGGGTCACCGGGTCGTTGCGGGTGGACGAGCGGTTCGAGTCGGGTATGGCGTTTCCGTTCGGCACCCACGCCGCCGTCGTCGAGGTCGACCCGGGGCTGGGCACCGTACGGGTGCTCCGGCTGGTGGCGGTGGACGACTGCGGGGTGATGCTCAATCCGGCGGCGGTCGAGGGGCAGGCCAGGGGGTCGATCGCGCAGGGGATCGGGCAGGCGCTGTACGAGGGGGTGCCCTACGACGAGGCCGGGGTGCCGCTGCTGCCCTACGGCCTGCTGGACTACCTGCTGCCGACGTTCGCCGAGATGCCGCCGCTGGAGGTGCGGGAGACCAGCACTCCGACGCCGTGGACGCCGCTGGGAGCCAAGGGGGCCGGAGAGTCGGGGTGCATCGGCACTCCCGCGGCCATCGTCAACGCGGTCGCCGACGCGTTGGGGGTCACCGATCCCGACCTGCTGCGGATGCCGCTCACCCCGGACGTGGTGTGGCGAGCGGCCCGCGCCGCGGCGGTCGGCTCCGAGGCGGGGTCGACGGCGGGGGCGACGGCGGGGGAGGGGCCGTGAGGCCCGTTGTCCTCGGCCATGCCGTGCCGGCTACCGGCGCGGCTCCGATGGTGGGGCCGACGGTGGGGGAGGGGCTGTGAAGCCCGCCGCTTTCGACTACATCGTGCCGGGGACCGTGGGCGAGGCGGTGGGCGCGCTCGCCGAGGCCGGGGAGCGGGCGCGGATACTCGCCGGCGGGCAGAGCCTGATCCTGGAGATGCGCTGCCGGCGCTGTCTCCCGGAGTTGGTGGTGGACATCAACCGGGTCCAGGGCCTCGATCGGCTGCGGGTGGAGGACGGCGGGCTGCAGGTCGGGGCCCTGGTCCGGCACCGTGCCTTCGAGTCGCCCCGGGTGGCGCCCGGTCCGCTCGGCAGGCTGCTCTCGCGTACCGTCGTCAACATCGCGCACCCGCCGATCCGCGCTCTGGGCACCATGGCGGGCAGTCTGGCCTGGGCACACCCCGCCGCCGAATGGGGCGCCGTCGCCGTCGGCCTGGACGCCGACATCGAGTTGCGCGGGCGCGCGGGAACGCGGACGGTCGCGGCTCATGACTACTTCCACGGTCCTCACCGGACCGAGTGCCGGCCGCAGGAGATGATCACGTCTGTCCGGCTGCCGCTGCTCGACGACACCGTCGGGGTCGCGTTCGTCGAGCACCGGCGGACGCGCGCCGGCTTCGCCCAGGTCGCGGTCGCGGTGGCCCTGACCGTGCTCGACGGAGTGATCACCCAGGCGTTCATCGGACTCGCCAACGCCGCGGACCGGCCGGTACGAGCGCAGGTCGCCGAGCTGTCGTTGATCGGTGCCGAGATCGGCGCGTCCTTCTGCGGCCCGGCCCTCTTCGGTTCGGCTCACTTCTACCCGGATTCGCTTGACGGCCATCCGTTCGGTCATGCCGCCCGGATAGCCGCCGAGGGTGACGCCGACCCCTGCGCCCGGCCCTACGCCGACGTCGAATACCAGCGGCAGGTCGTCGCCGTCCTCGTCGGCCGCGCCCTGTGTCAGGCGGCCTCGGATCGGCAGGCGCACGCCGGACATGACGGATCCGCTGGGGAGTGGCGATGAACATCACGCTCACGGTGAACGGCCGGGTGCACCGCCTGGATGTGGAGCCCCGGCGCGCGCTCGGTGACGTGTTGCGTGAGGACTGCGGGCTGACCGGCACGCACCTCGGCTGCGAACAGGGAGTCTGTGGTTCGTGCACGGTCGTGGTCGACGGCCGTGCGGTCCGTTCCTGCCTGCTGCTGGCCGTGCAGTGCGACGGGTGTTCGGTGCGTACCGTGGAGGGGTTGGCGGGTCGCGACGGTGAGCCGCATCCGCTCCAGCGGGCGTTCTCCGCCGAGCACGCGCTGCAGTGCGGTTTCTGCACGCCGGGGTTCCTCATGCTCGCCGTCGCCGCGCTGGAGTCCGACCCCGCGATCGTCGACGACCCGGAGCGGCTGCGGGAGCTGCTCACCTCCAACCTGTGCCGGTGCACCGGGTACGAGCCCATCCGCCGGGCGATCATGCGTGCCGCGGGGCGGCCGTAGTCTCAGGCGAGGTTTCCAGGGGCGATGGTCAGGGGGACGGGGCTCGGGTACTGAACCCTCGCGAGGACCGGTTGCCGTCGGAGCCGGTGCTGGTGACGATTGACACGCGGGGTTATCCGGCCGCCCGGTAGCGGGAGGCGGTCTCGTCTGACGGTGCCCGTGCCGCGGTGTCTCACCTGCCGTCGGCGTCGGCGGCTCCCTTAGCCGGTGCCGGCCGTTTGTCACCCGCCATGCCGGCAGCCTGTCCGGCCCCGCCGTCGAGGTCACTCGGTGTCGCCCACTGGAATGGTCAGAAGACCCGGAAGTGGTGGAACAGTTCGTAGGCGGCGTCGTGGGCGGCGAAGGAGCGGACCTCCGAGCGTTTGACGGCGAGGTAGGCGGAGGCGCGCAGCGGGCCGAGAGCGCGCATGAGGACGTCGTCGGCCTCCAGGGCGTCCAGGGCCTCCTCCAGACAGGCCGGAAGGCGGGGGACCTGGCCGGCGGGGAGGGTGGCGGGGTCGACGTTGACGGGGGCACCGGGGTCGAGTTGGCGGCGGATGCCGTCCAGACCGGCGTGGATGACGGCGCCGAGCGACAGGTAGGGGTTGGCCGAGGAGTCGGAGGGTTTCAGCTCCAGGTTGGTGGACGCCGCGGCGTCCTGACCGGTGGGGGAGCAGATGCGCACCGCGGCCTCCCGGTTGTCCATTCCGTAGCAGGCGTACGCGCTCGACCACGCCCTCGGGGTGAGACGCCGGAAGCTGTTCACCGAGCCGCAGGTCAGCGCGGTGAGCGCGGGCAGGTGGGCGATCAGGCCGCCGATGAAGTGGTAGGCCGTGACCGACAGGCCGTACCGGTCGGCGGGGTCGGCGAAGACGTTGGTGCGCAGGGCGGGGTCCCAGAGGGACAGGTGCAGGTGGGTGCCGTTGCCCGCCTGGTCGGCGAGGGGTTTGGGGGCGAGGGAGGCCCACATCGACATGCGGGTGGCGACGCCCCTGACGGTCTCGCGGTAGATCAGGTGGTTGTCGGCGGCGTGCAGGGCGGAGGTGTGGCGGATCGACAGCTCCTGCTGGCCGTGGCCCAGTTCCGGGTGGTAGTGCTCGATCCGCAGGCCCTGGCTCTCCAGGGCGTGGATCAAAGTCGTCGCGTAGTCGTGGGCCTGGTTGAAGCCGGTCGTCGAGTAGCAGAGGCTGTCGTCGGCGGGGATCAGGCGGTCCAGGCCGCCGCCGGGGTCGGGCTCGCGGCGGCCGAGGGTGAACTCGGGTTCGAAGGCGGCGACGAGGACACGGTCCTCGTCGGCCAGGGCGGCCACGGCCTCGCGCAGGAAGGTGCGCGGGCAGGCGGGCCAGGGGGAGCCGTCGACCTGGCGCAGGTCCGACAGCATGGCGGCCGAGCCGGGGGCGTAGGGCAGCTGGACGAAGGTGGTCGGGTCCGGGACGAGGCGGACCTCGCCGACCGGGCCGAGACCCGTGACGTCCTGGAGTTCGTCGAGCATGTTCATCGCCATCATCGCGACGGTGTGCCCGATGCCGGTACGGAGCCGTTCGGCCAGCATGGCGCGGGAGGTGGCCTTGCCTCTGATCACGCCGCCGTGGTCGGCGTACAGGAAGCGGATCAGTCTGATGCCGTCGGTGTCGACGCGTTCGATGATGCGTTCGACGACGCGCCGTGTCGGGGCATCGAGCGTGTCGGCTCCGCCGGTGTCGCGATGATCTCCCACGCTTTCTGCCTAACACGTCCCCGGGAAGAGTGGAAGCACCCCGGTGTTTCCACTGGATCGGTTCGTGGGGTTCCAGCATGTTTTGTGGTGGAACTGCGCTACTGCCGGGCGTTCGGCGTCGCGGGGGCGGCAGGGGAGAGCGGGCGGGCGCAGCGGCAGGTGACGGTGATCGTCACCGCCCCTCCGGCGCAGGCGCCGGAGGGGGTGCACGCCTCGACCGGGACCGTCCAGATGCCGGGCACCCGGGAGGCGCCGCCGAGCAGGCCGTCGGCGTCGATCGTGATCCCGGCGGGCAGCAGGGTGGGGTCGGCCACCCTGAAGGCGAGCCTCGCGCCGGTCGGGTCGGCCAGGGTGATCCTGCCCCTCAGCGGCCGGTCGACGGGGGCTCCGAAGTGGCCGAAGAACGGGTGGGCGGAAGGCGGCGGGGAAGCGGTGCCCCGCACGACGGGCCGCCCGGTCCCGTCGCCGGCCGTCGTCCCCACCGTTGCCGGACCGTTGGGGCCGGACATCGGGGTGGAGGCCGGTGATGGGGTGGGGGACGGTGCCCGGACCGATACGGGGGTCGCGAAGGCGACCTGTGAGGTCGCCGGTAGGCCGAACGTGACGGCTCCGGCGATGAGCGACCCGACCAGGGAGAAACCCCGCGTGCCCCGCATGAACGATCTCCCCGTACGAGAAACGGACCTTCCCTTCAAGGTGCCGGAAAGATCATCAAGGGAGTGCCGTGATGTTTCCCGTGGTCGTCCATGATCGGGTCAGGGCGTTCGCCGCGCGGCTCTGGGCGGCGGATGGGGTTTCGTCGGGGGCTCACGGGTAGGGGGTGGCGGCCTGCGGCGATCCTTGTGACGTGCTCTCGGGATCGGCGAAGCAGACGGTGCGGCGGTCCGGTGTCGGGGAGTGGGGCGCTCCCCCGTGGATCGGTCGGGAGCGCGGATGACATGGTTCGGGGCGGGTGGGTCCCCGCCGGTCGGTCAGCTAAGTACTCGTGTCACGAACAGAGCCAACTGGTCTGCTCCCCTCACGATCCCGTCGAAGACTCCGTTGACCGCGCCCGCCGCCTCGGCGGGCTTGGTGAACAGATAGAAGACCACGAACGCTACCCCGAGGTAGGTGAGGACCTTCTTGACCTGCATGGGGGCCTCCTGGCAGTTCCAATCCCAGCCGTATATACCCGAATTTTATCGATCTTTGGCATCTGCGGCCCGGGTGGCTCCCGGATTTTGATGATCATACCCATCCCACAGGGGCAAACCATGGTCTGGTCGCGAGTTTGGCATAGGTCACACCAGCCATCGTGCGGTGGCTGAGGCTCTCCTGTCCAATCCTCACAGCCAGGTATACCGGTAGGGCTAGGGGCGGGCGGCGGGATCGCGGATACCGGTGTGTGGGAACCTCTGCCGAAAAAACCAAGGGGACTTGGTGGCCGGTGGCATCCGGGTGCCCCGGGGTTCCGAATAAAGGGGCGAACCGACCCGAGGGGCCCCCATATGACCCGATTTGTCCGCGCGGTGCTCACCCTGCACGGCGGGCGTGCTCACAGCCATCGGCCCGCGGCCGATCCCCTTCGAACGGGCCGCGTACCGGGCCGTGCGCGGACACGACGTTGTGGTCCCACGGCCGAGGTTCCGGACGCGTGGCCGGAACGGCGAGGAGGTCTCGCCGGTGGCGGACCCGCGCGAGACCGCCGAGCGGCTCGGCGTGCCCGCGATACCGGTCGGGCGCTCGACGGGCACGCGTGCCCCCGCGGGGCCGCCCCGACTGACGGTCTGATCTGCCCTGTTATGAGAGGACATTGATGGAAAGGCGCAGGATCGCCGTCGTGGGCAGCGGGGTGGCCGGGCTGACCGCGGCGTACGTGCTGCAGCGGAGCGACGACGTCACGCTGTTCGAGGCCGACGAGCGGATCGGCGGGCACGCCCACACCCACGACGTGCCGTCGGGCGACGGCCGCACGCTGGCGGTGGACAGCGGGTTCATCGTGCACAACGAGCGGACCTATCCCCACCTCACCCGGCTCTTCGCCGAGCTGGGCGTGCGGACCCAGCCGTCCGACATGAGCATGTCGGTCTCGTGCGGGGGCTGCGGCCTGGAGTACGCGGGCGGCAGGAAGGCGTCCGGCCTGTTCGCCACCGCCTCCAGCCTGGCCCGCCCCGCCTACCTGAGAATGCTCGCCGAGGTGCCGCGCTTCCACCGGCTGGCCCGCGCGGCGCTGGAGCGCGGCGACGACCGCACGCTGGGAGAGTTCGTCGCGGGTTTCTCCCCCTACCTCGTCGCCCACTTCGTGACCCCGCTGGTGTCGGCGGTCTGGTCGTGCCCCCCGTCCGTCGTCGGGCGCTACCCGGCGCGCTACCTGTTCGCCTTCCTGGCCAACCACGGCATGCTCAGCGTCTCGGGCTCCCCGAAGTGGCGTACGGTCACCGGGGGCTCGCGCGAGTACGTCGAGCGGATCGCCAAGTCCCTCACCGCCGTGCACACCTCCACCCCGGTACGGGCACTGCGCCGCACCGGTGCGGGAGTCGAGTTCCAGGCCGACGGCGCCGTACACCGCTTCGACGCGGCGGTCGTCGCCACCCACCCCGACCAGGCGCTGCGCCTGCTGGCCGACCCCACCCCCGGCGAGCGCGACGTCCTGGGCGCGTTCGCCTATTCCCGCAACCCGGCGACCCTGCACACCGACGCCTCGGTGCTGCCCGGCGCGCGGCGCGCGCGGGCCTCGTGGAACTACCGGATGGACTCGTGCGCGGCGGGTGCGGACGGGGTGCGGGTCACCTACGACATGAACCGGCTGCAACGGCTGGGCGCGCCCGAGGCGCACCTGGTGAGCCTGGGCACCGAGATCCCCGACGAGCGGGTGATCGCCAGGATGGTCTACGAGCATCCGGTCCACACCCCCGAGTCGGTCGCCGCCCAGGAGCGGCTGCCCGGCCTCGACGACGGGGTGGTCGCCTACGCGGGCGCCTACCACGGCTGGGGTTTTCACGAGGACGGCTGCCGCTCGGGTGCGCGCGCGGCCGAGGCGCTCGGGGCGCGCTGGTGAGCGCGCCGGCCGAGGCCGCGCTGTACGAGTGCGTGATCACTCACGTCCGCTCGGCGCCGGTGCGCAACGCCTTCGGCTACCGCTCCTACATGTGGCTGGTGGACCTGGACCGGCTGCCGCGCAACCGCCCGCTGGCCGCGTTCCACGCGCGCGACCACGCCGGCGACCCCGCGCTGAGCATCAGGGAGAACGTCGAGGTCTTCCTGGCCGCGTGCGGGATCGTCGCGGGCCGGATCAGGATGCTCACCCACGCCCGGGTGCTCGGCCACGTGTTCAACCCGCTGACCGTCTACTGGTGCGACACCGCCGACGGCGTCGTCGTGGTCGCCGAGGTGCACAACACCTACGGCGGGCGCCACCGCTACCTGCTGCGCCCCGGCGAGAGCGAGGTGGCCAAGGAGTTCCGCGTCTCGCCGTTCAACGGCGTGGACGGCCACTACCGGCTCAGCCTGCCCGAGCCCGGTGAGCGGCTCGCGCTCAGCGTCGTGCTGCACCGCGAGGGGCAGCCGCCCTTCGTGGCGGGGCTGCGCGGGCGCCGCCGCCCGGCGACCGCGGCCTGGCTCTACCGGCTGGCCGCCAGATACCCGATGGCCCCCCTGGCGGGCAGCGTCAGGATCCGCCGCCAGGGCATCTCCCTGTACCTGCGCGGCCTCGAAACAATTCCCCCGGGAGGGTCCAGATGACCGCGACGACCGGACACGCCCCCGTGTTCTGGCCAGACGTCCGCACGGTTCCCGGCTCGCGATCGCGCGGCGCGATCGCCCGGCTGCTCTTCCGGCGCGCCGTACGGCGGCTGCCCCTGACCGTCGAACTGCCCGGTGGCGAGCGGCTCGGCGCCGGCGGTCCGGTGATGCGCCTGCGCCGCCCCGAGGACTTCCACCGCAGGGTCGGCGCCTCGGGACTGATCGGCTTCGGCGAGGCGTACATGGCGGGCGACTGGGAGGCCGACGACCTGCCCGGGGTGCTCACCGTGCTGGCCGAGCGGCTGACCACGCTGGTGCCGCCCGCGCTGCAGCGGCTGCGGCGGCTGGCCGTGCGCCGGATGCCCGGCGACCAGCGCGGCGCGGAGCGGGACGCCCGGCGTAACGTGCGTCGCCACTACGACCTGTCCAACGAGCTGTTCGCCGAGTTCCTGGACGAGACCATGACCTACTCGGCCGCCCTGTTCGACGGGCCCGCGTCCTGGGAGACGCTCGCCGGCGCCCAGCGGGCCAAGATCGACAGATTGCTCGACCAGGCGGGGGTCGGTGCCGGTACCCGGCTGCTGGAGATCGGCACCGGCTGGGGCGAGCTCGCGCTGCGCGCCGCCTCGCGTGGCGCGGCCGTCACCACCGTCACGCTCTCGCAGCAGCAGCGGGCGCTGGCCGGCGCGCGGATCGCGGAGGCGGGGCTGTCGGACCGGGTGGAGATCCTGCCGGCCGACTACCGCGAGGTGGACGGGAGCTACGACGCGATCGTCAGCGTCGAGATGATCGAGGCGGTCGGCGCCCGCTACTGGCCCGTCTACTTCCGCACGCTGGAGGAGCTGCTGGCTCCCGGCGGCCGGATCGCGATCCAGGCGATCACCATGCCGCACGACCGGATGCTGGCCACCCTCGACACCCACACCTGGGTGCAGAAGTACATCTTCCCCGGCGGCATGCTGCCCTCGGTGCGGGCGGTCGAGGAGAACCTCGGGAACCTGCGCGTGCTGGACCGCCTCTCGTTGCGCGAGGACTACGCCGAGACGCTGCGGCTCTGGCGCGAGCGCTACCTGGAGCGCGTCCACGCCGTCGGCGCGCTCGGCTTCGACGAGGTCTTCCACCGGATGTGGACCCTCTACCTCGCCTACTCGGAGGCGGGTTTCCGGTCGCGCTACCTGGACGTCTGGCAGTTCACCCTCGAAAGGAGATCGTGATGTTCTGGTGGTCCCTGGCGGCCTCCGCCGCCGCCGTCGCGGTGCTGCTGGTGCTGACCCTGGCCGTGGCGCTGAGGGTGGGCCGGCACTCGGTGATCGACGTGGCCTGGGGGCTCGGTTTCGCGCTCGTGGCCCTGGTGTCGTACCTGCTGTCCGAAGGGGATCCGCTGCGGCGGCTGCTGGCGCTGGCGCTCACCGTGATCTGGGGGGTCCGGCTGGCGGTGCACATCGGGCGGCGCAACGTCGGTGAGGGAGAGGACCCTCGCTACGAGCGGATGCTCGCCCGCGCGCCCGGCAGCCGGACCTGGTACGCGGTTCGCGTGGTCTACCTCATCCAGGGCGCCAGCCTGCTGTTCGTCTCGCTTCCGGTCCAGGTGGCCATGCTCGGCACCGAGCCGCCGGGCCCGGTCGCCTGGGCGGGGACGGTCGTCTGGCTGGTGGGGTTCGTCTTCGAGGCGGTCGGCGATCAGCAGCTCGCCCGCTTCCGCGCGGACCCGGGCAGCAGGGGCAAGGTGCTGGACACCGGGCTGTGGCGCTACACCCGCCACCCCAACTACTTCGGCGACGCCTGCGTGTGGTGGGGGCTGTTCCTCATCGCCGCCGACCAGTGGCCCGGTGTCCTGACGGTGCTCTCCCCGGTGCTCATGACGTACTTCCTGGTGGCCAAGACCGGCAAGCCGCTGCTGGAGAGTCAGCTGTCGCGCTCTCGTCTGGGCTACGCCGACTACGTCCGCCGCACCAGCGGCTTCTTCCCGCTCCCGCCGAAGGCCCCGCGCCGGAACGTGGGCTGATCGGGCCGTACGGCCCGGGAGGCGGCGGCCTCGTGCCGCCGCCGGTCCGGCTCAGACGCCCAGGGGGGCGTCCATCAGCCTGGCGACCGCCTCGTCGCCGCCGCTGACGTCGACCTTGGCGTGGGCCTGGCGGCCGAAGCAGAACAGCAGCAGCTCCCCGGCCCGGCCGGTCACCTCGACCTGCTGCGGGGCGTCCCTGGGGCCGCCGATGGCGACGCCTCCGCCGATGCGGTGCAGGACCACCCGGACGGGGGAGCGGCGGAGGAACACCCGGATGCCGGCGCGGATCTGCTTCCAGAACCTCTCCTCAAGGTCGGCGGGCAGCTCGCGCGGCTCCCAGACCCGCTGCGCGCGCCGTACGTCCTCGTGGTGGATGAAGAGCTCCGCGGTGTTGACGGTCTGGTCGAGGCCGGGAAGGCGGTAGAACCCGGACGGCCCCGAGCGCACGAGCTCGACGAGGCCCGGGTAGCCCTTCCTGGTCTTCAACGACTCCTGCACCCTGTCGGTGTATCCGGCCAGCGGCTTGAGGAGGATGCCGCCGAGCGCGTCGGGGCGGCGCTCGCGCAGCACGAGGTGGGCGGCGAGGTCGAAGGTGGTCCAGCCCTCGCAGAGCGTAGGGGCATCCGGGCCGAGCCGGGCGAACAGGTCGCTGAGCGCGGCGCGTTCGGCGCGGGCGTGATTCATTCGGTGATCCTAACAAGGTCGTTGTGCGAGCAACCAGAGGTGTGGGTGCGATCTTGTCGGAGGTGGTTCGGGAATAACCAGATGATCCAGAGTGATTGGGATTCAGGTAGCAATGTTTCCCGTCGAAAGGACACCTCCCGCGTGGCGAGCAAGGTGACAGGCGCGGTCATGCGACAGGGACTCGGTGTCCTCGGGGTGGCGATCCGGGCCGAGAAATCGATCTTCGCTGCCGCGGTGCTGTCCAGCGCCCTGTACGGCCTGATGACCGTCGCCGCTGCGTGGGCGCTCGGCTGGGCGACCGACCACGTCGTGCTGCCCGCCTTCGAGAACGGGCGGATCACGACCGGCGCGCTGGCCGTCGGCGCGCTCCTCATCCTCGGAGTCTCCCTGCTCAAGGCGCTGGGCGTGGCGGGACGGCGGTATTTCGCCGGGGTCATGCAGTACCGGATGCAGGCCCGCTCCCGTCGGGACGTCACCCGCCAGTACCTGAGGCTCCCGCTGGCCTGGCACCACCGGCACCCGACCGGGCAGCTGCTGTCGAACGCCGGCGCCGACGTCGAGGCCGCGTGGGCGCCGCTCGCGCCGCTGCCGATGGCGGTCGGCGTCGTGGTGATGCTGGTCACCGCGGCCGTCGCAATGGTGATCACCGACCCGATCCTCGCTCTCGTCGGTTTCCTGGTCTTTCCCGCCATCGCCGTGCTCAACCTGGTCTACCAGCGCAGGCTCAACCCGCTGGCCACCCGCGCCCAGCAGTTGCGCGCGGAGGTCAGCGAGATCGCCCACGAGAGCTTCGACGGAGCCCTGGTCGTCAAGACCCTCGGCCGCGAGGACGAGGAGACCGCCAGGTTCCTGGCCAAGGCCGATGAGCTGCGCGACGCCAACATCGCCGTCGGCCGGGTCCGCGGCCTGTTCGACCCGGTCCTTGAGGCGCTGCCCACCCTGGGCGTGCTCGCCGTGCTGCTGATCGGCGCGATGCGGCTGGAGAGCGGCGCGATCGGCTCCGGCGTGCTCGTCCAGGTCGCCTACCTGTTCACCCTGCTGGCCTTCCCGATCCGCGCGCTGGGCTGGGTGCTCGCCGAGCTGCCCCGGGCCGTCGTCGGCTACCAGCGGATCCGGGCGGTGCTCGACGCGACCGGCTCCATGGAGCACGGCGCCGCCGAGCTGGCCGGCACCGCCCCCGCCGGGCTGGAGGTCCGCGGCCTCGGTTACGCCTACGGCGGCGGTGACGGTGACGCCGACTTCCCCGTTCTGCACGACGTGAGCCTGGAGGTCGCCCCCGGCCGCACCGTCGCACTGGTCGGCCCCACCGGGTCGGGCAAGTCCACGCTCGCCCAGACCTTCGTCCGCCTGGTCGATCCGGTACGGGGCACCGTCCTGCTGGACGGCACGGACCTGCGCGAGGTCACCAGGGGCGGGGTCAGCGACGCGGTGGCACTGGTGCCGCAGCAGACGTTCCTGTTCGACGACACCGTACGGGGCAACGTCACCCTCGGCCGGCCGGTCGGCGACGAGGACGTCTGGGCGGCACTGCGCCTGGCCCAGGCCGAGGGGTTCGTCAGCGCCCTCCCCTCGGGGCTGGACACCCAGGTCGGCGAGCGCGGCACCAGCCTCTCCGGTGGCCAGCGCCAGCGGATCGCGCTGGCCCGCGCGCTGGTGCGCCGTCCCCGGCTGCTCGTCCTGGACGACGCCACCTCCAGCGTCGACCCGCAGGTCGAGGCCAGGATCCTGTACGGGCTGAGGGACGCGGCCCAGGCCTCCACGGTGGTCGTCATCGCCTACCGGATGGCCACCATCGCCCTGGCCGACGAGGTCGTCTACCTGGAGCACGGCCGGGTCGTCGACCAGGGCGGCCACGCGGAGCTGCTCGCCCGCTGCGAGGGCTACCGCAACCTGGTCACCGCCTACGAACGTCAGGAGGCCGAGCGCGAGGCGCTCGACGCCGAGCAAGAGGAAGAGGTCAGCGCTTGAGCTCGTTTCAGGGGGTCGAGCGTTCCGGGATGGCCACCGTCAGGCATGGGCTCTCGCTCACGCCGGAGTTCCGCAAGGGGCTGGCCGGGACGCTCGCGCTGGCCGTGGTGGCCACGGTCGGCAAGATCATCGTACCGATCGCGGTGCAGCAGACCATCGACACCGGGCTCGGCGGAGCGGCCCCCGACCTGGCCTACGTGCGCACCGCGGTGCTGTGGTGCGCCGCCGCCGTGGTGCTCACCGCGCTGTGCGCGTACCTGATGAACGTCCGCCTCTACCGGGCCACCGAGTCCTCCCTGGCCACGCTCAGGGTGCGCGGCTTCCGGCACGTGCACGACCTGTCGGTGCTCACCCAGAACTCCGAGCGGCGCGGCGCCCTCGTCTCCCGGGTCACCGGCGACGTCGACCAGATCAGCACGTTCATGCAGTGGGGCGGGCTGATGATCATCATCGCCCTGGGGCAGCTCCTGGTCGCCACCGTGCTGATGTTCGTCTACTCCTGGCAGCTCACCCTGACCGTGTGGGCCTGCTTCCTGCCGCTCATGGTCGTCCTGCCGCGCTTCCAGCGGTGGCTGTCGGGCGCCTACACCCGGGTCCGCGAGCGCACCGGCGACATGCTCTCGGCGGTCAGCGAGTCGG
This sequence comes from Streptosporangium sp. NPDC049248, assembly GCF_040678965.1. Classification (NCBI taxonomy): domain Bacteria; kingdom Bacillati; phylum Actinomycetota; class Actinomycetes; order Streptosporangiales; family Streptosporangiaceae; genus Streptosporangium; species Streptosporangium sp. NPDC049248. The sequence continues at coordinate 189,086 of NZ_JBFAQY010000005.1, forward strand.
TGGTCGGCGCCGCGGTGATCAGGGCCCACGGCTCCGAGGCCCGTACCGCGGAAAGGCTCGACGTCGCGATCGACGCCAACAAGGCGGCGCAGGCCCGCACCCAGCGGATCGTCGCGACGGTGTTCCCGCTGACCGAGATCGTCGCCTCGGTGGCCCTGGCCGCCGTGGTGCTGGTCGGGGTGCGGCTCGGCCTGGCCGGCGAGATCACCGTGGGGCGCCTGGTCGCCTTCCTGTTCCTCATCACGCTGTTCGTCTCGCCGATGCAGATCGCCACCGAGGTGCTCAACGAGGCGCAGAACGCCATCGCCGGATGGCGGCGCATCCTCGGCGTGCTCGACACCCCGCCCGACGTCGCCGACCCGGGCCCGGAGGGGGTCGAGCTGCCGCGCGGTCCCATCTCGGTCTCCTTCGAGAACGTCGGGTTCGCCTATCCCGGCGGGGCGCCGGTGCTGCACGAGGTCTCGGCGGACATCCCGCCACGCTCGCGGATCGCGGTGGTGGGGGAGACCGGCTCGGGCAAGACCACCTTCGCCAAGCTGCTCACCCGCCTGATGGACCCGGTCTCGGGACGGATCACGGTGGACGGCCACGACCTGCGGACCGTGAGGTTCTCCTCGCTGCGCCGGCGCATCGTCATGGTCCCGCAGGACGGGTTCCTGTTCGACGGCACCCTGGCCGAGAACATCGCCTTCGGCCGCCCCTCGGCGACCGAGGAGGAGATCCGGCTGGCGATGACCGAGCTGGGGCTCGCCGACTGGCTGGAGGGGCTGCCCGCCGACCTGTCGACCAGGGTGGGCCAGCGCGGCGAGTCACTGTCGGCCGGCGAGCGCCAGCTCGTCGCGCTGGCCCGCGCCTACCTGGCCGACCCCGACCTGCTGCTGCTGGACGAGGCCACCTCCGCGGTGGACCCGGCGACGGAGGTACGGCTGGCCCGCGCCCTGGAGGGCGTCACCCGGGGCCGCACCGCCGTCTCCATCGCCCACCGGCTCTCCACCGCCGAGGCGGCCGACGAGGTGTTCGTCTTCGACCGGGGCCGGATCGTGCAGCGCGGCCCGCACGCCGAACTGGTACGGCAGCCGGGCGTCTACGCCGACCTGCACGCCTCCTGGGTCTCCTCGGCCCGTTCCTAGGGCCGGTGTCCGGCGGGCACTGCCCGCGAGCCGAGTGCCGGGGAGCGTCCGCCGGAACGGCCGGTGGGCGGTGGCGCGGTCAGCCGGTCCGCGCCTCCCGGATGGTCTTCTCGAAGGGGTGCGGGCCGATCGTCTCGGGGTCGGCGTCCTGGTCGTAGAGCGGGGTGTATCCGGTCGCGAGATACAGCCCGGCGGCCTCGGGCTGACGGGGACCGGTGGTCAGGTGGATCCGGCGGTAGCCCTGCCGCGCGGCCTCCCGCTCCAGTTCCCGGACGACGGCGACGCCCAGGCCGCGGCGCCGGTGGCCCGGATGGGTCCAGATCCGCTTGAGTTCGGCGGTCTCCTCGTCGCGACGGAAGAACGCGCCCCCGGCGACGGTCTGCCCGTTCTCGGTGAGGATGAGGAACGCACCCCCTCGCTCCGGGGTGAACCGCTCGTCGGGGTAGCGGTTGATCTCCTCGTTGGGACCGTACCGGCTGTTGTACTCGGCGTGCAGGTCCTCAAGGAGCGGCCTGACCCGCGGGTCACGGACCGCCACGTGATGCACCTCGACGGTTGCGCCGATCCGTGGGAGGTCCTCGGCGCCGGTGGCGGGTCTGGTGGAGTCGACCGTCATTTGGGCTGCCTCGGCAGGCCGGGCGGGTTGATCAGTGACCTGGACAGCGCCTCGTTCTCCAGGCCCCAGCGCTTGAGCACCTCGATGTACCTGCCGTTCTCGATCAGCGTGTTGATCGCCTCGTTGATCGGCTGGACCAGGCCGTTGCCCTTCAGGGTCATGACCGCGATCAGGCCCTCGACCGACCCGCCGCCCGAGAGCGTCCCGACGATCCTACTGTCGCCGCCGACGGCGACCTGGTAGGCGATGGGCGGGTTCGGGCCCAGGTAGGCCTGGATGCGCCCGGATTTCAGGGCGAGCAGGACGTCACCGTACTTCTGGTAGTACTGGATCTGCGCGGCCTCGAGCCCGGCCTTCTGGTTCTGCGCGTCCCACTCCAGCAGGATCTTCTCCTGGTTGGTGCCCGACCCGACGGACACGTTCAGACCGGCGATGTCGGCGGGTTTCTCGATCTTGGTGATCGGGCTGGAGGCGCCCACCTGCCAGGCGAGCTGGTCCACCCGGTAGGTGGCGAAGTCGTAGATGTCCTTGCGCTCCTCGGTCACCGTGACGTTGTTGAGCACCGCGTCGTACTTGCCGGACTTGACGGCCAGGAACAGGTTCTCCCAGGAGGTGTTCTGCTCCTTCACCTTCAGGCCCAGCACGTCGGCGATCAGATAGGCGAGATCGGTCTCGACGCCGATCAGGGTGGTGTCGTCGTCGGCCAGGGACACCAGGGGCGGCGCGCCCTCGCCGTTGAAGCCCACGGTGAGCTCGCCCCTGGACCGGATCGCCTCGGGGACCTTGGCGGCGATCGCGTCCACCTTGTCGGCGCGGATCCGGTTCTGTTCCGGCGATGTGTTGATCCTGACGCCGCCGGTCCCGGACGGGGCGGCGGCGACCGGGACCTCGGCCCGGTCCGTGGTGCCGGCGGAGGGTTCGGTGGTGCCGCAGGCGGCGAGGAGGAGAGGCAGGGCGACGGCGGCGGGGGCGAGCCTCGATATGAACGACATGTCGGTCCTTGTTCGGGTTTCAGAGAACTTTGCTGAGGAACAGGCGGGTGCGCTCGTGCCGGGGGGCGTCCAGCACCTCGGCGGGGGGACCCTGCTCGACGATCCGGCCCTCGTCCATGAAGACCACCGTGTCGGCGACCTCGCGGGCGAAGCCGATCTCGTGGGTGACGACGATCATGGTGGTGCCGCTCCCGGCGAGGTCCCGCACCGCGTCGAGCACCTCACCGACGAGTTCGGGATCCAGCGCGGACGTCGGCTCGTCGAAGAGGATGACCTTGGGCTCCAGGGCCAGGGCGCGGGCGATGGCCACCCGCTGCTGCTGGCCGCCGGAGAGCCGGCCGGGGTAGGCGCGGGCCTTGTCGGCGAGCCCGACGCGCTCCAGCAGCCGGGTCGCCAGCGCGTTCACCTCCGCCTTCGGCCTGCGCTGGGCCGACAGGGGCGCCTCGGTGACGTTCTGGTGCACGGTCAGGTGCGGGAAGAGGTTGAAGTTCTGGAAGACAAAGCCGATCTTGGTCCGCTGCCTGAGGATCTCGCGCTCGGGCAGCTCGTACAGCCGGTCGCCGACCCTGCGGTAGCCGACCAGCTCGCCGTCGACGCTGATCGACCCGCTGTCCACCTTCTCCAGGTGGTTGACGGTGCGCAGCAGCGTCGACTTGCCCGACCCCGAGGGACCCAGGATCACCGTGACCTCGCCGGGGGCGACCCGCAGGTCCACCCCGCGCAGCACTTCGAGGGGGCCGAAGCTCTTGCGCACGCCCCGCAGTTCGACCATCGCGGCGCTCATCCGCGGCCCCTGCCGTAGTACCGCTCGACGTAGTGCTGCGCGACGGACATCACCGAGGTCATGACGAGGTACCAGATGGTCGCGACCAGCAGCAGGGCGATGACCCGGCCGTTGCGGTTGTAGATCACCTGGACCTGGTAGAAGAGCTCGGGCAGGGCCATGATGTAGACGACCGAGGTGCCCTTGATCAGGCCGATGATCTCGTTGCCCGCGATCGGCACGATCGACCGCATGGCCTGCGGCAGGACGATCCGGAACAGCTGCCTGGTCCTGGGGATGCCCAGCGCGGCGGCGGCCTCGCGCTGGCCGCGGTCCACCGAGAGCAGCCCCGCCCGGACGATCTCCGCGGCGTAGGCGGCCTGGTGTAGGGCGAGGCCGAGTGCGGCGGCGGTGACCGGGCCGATCAGGTCCATCGTGCCGATGTCGAAGAACGCCGGGCCGAACGGCACACCGAAGGAGATCCTCGGATACAGCAGCGCCAGGTTGTACCAGAACAGCAGCTGCAGGATCAGCGGGACCGACCTGAACAGGGCGATGTAGCCCCAGGCGACCGAGTTGAGCAGCGGGTTCCCCGACAGCCGCATGAGCGCCAGGACGGTGCCGAGCAGGAAGCCGAAGACGATTCCCAGCGCGGTCAGTTCCAGGGTGAAGACGACGGCCCGCAGCACGGAGGGGGCGAACAGGTACTCCCCGACCACCTCCCACTCCCAGGCGGGGTTGGTGATCAGCGCGCTGGCCGCCATGGCCAGCAGCACCGCGATGCCCGCGGCCGCCACCCACCGCCAGGGATGACGGGTGGTGACCACTTTCAGCAGAGGCCCACCGGCCTCCGTGTCCGCCGTGCCGTCCGCCGGGAGTGCGGCGGTCCGGGCGGGCGCGGCGGCGAGCAGCACCCGGTTTCCCCCGTAGCCGCGATGGGCGCGCACCCGGGGGGCCGGGGGCGGTGCCTTCGCGGATGCTCCACGTGCGTCACCGCCGTCGGTGTCCGAGAATTCGACGGGCATGGTCGAGGCCTTTCTGGCTGGTCCGTCCAGGAGGAGGGGGCGGGCGCGAGGGGGCGCGTCGCCGGCGAATCGTCAGCGGGTCAGCGGTGACACGAGGAAAGGCGGAGGGGGCGCGGGCCGATGTGCCCGCGGACCGTCGGCCGGAGCTCTGGGCGCATGACATCACTTCAGCACGCGTCCATAATCCCGTCAAGACCTACTGGTTTAGTAGGTTTTATGTGACGCCGTACGGGATCGGTGCGAACCGGGCCGCCCGCCGATGATTAGCCTGCTCAAAGCGAGGTAGAGGGCAGGACGGGGGCGGATCCCGTGTCCGCCCGAGGGGAAGGGAACGATGGTGGAGGCGGAGCCCGCAGAAGGGCGGTTTCCCGTTCTGGACCTCCGTTCGGCACTGGCCCGCGGCGGCCTGCTCGACGACCTGTCCAGCCTGCGGGTCGACGACGATGACGACGACGACCCCATCCTGATCCGCCTGGACGGCACCCCCGTCGACACCTGGCGGGAGAAGTATCCCTATGGGGAACGGATGAACCGGACCGAGTACGACCGGCTCAAGCGGCTGCTCCAGATCGAGATGCTCAAGCTCCAGTACTGGATCAAGGACACCGGGGGGCGCCTGGTCGTCCTCTTCGAGGGGCGTGACGCGGCGGGCAAGGGCGGCACGATCAAGCGGTTCATGGAGCACCTCAACCCCCGCGGGGCGAGCGTGGTGGCGCTGGAGAAGCCGAGCGAGCGCGAGAGCACCCAGTGGTACTTCCAGCGCTACGTCTACCACCTGCCGTCCGCCGGAGAGATGGTCTTCTTCGACCGCTCCTGGTACAACCGCGCCGGGGTCGAGCGGGTGATGGGCTTCTGCACTCCCGGGGAGTACCTGGAGTTCCTGGAACAGACGCCGGAGTTCGAGCGGATGCTCGTCCGCGACGGCATCCACCTGGTGAAGTTCTGGTTCTCGGTCTCACGTTCCGAGCAGCGCACCCGGTTCGTCATCCGCCAGGTCGATCCGATACGGCAGTGGAAGCTGTCGCCGATGGACCTGAAGTCGCTCGACAAGTGGGAGGAGTACACCGCCGCCAAGGAGGACATGTTCGTCCACACCGACACCGAGGAGGCCCCGTGGACGGTGATCAAGAGCAATGACAAGAAGCGGGCCAGGGTCGAGGCCATGCGCCATGTGCTGAGCCTTTTCGAGTACGAGAACAAGGACCACGAGGTCGTCGGCACCCCCGATCCCAGGATCGTCGTCCACGCCGCCGACGTGCTCGACGACGACCGCGCCCGCTGAGCCGCCCCCGCTCAGCGGACTCCCGCGTCACCGCCCGACAGGCGCTGGGCGAGATAGATCGGGACGACCGAGGCGACGATGAGAGCCGCGGCGACCACGTTGACCACGGGCGCCTGGTTGGGGCGGAACAGGTTCTCGAAGATCCACAGAGGCAGGGTCCTGACCCCGGCCCCGGCGGTGAACGTGGTCACGATGATCTCGTCGAAGGACAGGGCGAAGGCCAGCAGCCCGCCCGCGAGCAGTGCCGAGCGCATCATCGGGAAGGTGACCAGCCGGAACGTGGTGAAGGTGTCGGCACCCAGATCGGCCGAGGCCTCCTCCAGGGAGGTGCCGGTCCGCCGCAGCCTGGCCAGCACGTTGTTGTAGACGGTCACCACACAGAAGGTGGCGTGCCCGACGATCACCGTGAACAGCCCCAGACTCACCCCGAACGGGCTCAGCACCGCGCGGAAGGCGTTGTTGAGCGCGATGCCGGTGACGATGCCGGGCAGTGCGATGGGCAGCAGGACCAGCAGCGAGACCGCGTTCTTGCCGAAGAAGTCGTAGCGCTGGATCGCGAAGGCCACCATCGTGCCGAGCACCAGGGCGATCACCGTGGCGCCCGCCCCCGCCTGGACCGAGGTCCACAGCGCGTCACGCACGCCGGTGGAGTTCCACGCCGCCTCCCACCAGCGCACCGTGAACCCGCTGGGCGGCCAGGCGAACGTCCGGTCGGTGTTGAAGGAGTTGAGCATCACGATCAGCAGCGGAACGTAGACGACGCCGAGCCCGGCGGCCAGCATGGCCCACAGCGCCGTGCGCGCCGTACGGGACAGGTTCACAGGTTCTCCAGGGCACCGGTGCGGCGGACCGCGGCGAGGTAGATCAGCATGATCATCACGGGGACGGTGGCGACCGCGGCGGCAAAGGGGAGGTTGTTGGCCGCGCCGATGTTGTCGTAGACGACGTTGCCGATCAGCTGCGAGGTGCCGCCCACGATCTTCACGGTGATGTAGTCGCCGAGCGACAGCGAGAACGTGAAGACCGAGCCCGCGATCACGGCGGGGAGGGCGAGCGGCCACACCACGGTGCGAAACGTCCGCCGGCCACGCGCCCCGAGGTCTCCGGCGGCCTCCAGCAGCGAGTCCGGCAGCCGCTCCAGCCCGGCGTAGATCGGCAGGATCATGTACGGCAGCCACAGGTAGGACAGGGTGAGGACGGTGGCGGTCAGCCCGTACCCCCAGCCGAGAAGGCCCTCGGAGCCGAGCATCACCCGCCAGGCGTACGCCTTGACCAGGTAGGAGGCCCAGAGCGGGGTGAGCACGGCGATCACCAGCCAGCGCTGGGCGCGCGGCGAGGCCAGCTTGGCCATCGCGAACGCCATCGGGAAGGCGATCAGCAGGTCGATCAGCGTCACCGCGACCGCCACGCCCACCGAGCGCAGCGCGATCGTGCGGTAGACGTCCGCGGTGAGCAGGTCCTGGAAGTTCCTCCAGGTCGGCACCCTGACCAGGTCGCCGGTGAAGGTGTCGGTGCTCCAGAAGGCCGTCACGAACAGGGCGGCCAGCGCGCCGAGATAGGCGAGGCCGAGCCAGAGCGCGGGGGCCGACAGCAGCAGTGAGAGCCGCACCCCCGCGTGCCGGTGCAGGAAGGCCGCGAGCCTGCGTCGAGGGGTGCGGGGCGGTGTGGGTCTCGCCGGTGCCGCGGTGTTCAACGTCGGCTCCTTCCCGGTCAACGTCGGTTCTCTCCCCGGGCGAGGCGGGTTTCCGGCCCTTCTCGCGGGGCGGGCGCGGCGGGCACCCGGGTGCCCGCCGCACGGGTGGTTCCGGCGGGGCTCAGCCCTTGATCTCGGTCCAGGCCCTGGTCCACTCGGAGTAGTCCTTGCAGGTGACGTCGGTGCGCCCGTCCAGGCACTGGGCGATGGGGGTGGTCCAGTACCAGACCTTCGAGTAGTAGTCCTCGTCGGTCGCGTGGAAGGTCTCGCAGTGCTTCGGGTCGGCGGTCAGCTCGCAGGACTTCGCGTTCGAGGGCGCCTCCCCGAAATACTCGGCGACCTGGGCGTTGGCCTGGGGCGAGATGATCCAGTCGAGCCACCTGTAGGCGCAGTTCGGGTTCTTGGCGGCGGCGGCGACCATCCAGGTGTCCGACCAGCCGGTGGCCCCCTCCTTGGGCAGCGTCACCTCGACCGGCGCCTTGTCGGCCAGGGCCACATTGGCGATGACCTGCCAGGTGGTGCCCAGCACGGAGTCACCGCTCTTGAAGGCCTGGACCTCCTTGGTGTAGTCGGACCAGTACTCGCCGATGATCTTCCTCTGCTGCTTGAGCAGATCGACCGAGGCCTGGAACTGCCCCTCGTCCAGGGAGTACGGGTTCTTGATGCCGAGTTCGGGCCTGGTCGCCATCAGGTACAGCGCCGCGTCCGCGATGTAGATCGGGGAGTCGTAGGCGGTGATCTTCCCCGCGTACGGCGAGGCGGGGTCGAACACCGCGCCCCAGGAGTCGGGTGCGGGCTTGACCTGGTCGGTGCGCCACATGAGCAGGTTGGCCCCGCGTCCGTGCGGCACGCCGTAGGCGGCCCCGCCGGCCGAGTTCCACGCCTTGTCCTTCAGGCCGGCGAAGACGTCGGCGTAGTTCGGGATCAGGGCGGTGTTGACCGGGGCGACGGTCCCGCCGGCGATCAGCCGCAGCGAGGCGTCTCCCGAGGCGGAGACCGCGTCGTACTCGCCGGTCTTCATGAGGTTGACCATCTCGTCGGAGGTGCCGGCGGTCTTGGAGTTGACCTGGCAGCCGGTGGCCTTCTCGAACGGGGTGACCCAGTCGACCTTGGGGTCGTTGCTCCCGTCCTCGACGTACCCGGCCCAGTTGACCAGGTTGACCTGCCCCTCTCCCGGGCCCAGTGACTGCAGCGCCTTGATCTCGGGCGGGGTGAAGCCGGTCTGGCCGGGGGCGGCGGAAGGGGCACCGGGTGCGGGCGCGGAGCCGGCGCCGCAGGCGGTGACGGTGGCCAGGGCGAGCGCGGAGAGGACGACCGCGCCGTGCCTGAGGACAATCCGGGGGGTGGACCGCATGGGATGACGACCTTTCTTACGGGACGATCGCGAACTCGTGCCGGCGCTGCCAGATGAGCCGGACCCTGGTGCCACGCAGGCCCATCACGTCCATCGACGAGACCTGCAGGTTCTGCTGGAGGGCGATGAGCCGCCCGCCCGCGTCGAGTTCGACCACGAACCGGGTGGCGGGGCCCGCGTAGACGACCTCGGCGACGGTGCCCGTCGCGCTGTGCTCGGTGCCGTCGACCGTCTCGTCGAGGCCGGCGAGGCGCAGCTTCTCCGGGCGCACGCTGAACGTGCCCTCCCGGCCGAGCACCGCCTGCGCGGCCCGGCCGGAGATCAGGTTGGAGGTGCCGACGAACCCCGCGACGAACGTGCTCGCGGGCCTCTCGTAGATCTCGGCCGGGGTGCCGACCTGCTCGATCCGTCCCCGGTCGAACACCGCCACCCGGTCGCTCATGGTCAGCGCCTCCTCCTGGTCGTGGGTGACGAACAGGAAGGTGATGCCGACCTCGCGCTGGATCGACTTGAGCTCGACCTGCATCTCCTCGCGGAGCTTGAGGTCCAGCGCGCCGAGCGGCTCGTCGAGCAGGAGCACCCGGGGACGGTTGACCAGGGCGCGGGCCAGGGCGACCCGCTGGCGCTGGCCGCCGGAGAGCTGGCCGGGTCTGCGCCGCTCCATGCCCTCCAGCCGGACCGAGGCCAGCGCGGCCAGCGCGCGCTCGCGCCGCTCGGCCCGGGGGACCCGCTTGACCCGCAGGCCGTACTCCACGTTGTCCGCCACGTTCATGTGCGGGAACAACGCGTAGTCCTGGAAGACCGTGTTGACGTCGCGCTCGAAGGGGGCGAGCCGGGTGACGTCGACCCCGCCGAGCTCGACGGTGCCCGCGCTGGGCGTCTCGAAGCCGGCGATCATCCGCAGCACCGTCGTCTTGCCCGAGCCCGAGGGGCCGAGCATGGCGAAGAACTCGCCGTCGGCGATGTCGAGGTCGACGCCGGTGACCGCGTCCACGGCCCCGAAGCTCTTGCGAAGGCCGGTCAACCGCACCGCTGGGTCTGACATGACCGAAAACATATGAGGTTAGATGTTTTATGGCAAGAGCCGTTCGGACATCACCGCAGAGGGGAGGCGAAGTGAGGTCCTCGGGGCGGTGCCGGCCACCCGGGGGCACCCGGGGGGACCTCGGACGGGACCCCAAATGGGAGACTTTATGACCGTCTAAGGCGAGGGAGGGCGCATGAGCACGGCAGACATCTCCGGTGGTGCCCGTCTGGCCGCGTTCGCGCCGGTCGACAGCACCGCCCGGGTCGACGCCGTGGTCAGGCGGCTCACCGACGCCATAGTGCTCGGCCTGGTGGCCGACGGCGAGCAACTGCCCAGCGAGGCGGAGCTCGCCGCCCAGCTGGGCGTGTCCACGGTCACGCTGCGGGAGGCCCTGATGGCCCTGCGCCAGCAGGGCATGGTCGAGACGCGGCGAGGGCGCGGAGGCGGTAGCTTCGTGCGGGCCCCGCGTGAGGCTCCCCAGGCGCTCGATCGGCTGCGCGCCCTCACCGCGGAGGAACTCCGCGACCTGGGCGACCACTACGCGGCCATCGCCGGGGCCGCCGCGAGGCTGGCCGCGCAGCGGGCACTGCCGGAGGACATCGCGCCGCTCCGCCGCACGCTGCAGGAGATGGCCGGCTCCCGAGACCAGTCCCACCTGCGCAGGCTGCACGGGCGCTTCCACATCGAGGTGGCCGCGGCCTCCCAGTCGGCACGACTCACTCAGGAAGAGATCAGGTTACAGGCTGACATCGGACCATTGCTCTGGTCCGCCCACGGGAGAGACGATGGAACGTCGGCTCGGCACCACGCCATCGCCGAGGCCATCCACCGCGGGGACGACGACCACGCCAGGCTCCTGGCGGAACGGCACGTGCTCGACGCGATGGAACACCTCATCGAGCTGCGTCTGCGCGAGCCGTGATCGTCGGATGCCCGGGGCGGATGGATCAAGTGAGTGAACACGGTGCGCTGCTGGCGCCCGGCGACGCGGCCGAGGCGGCCGTAGCCGTCGGCGGCATCGTCGAGGACGTCTTCGAGGGGCTCCACCAGGTGCGCGACGCCGTGGTCGGGCTGGTGGGCGGCGCGCCGGTGCGCGACGACCTGGCCGCGCTGCGTCCGCTGCTCTTTCCCCGGCTGGGCGGGCTGATCTCCGGCATCGGGTTCATCGCCGCGCCCGGCCTGCTCGTCGACGCGCCCTGGTATCTGGAGTGGTGGCAGGAGGGCGCCTCGGGCGAGCCCGTGCAGCTGCTCCGGGACATGGACCCCTCCAGCAGTGCCTTCTACGACTACACGCACTGGGACTGGTTCGCCGGTCCGCGCTCCGGTGCCGAGCACACTCTCACCGGCCCGTACGTCGATTTCCTCTGCAGCACCGAGTACTCCCTGACCCTGTCGGTGCCCGTGCTGAGGGGCGGGGAGTTCATCGGCGTGGCGGCGGCCGACGTGTTCGTGCGTCGCTTCGAGGTCGCCGTCTCGCCGCTGCTCCGCGGGGTGGGAGGACCGGCCTTCCTGGTGAACGCGCACGGCAGGGTGGTGGCCTCCACCACCGCCAGATGGCTCGCCGGGTCGGTCTTCAGGGGCGCCCCCGGTCTGCTCGCGAGGCCATGCCGGACGCTACCCCTCTCCCTGGTTGCGGCACAATTGCCACATGCCCCTTGACCCTGCCATCGCGGCCCGGCTGAAGCGCACCGCCGACGGGCTGGTTCCCGCCGTCGTCCAGCAGTACGACACCGGCGAGGTGCTCATGCTCGCCTGGATGGACGACGAGGCGCTGCATCGCACGCTCACCACCGGCAGGGCCACCTACTGGTCGCGCAGCAGAGGGTCCTACTGGGTGAAGGGGGAAACCTCGGGCCACGTCCAGCACGTCAAGTCCGCCGCGCTCGACTGTGACGGCGACACCGTGCTGCTCAGGGTCGACCAGGTGGGCGCCGCCTGCCACACGGGCGATCGGACCTGCTTCGACGCCGACGAGCTGGCGGTGACCCGGGCGTGACGGCCAGGCGGGAGCTGTTTACCTGGCTGGCGGCGTGTGCGGCCGGCGCCGCGCTCGTGCTGCTCGCCGCCGGGCGCGACTGGTTCACCGTGACGTACGGCACCCGCGAGGTGGCGGTCCCCGCCGCGGAACTGGCCCCCGCGCTGGGGCCCGCGGCCTGGGCGGCACTCGCCGCAGTGGTCGCCGTGCTCGCGACGGCGGGCGTGTGGCGCAGGGTCGTCGGCGCGGTGATGGCACTCTGCGGGGCCGGGGTGGTGGCCGCCTCCTGGTGGGGGAGCGGCGCGGGCGCCGCGCTGCGGATCTCCGCTGAGCAGGCGCCGGTGGTCGTGGACTCCGTGCCGCGGGTCGCCTCGGCCGTCGTCTGGCCGATCGTCGCCTCCGCAGGGGGGCTGCTCCTGCTGGCCGGGGGAGTGACGGCCCTGCTGCGGGGTGGCCGATGGCCGGGCATGTCCGATCGCTACAACCGCCGGGGCTCCGCCCCCGCCGAGAGCGCCCCCAGCGATCGGGCACTGTGGGACGCCCTCGACGAGGGCACCGACCCGACGATCGATCAGGATCCCCGGGAGCGCTGACCTCGGCGGAAACGCGGCCTGCGCGCGTCCGGCGCGCTCTCCTCGACGCCGCGCCCCGAGATCCGAGATCCGATGTCCGAGGGGTGTGCGCCCCGGCTACGACTTGCTTACGGCGTGCCCGGACCCCTTCGGCCCGGGAGTGTTTTCGCTAAGATTTCGCCCTCAACTTAGATAAACGGGAGTCATTCATGAGCTACGGCAATCAGCCGGGTGGTTACGGGCAACCCCCGGGGGGCGGTGGCTATGGCTCTCAGGGGGGTTACGGTTCGTCCGGCGGTTACGGCCCGCCGCCCGGTGGCGGCTACGACGCCTACGGCGGTTACGGTGCGCCGCCTCCTCGGGGTAACAACGGCATGGCCATCGCTGCGCTGATCATGGGGATCGCGGGGCTGTTCGTCTGCGGCCTCACCTCGATCGTGGGTGTGGTGCTGGGCCACGTCTCGCTGGGGCAGATCAAGCGGACGGGCGAGGAGGGGAGGGGCATGGCCATCGCCGGCCTGGTCCTGTCCTACTTCGGGATCGCGTGCTGGCTGGCGGTGCTGGCCTGGCTGATCGCGGTCGGCGCCATCGTCGGCAGCGCCTCGCTGACGGGTGCCTGACCTGACGGTCGTCTGAGGCGGGGCCGCGTCCGGCGCGAGTAGGGTGGCCGGTGAGGGGGTGCCGACGGCCGTGCTCATGGGGAAGATCGCTGGTTCGCGCGCGCGGGCCATGCTGCCGTCGCTGGGTGCCGCGCTGGTGGCGGGTGCCGCGGTCGCGTTCGTGGGGGCGGTCGACCCGAACGAGCCCGGCCACTACCCGACCTGCCCGTTCCTCATGCTCACCGGCCTGTACTGCCCCGGCTGCGGCGGCCTGCGGACCGTGCACGCGCTCGTGCACGGCGATCCGGTGACGGCGCTGGGGCTCAACCCGCTCGTCACCCTCATGGTCCCGGTGCTGGTCGTGCTCTGGGGCCGCTGGGCGCTGCGTGCCTGGTGGGGTGGCCGGTCCGGGAGAGAATCGGGTGGGCCGCCCGTGGTGAAATCCATACGTCCGGCCTATGTCTGGCTATTTCTGGCTTTAATGATCGTGTTTTGGATAGTACGAAATCTCCCTTTTGGGGAATTCTTGGGCCCATAGTCGCCTTTGTGCTTCACCCGGTGGCGGGGCGACCCCGGTTGGGCCGATAGCATCGGCGGGACAAGGGCAGTCGATCGGGAGGGGCCTTACTCGTGAGCGAGCGGAGCGAGCGAACCACGGGCACGGCAGCGTTCGCGAACCTGGCCTCTGAACTTCGCGGGGAGGGCAAATGAGCGTGCTTGAGGAAATCCTCGAAGGAGTCCGCGCCGACCTGGCCGAGCGGCAGGAGAGGGTGTCGCTGGCCGAGCTCAAGGAGCGGGCCGGGCGGGCGCCCGCCCCCCGTGACGTCTACGCGGCGCTGGGCGGCGACCAGGTGGCGGTCATCGCCGAGGTCAAGCGTTCCAGCCCGTCCAAGGGCGCGATGGCCGCGATCGCCGACCCCGCCGCGCTGGCCGGCGACTACGAGTCGGGCGGCGCCCACGTCATCAGCGTGCTCACCGAGCGGCGCCGCTTCGGCGGCACCCTCGACGACCTGGCCGCCGTACGCGCCGTCGTCGACATCCCGGTGCTGCGCAAGGACTTCATCGTCACCTCGTACCAGCTCTGGGAGGCCCGCGCCTACGGCGCCGACCTGGCGCTGCTGATCGTCGCGGCGCTCGACCAGAACGCGCTGGTCTCGCTCATCGAGCGGGCCGAGTCGATCGGGCTGACCCCGCTGGTCGAGGTGCACACCGAGGAGGAGCTCGACCGGGCGCTCACCGCCGGAGCCAAGATCATCGGTATCAACGCGCGGAACCTCAAGACGCTCGAGGTGGACCGCGACGTGTTCGCCAAGCTCGCCCCCAAGGTTCCCGACGGGGTCATCAAGATCGCCGAGTCGGGCGTGCGCGGCCCCCACGACCTGCTCGCCTACGCCAGGGCGGGCGCCGACGCCGTCCTGGTCGGCGAGAGCCTGGTGACCGGCAAGGATCCGCGGGCCGCCGTGGTCGACCTGGTCACCGCCGGTGCCCACCCCGCATCCCGACCCGAGGGGCAGTAAGCAGTGACAACGCACGAAGGAACCGTCCTCACCGCCGCGGACCTCGCCGGAAACGGCCTTCACGGCAACGATCCGGACATCCACGGCAAGTTCGGCGTCTTCGGCGGCCGCTACGTGCCCGAGGCGCTCATCCCGGCCCTGGACGAGGTCGCGGCGGAGTACGACAAGGCGAAGAGCGACGTGGCGTTCCTTCGGGAGTTCGACCACCTGCTGCGCACCTACGCCGGGCGGCCGACCACGCTGACCGAGGTGCCCCGCTTCGCCGAGCAGGCGGGGGGCGCCCGGATCATCCTCAAGCGCGAGGACCTGACCCACACCGGCGCCCACAAGATCAACAACGTGCTCGGCCAGGCCCTGCTGACCAAGCGCCTGGGCAAGACGCGGGTGATCGCCGAGACCGGCGCCGGCCAGCACGGCGTCGCCACCGCGACCGCCGCCGCCCTGCTGGGCCTGGAGTGCGTGATCTACATGGGGGCCGTCGACTGCGAGCGTCAGGCGCTCAACGTCGCCCGCATGAAGCTGCTCGGCGCCACGGTCGTCCCGGTCACCAACGGCAGCCAGACCCTCAAGGACGCCATCAACGAGGCCTTCCGCGACTGGGTCGCCAACGTCGACCGCACCCACTACCTCTTCGGCACCATCGCCGGGCCGCACCCGTTCCCGGAGATCGTCCGCGACTTCGCCCGCATCATCGGCGTCGAGGCCCGCCGTCAGGTGCTGGAGCTCACCGGCAGGCTGCCCGACGCGGTCGCCGCGGCGGTCGGCGGCGGTTCCAACGCGATCGGCATCTTCCACGCCTTCCTCGGGGACGAGGGCGTCCAGCTGCACGGCTACGAGGCGGGCGGCCGGGGCCTGGAGAGCGGCGAGCACGCGCTCACCCTCACCGAGGGCTCCGTCGGGGTGCTGCACGGCTCGCGCACCTACGTGCTGCAGGACGAGGAGGGGCAGACCCTCGAGTCGCACTCGATCTCAGCCGGGCTCGACTACCCGGGCGTCGGCCCCGAGCACGCCTGGCTCAAGGACACCGGCCGCGCCACCTACCACGGCATCACCGACGCCGAGGCGATGGACGCCTTCTCGCTGCTCGCCCGCACCGAGGGCATCATCCCCGCGATCGAGTCCTCACACGCGCTCGCCGGTGCCCTCAAGCTCGGTCGCGAGATGGGTTCCGAGGCGACGATCCTGGTCAACCTCTCGGGACGGGGCGACAAGGACATGGGCACCGCGATGAAGTACTTCAACCTCTGACTACCGACTTGCCTCCCCTCCGGCGTGCCGGAGGGGACGAACCGCAACGGAAACAACGATGACGACTCTTCAGACGGTGTTCGCCAAGGCCAAGGCGGACGGCCGCGCCGCCCTCATCGGATATCTCCCCGCTGGGTTCCCCAGCAAGGAGGGCGCGATCGCCGTCGCCGCCGCCATGGTGGACGCCGGCTGCGACGTGATCGAGATCGGCCTGCCCTACTCCGATCCCCTCATGGACGGCCCGACGATCCAGGACGCCGTACACCGGGCGCTGACCAACGGCACCCGCATCGCCGACGTGCTGCGCACCGTCGAGGGCGTGGCCAAGACCGGTGCCGCCACCCTGGTCATGACGTACTGGAACCCGATCGACCGCTACGGCGCCGACCGCTTCGCCCGTGACCTGGCGAACGCGGGCGGGGTGGGCACCATCACCCCCGACCTGACCCCCGAGGAGGCCGGGCCCTGGCGCGAGGCCAGTGCCGGGGCCGGGATCGACACGGTCTTCCTGGTCGCGCCCAGCTCCACCGAGGCCCGTATCAAGGCGGTCGTCGACAGCTGCACCGGCTTCGTCTACGCGGCCTCGCTGATGGGCGTCACCGGCGCCCGCGACTCGGTCGGCGCGGCCGCTCAGGGCCTGGTCGAGCGTACCCGCTCGCACACCTCCCTCCCGGTCTGCGTCGGCCTGGGCGTCGGCACCGGCAGGCAGGCCGCCGAGGTGGCTGGTTACGCCGACGGCGTCATCGTGGGGTCGGCGTTCATCCGCCGCGTTCTCGACGCGCCGGACGAGGCCTCGGGGCTGGCCTCGGTCCGTGAACTGGGCGCCGAGCTGGCGGCGGGTGTCCGCGGCTGACGAGCCCGTTCGAGAGCGGATCCCCTACTCGAAGAAAGGGGCCGCTCCCACGTCAGCGCCTGCCAGGCGGGCTTATTCGATGCTTATCGGGCTCGTGATGAGGTTTTCCTCGAATACCTGGCATTCGCCGAAGACGTCTGTGGCCGGGGCTTGGAATAGGAGAATGGTGCTCGTGACCTCTGATAACCCCGCGCCCAATAGGTCGCGTATCGTGATTTCGGCGCTACCCTGGGTGACGACCGTCTCACGGCTGGTGCTGGCGGGAGTGCTGATCGTCGCGGGTTGGGGCAAGATCGGCGCTCCGGTGCTCTCGGTTCAGGCGGTCGAGGCATACGATCTGCTCCCCAAATCGCTCGCCACGGCGGTCGGCTACGGCCTGCCGATCCTGGAGATCGTCGTGGGGTTGTTGCTGGTCGTCGGGCTGCTCACCCGAGCGGCGGGTGTCATCTCGGCGCTGCTCATGCTGGCGTTCGTCATCGGCATCGCCTCGGCGTGGGCGCGCGGGCTGCGCATCGACTGCGGCTGCTTCGGCGGCGGCGGTCAGCTGGCGGCCGGGGTGGAGCCCGACTATCTCATCGACATCCTGCGTGACTTCGGTCTCTTCGGACTCGGTGTGTTCGTCGCGATCTTCCCTCCGGGCCGCTTCGCGCTGGACTCCGCGCTCGGGCTCACCCCGGGCGAGGAGTCGTACGAGGACGTCGAGAGCGATGACGGGGAGCTTCAGGAGAAGGAGGCTTACTGATGGGCAAGGCCGCGCGGGAGCAGTCGGCGCGTGATCGGATCAAGGCGCAGCGCGAGGAACAACTGCGGAGAGAGAAGCGCAAGCGGGTGGCGACCATCGCGACCGCGGCCGTCGTCGCGATCGCCGCCGTCGGGGGTGGCTGGTGGTTCGCCGCCCAGAGCAGCAAGTCCGAGCAGGTCGGGGCCTCGCTCGCGCCCATCACCGTCGCCGGGGACGGTTCGGTGGTCATGGCCAGGCCGGGGGTGGAGAAGCCGGTCCTGGACGTCTTCGAGGACTTCCAGTGCCCCGCCTGCAGGGCGCTGGAGGAGACCAGCGGCCCGACGATCAAGAACCTGGCGGCCGAGGGCAAGGCCAAGGTGGTCTACCACCCGATCACGATCTTCCAGGAACAGACCAACAAGGGGATCACCCGGGCCAACTCGCTGCGCGCCGCGTCGGCGATCCGCTGCATCCCCGGGGGCGCTCCCTGGATCGCCTTCCACGACAAGTTGTTCAAGGAGCAGCCCTCGGAGCTCGTGGAGGGTTTCAAGATCCCTGATCTGATCGCCTGGGGCAAGGACGCCGGAGTGACCGACCCCGGTTTCGAGTCGTGCGTGACCAGTCAGGAGAAGGCGCCCGCGCACCTCGAATACAGCACCAAGGTCATGGAATCCCAGAAGCTCACGGGCACCCCGACGCTGAAGCTCAACGGTACCGAGTTGGACACGAATGTGGCTTTCAAGCCGGCCGATCTGCGTCAGGCCGTTCTTGATGCCGCCAAGTAGCCCGGGACACGGTAACGTCACCTGACATGCCCCTCGCCTCGATTCCCAGCCCCTCCCAGGGGGTCTGGTATCTGTTCGGTGTGGTCCCCATCCGGGCCTACGCACTGTGCATCGTGCTCGGCGTCGTCGTCGCGGTAGTCATCGGCGAGCGCCGCTGGCGTGCCCGCGGCGGTGAGCCGGGGACGATCGTGGATCTCGCCGTCTGGGCCGTGCCGTTCGGCCTGGTCGGCGGACGTCTCTATCACGTCATCACCGACTGGCAGCTCTACTTCGGGCCGGACGCACCCAACGAGCCGATCGAGGCGCTGTTCATCTGGAACGGCGGCCTGGGCATCTGGGGTGCCGTCGCGCTCGGTGGAGTGGGTGTCTGGCTGGGGTGCCGCGGCAGGGGGATCTCCCTGACCGCGGTGGCCGACACCGTCGCCCCCGGGATCGCGGTGGCCCAGGCCATCGGCCGCTGGGGCAACTACTTCAACCAGGAGCTGTTCGGCAGCCCCACCGACCTGCCGTGGGGTCTGGAGATCGACCCCGACCGGCCGGGCACGGTGCCGGGCGAGGACACCTACCACCCGGCCTTCCTGTACGAGTCGATCTGGGACCTGGGCCTGGCACTGGTCCTCATCTGGGCAGGGCGCAAATTCGCGCTCCGGCACGCCCGCCTGTTCGCGCTCTACGTCGCCGGCTACACGGTGGGCCGCTTCTGGATCGAGGGGCTGCGGGTCGACACCGCCCACCACATCCTCGGTCTGCGGCTCAACCAGTGGACCTCGATCGTCCTGTTCATCGGGGCGATGGCCTACTTCTGGTACGCCAGGAACAAGAGCGACGCCGAGCAGGTCCGTCCGCAGCCCGATCCGGCCGTCGAGCCCGTGCAGGGCGAGACCGGCGACGCGGACAAGGGCGAGGCCGGAGCCGGCACCGAGGCCGAGCCAGCCGTCACCCCGGCCGCCTCGGACGGGGAGGATACCGCCGACCCGGCTCACCCGTCCGACCTGGCCGACCCCGACGAGAGCGACGAGAGCGACGAGAGCGACACGGTGAAGGAGGACGGCGAGCCGAGGCTCGTCTCCGGCGCGCTCGCGGCCGACGACTCGGTCGATCCGGCCCACCCGTCCGACCTGGCCGACCAGGAGGAGAAAGGGTCCCGGTGAGCGGTGACGACTCGGGGGGCCGCGCCGAGATGCACCACCGGCATCGCGACGTCAACGGCGGCTGGCTGCGGCCGTCGGTGTTCGGCGCGATGGACGGTCTCGTCTCGAACTTCGCCCTGATCGCCGGTGTCGCCGGCGGCACCGCCAGCACCACGGTCATCGTGCTGGCCGGGGTCGCGGGGCTGGCGGCGGGCGCGTTCTCCATGGCCGGGGGTGAGTACGTCTCGGTGGCCAGCCAGCGAGAACTCGCCCTGGCCGAGATCGACGTCGAACGGCGCGAGCTCGAACGCCACCCCGAGGCCGAGCAGCAGGAGCTCGCCAAGCTCTACGAGGACCGGGGCGTCGAGCCCGCCGTGGCGGCCGAGGTGGCCCGGCAGATCTCGATGGACCCCGACCGGGCGCTCGAGGTGCACACCCAGGCCGAGCTGGGGGTCACCGCCCAGGACCTGCCCTCGCCCAGGATCGCCGCGATCTCCTCGTTCCTGTCGTTCGGCGTGGGCGCGCTCCTGCCGCTCCTGCCATACCTGCTCGGGGTCACCAGCCTGACGACCTCGGCGGTGATCTCCTGCCTGGCGCTGTTCGGCGCGGGCGCGCTGGTCTCCCGGGTCACCGCGCGCAGCTGGTGGTACAGCGGGCTGCGCCAGCTTCTTGTCGGCGCGGTCGCCGCGGCCCTGACCTATGGCCTGGGCACCCTCCTGGGAGGGGTCGGACTGTGACCCCTCCGGCCGGTCCGCCCGCCACACCCGTGCGTAAGCGCCGCCGCACCTCCGCCAGGGCGCAGCCCCAGACCGAGAACATCACCCGGCTGGACGAGTGGGGGCTGACCCGGCCCCAGCAGCGGCTGCTGATGATCCTCGGGGCGGTGGCGGGCGTGCTGGTCGCCGCCCTCGCCCTCACCCTCGCGATCTCCGCGATCGGCAACGACTACGTGCCCGAACGGGCCACCGCCTCGGTCATCGGCACCGAGCCGAGGCCCGACACCTACAAGGGCTGGCCCTCCTCCAAGGTGTTCGCCCCGATCGCGCAGAGCAAGGCCGACCCCAAGCCGCTGACGGTCAAGGATCTCTTCGCGACCAGGACCCTCAAGGAGGGCAGGGTCACGCTGAGACTGGCGGCCACCCGCCTGGAGGCCGACTGCGCGATGGCGACCTGGGGCCAGGGGCTCGCCGACCTGCTCGTCCAGGGCGGGTGCACCCAGGTGGCCAGGGGCCTCTACGTCAGCGCGGACGGCCGCCACGTGGCCCAGTACACCCTGTTCAACCTCCGCGACACCGCCTCGGCCGACACGTTGGTGAACACGCTGACCACCCTGCACCGGGGTGGTTGGGTCCGGCCGCTCCAGGCGGGCAAGGCCGTCTTCCCGGCCGGGGGTCACACCGAGTCCAGCGGGCACGCCATGGGGCACTACGCGGGCCTGGTCTGGATCGGCAGGACCGACGGCGCCGATCCCGGCCCGAAGGACGACTTCGTCTCGCTGTCCCTGACGGTCCGCGGCGTGGAGAAGGCGATCTTCCGCCGCATCGTCGCGGTCTCCCCCGCGCCCGCTCCGTCCAAGTAGCCCGCCGCTTCCGTGTCCGCCTCGGCTCAGTGGTCCCTGCCGTCCCGCCTGTCGAAGTAAGCTCTCTCCCCATGCGCAAGTGGATCGCCGTCGCCGTCGCCGTGCTGGTCGTGGTCGCCGGGGTGGCGGCCTTCCTCCTGCTGGGGGGCGGGCCCGACCCGCGCGCCGCCGTCCTTCGTGCGGAGCCCAGCACGGCCCACTACGCGCCCATCGCGACCCGCGCCCTCGACCCTCAGCCGCTGACCGTCGCCGAGATGTTCCCCGGCCCCTCGGTGTCGGCGGGCACCACCAGGCTCGCGCTCAAGGCCACCGAGACCCTCGCCGACTGCGCCGAGGCGGCCTGGGGGAGCGCGTTGGACGCGCTCGACGGGTGCACGCAGGCGCTGCGGGCCCGCTACGAGAGCGAGGACGGCGAGATCTCCGGCCAGTTCCTGATTTTCAACCTCGCGGACTCCGCCGCCGCGGACAGGCTCGTGACGGCGCTCAGGGGCGACGGCTTCGTCCGGCCCGCCCCCGACACGCCCGAGGGTTTCGACGGCTCCCGCAGCTGGGCACAGGCCCGTGCCCTGGGGCACTACGCCACGGTGAGCTGGGTCGCCCCGGTGGTCGAGGGGGGCCGGGTGGACCTCACCTACCCGCAGGTCGCCGTGGACGGCCTCAGCCTGGCGATCCAGCGCCGGCTGGTGCGCTGAGGGAGCTTCGCACCGCGGCCTGGAGTTCCAGGAGCCGGTGGGCGGGCAGTTCGAGGACCGTGACCTCCTCCGCCCACGGAGCGACGGCGGCGATGACCGCCCTGGCCTGCTTCTTCGTCAACTCGCCCCGGACCTTGATCAGGGCCTCGCGCCAGGTGTTGGCGAGCTTGCCGTGCGCGTTGTCCAGGACGCGGCGCAGGATCCGGGCCGCGTCGTCCTGGCGAGGCGCCGTCCGTACGGCGCGTACGGACGAGCCCTCGACGGTGAGGTCGTAGACGGGGGCGAGCAGGTCGGCGGGGAGGTTTACCGGGGCCGCGGCCAGGGTGACCCGGACCTCCCCGGCGCGGGTGGCCAGCAGCAGCCGGGGCAGCGCGGCCTCCAGTCCGGCCGGTACGGAGATCGCCACCCTGGCCGGGGCGCTGGCGTAGGGTTTGGCCAGCCAGGTCGCCAGGCGCGCTCTGGGGGCTTTGGGCAGCACGTCGCGGGGCCACTCGCCCACCAGCACCTCCGGGACGAACCCGTCCTCGAACCCGGCCGCGAAGTCCGGGGCGGAGGCCGCTGCCGAGTCCGCCGACTCCACCGACTGGGGCCCCTGCGTGTAGATGGCGGTGCCTGAGGAGTCGGTACGGGCGGCGGCGGCCGGCCAGGTTCTCGTGGTGGGGCGCAGGACGTACAGGTCGGCGGCCGAGCCGATGGCCTCGGCGCCGAGGTAGCGGTTGAAGTCGGGGTAGATCGCCTCGTTGACCAGATTGAGCTGGGACAGGGCCTGCTGCACCTTGAGGGCGAGCGCGGGGGTGCGCTCGCTCGCGCCGTACGCCAGCATGATCCGGCCCTGCTCGCGGTCGCGCAGTCCCTCCGCGCAGCGGGCGACGAACAGCCCGACCCCCTCGGGGGTGTAGGGCGGGTCGGTGATCGCCAGATCGGCCCAGCTCCGCGCGGAGGCGGGCAGTCCCAGGCGCAGGTCGGCCCAGCGGGTCCGCACGGCCAGCCCGAGCCGGTCGGCCTGGCCGGCGATGTAGGCCAGGATGCGCTCGTCGACGTCGACGACCGTCACTTCGACGCCGGGGTGCAGCATCGCGGTGGCCAGCGAGGTCAGATCGTGGTCGCCCACGCACAGCAGCCGGGCGCCGTCCAGCCAGAACCGGGCGTCCAGCAGCAGTGCCCGCCGTACCACGGTGTCGCCGGTCGCGGCGACGTGGTCCAGCGTGTGGCGGCCACGGGGGGCCTTGGCGATCAGCTCGTCCATCCGCGCGACCAGTTCCGCCCGGCCGGAGAGGAGATGCGCCACCGGGTCGGCCGGGGCGAGGACGCTCACCTCCTGCCCGGCCCAGTGGGCGGGCAGCCTGAAGCGGTCGCCGGAGCGTTCCAGCTCCCCGTCCACCTCGCGCAACAGCGCCTCGATGGTCCGCCGCGACGTAGCGGTCCGCCTGACCAGGTCGGCGAGAGTCCACCAGCGGCCGTCGCCCAGCGCCGCCAGCGCGATCCTCAGCCGCCTGCCGTCGACGCCCAGCCGGGCGACGAGCGCCCTGACCCCCTCGTGGGCGGCCGGGCCGCCCGGCACCTCCGACACGCCCGGGGCGTCAGCGGTTCCGTTGTCCGTCAGGCCGGTGGGGTCGCCCGATTCGGCGGGGGCGCTCGGTTCCATTCGGCCACCTTAAAGCCCGGACCTGGAATGTCGTGCCATCAGCGCGTGTTAAACAAACCGGGCGAATCGGCGCCAAATCGGTGTGACCTGACCGGGTAGGCCGGTATCCGGCAGGGTACGGTAACCTCTACCCACCACGCAGCAGGGCCAACGTCGTCCCTTGCTTGTTCCAAGGAAGCAAGACGACGGGAGGGATTCGATGCCCGCTGCCCACCTCGGCTTTCCCGAGCCCCAGGGCCTGTACCACCCCTCACACGAGCACGACGCCTGTGGCGTCGCCATGGTCGCGGACGTGGCCGGCCGCCGCAGCCACGACATCGTCGCGAAGGCACTGACCGCTCTGTGCAACCTCGATCACCGGGGCGCACAGGGCAGCGAACCGGACACCGGCGACGGCGCCGGGATCCTGACGCAGATCCCCGACACCTTCTTCCGCACGGTGGTGGGCTTCCCGCTGCCCGCGGCCGGAGCCTACGCCGCCGGCACGGCCTTCCTGCCCGCCGACGCACCGGCCCGCGCCAGGGCGGTGCGGCTGATCGAGGAGATCGCCGAGCAGGAGGGCCTGACGGTCATCGGCTGGCGAGACGTGCCGACCACCCCCGACCTGCCCGGGCCGAGCGCCCGCGCGGTGATGCCGTTCTTCGCCCAGCTGTTCGTGACCTCCCCCAACGGCGAGACCGGCCTGGAGCTGGACCGGCTGGCCTTCTGCCTGCGCAAGCGGGCCGAGCACGAGGCGAACGTCTACTTCCCCTCGCTGAGCTGCCGGACCATCGTCTACAAGGGCATGCTCACTCCGCTGCAGGTCGAGCAGTTCTTCCCCGACCTCAGCGACGAGCGCTACGAGACCGCGATCTCGCTGGTCCACTCGCGTTTCTCCACCAACACCTTCCCCTCGTGGCCGCTGGCGCACCCGTACCGCTACATCGCCCACAACGGTGAGATCAACACGGTCAAGGGCAACCGCAACTGGATGCGGGCCCGCGAGGCCATGCTGCGGACCGCGAACCTGCCGGGAGACCTGTCGCGGCTCTTCCCGATCTGCGACCCGGCCGGCTCCGACACCGCCTCCTTCGACGAGACCCTGGAACTCCTGCACCTCGCCGGGCGCCGGCTGCCGCACGCGGTGCTGATGATGATCCCCGAGGCGTGGGAGAACCACACCGAGATGGACCCCGCCCGGCGGGCGTTCTACGAGTTCCACTCCACCCTCATGGAGGCATGGGACGGCCCGGCCTCGATCACCTTCTCCGACGGCACCCTGGTCGGCGCGGTACTCGACCGCAACGGCCTGCGCCCGGGGCGGTTCTGGGTCACCACCGACGGCCTGGTCGTGCTGGCCTCCGAGGCCGGCGTGCTCGACATCGCCCCCGAGGACGTGGTCCGCAAGGGCCGCCTGCAGCCCGGCAAGATGTTCCTGATCGACACCGAGCTCGGCAAGATCATCGAGGATGACGAGATCAAGGCCGAGCTGGCGGCCGAGCTGCCGTACGCGGACTGGCTGCACGCCGGGCTGGTCCGCTTCGAGGAACTGCCCGCCCGCGCGCACGAGGTCCCGACGCACGAGGCGCTGATCAGGCGGCAGCAGACCTTCGGCTACACCGAGGAGGAACTGCGGATCATCCTGGCGCCGATGGCCAGGGCGGGCGCCGAGCCGATCGGCTCGATGGGCACCGACACCCCCGTCGCGGTGCTCAGCGAGAAGCCCCGGCTGCTGTTCGACTACTTCAGCCAGCTGTTCGCGCAGGTCACCAACCCGCCGCTGGACGCGATCCGGGAGGAGCTCGTCACCTCCCTGGCCACCACCATCGGCCCCGAGGGCAACCTGCTCGACCCGGGCCCGGCCTCCTGCCGTCAGCTGGTGCTGCCCTACCCGGTGATCGACAACGATGAGCTCGCGAAGATCATCCACATCAACGACGAGGGCGCGCTGCCGGGCTTCCGCCCACACGTGGTCCGCGGCCTGTACGAGGTCGCGGGCGGCGGCGAGGCACTGCTCGGCCGCATCGAGGAGATCCGCGCCGAGGTCTCCGAGGCGATCGAGGGCGGGGCGCGGATCATCGTCCTCTCCGACCGGGGCTCCTCCGACGCGCTGGCGCCGATCCCGTCGCTGCTGCTCACCGGTGCCGTCCACCACCACCTGATCGCCGAGAAGACCCGCACCAGGGTCGGGCTGGTCATCGAGACCGGTGAGGCGCGCGAGGCGCACCACATGGCGCTGCTCATCGGCTACGGCGCGGGCGCGGTCAACCCGTACCTCGCCATCGAGACCGTCGAGGACATGGTCGACTCCGGTGCGCTGCGGGTCGAGCGGCACAAGGCCGTGCGCAACCTCATCAAGGCGTACGGCAAGGGCGTGCTGAAGGTCATGTCCAAGATGGGGGTGTCCACCGTCGCCTCCTACACCGGTGCGCAGATCTTCGAGGCGCTCGGCCTGAGCCAGGAGGTCGTCGACGCCTGCTTCACCGGGACCACCTCCCGGCTGGGCGGTGTCGGCTTCGACGTCCTCGCCGAGGAGGCGGCGCTGCGCCACCGGCGCGCCTACCCCCGGGCCGAGAACGCCCACCGCCGTCTGGAGGTCGGCGGCGAGTACCAGTGGCGCCGCGAGGGCGAGCCGCACCTGTTCAACCCCGAGACCGTCTTCAAGCTGCAGCACGCCACCCGCTCACGCCGCTACGAGATCTTCAAGGAGTACACCGGCCTGGTGGACTCCCAGGCCGAGCGGCTGATGACGCTGCGCGGCCTGTTCAAGCTGAAGGACGGTGTCCGCGAGCCGGTGCCGATCGACGAGGTCGAGCCGGTCAGCGAGATCGTCAAGCGGTTCTCCACCGGCGCCATGTCGTACGGCTCCATCTCGATGGAGGCGCACGAGACGCTCGCCATCGCGATGAACCGGCTGGGCGGCAAGTCCAACACCGGTGAGGGCGGCGAGGACCCCGAGCGGCTGCACGACCCGGTCCGCCGCTCGGCCATCAAGCAGGTGGCCTCCGGCCGGTTCGGCGTGACGTCGGAGTACCTGGTCAACGCCGACGACCTGCAGATCAAGATGGCCCAGGGCGCCAAGCCCGGCGAGGGCGGCCAGCTGCCCGGCCACAAGGTCTACCCGTGGATCGCCAAGACCCGGCACTCCACACCGGGCGTCGGCCTCATCTCGCCGCCGCCGCACCACGACATCTACTCCATCGAGGACCTCGCCCAGCTCATCCACGACCTGAAGAACGCCAACCCCGCCGCCCGCGTGCACGTCAAGCTGGTGGCCGAGGTCGGCGTCGGAACGGTCGCGGCGGGCGTGTCCAAGGCCCACGCCGACGTCGTGCTCATCTCCGGCCACGACGGCGGCACCGGCGCCTCCCCGCTGACCTCGCTCAAGCACGCGGGTGCCCCCTGGGAGCTCGGACTGGCCGAGACCCAGCAGACGCTGCTGCTCAACGGCCTGCGCGACCGGATCACCGTCCAGGTCGACGGCCAGCTCAAGACCGGCCGCGACGTGGTCATCGCCGCGCTGCTCGGCGCCGAGGAGTACGGCTTCGCCACGGCGCCCCTGGTCGTCTCCGGCTGCGTGATGATGCGCGTCTGCCACCTGGACACCTGCCCGGTCGGCGTCGCCACCCAGAACCCCGAGCTGCGCAAGAGGTTCACCGGCAAGCCCGAGTTCGTGGTCAACTTCTTCGAGTTCGTCGCCCAGGAGATCCGCGAGTATCTCGCCGCGCTGGGCTTCCGCAGCCTGGAGGAGGCCGTCGGCCACGCCGAGCTGCTGGACACCACCTCGGCCGAGAACCACTGGAAGGCCGCGGGGCTCGACCTGGCGCCGATCCTGCACCAGCCCGAGTTGCCCGCCGGCGCCTCGCTCCGCCGCGTGGTGGGGCAGGACCACGGGCTGGCAAGGGCGCTGGACAACACCTTGATCCAGCTCGCGGAGGGCGCGCTCAAGGACGGTTCCCGGGTCACCCTCGAACTGCCCATCCGCAACGTCAACCGCACCGTCGGAACCATGCTCGGCCACGAGGTGACCAAGCGGTACGGCGGCGCCGGCCTGCCCGACAACACCATCGACGTGCGTTTCACCGGCTCCGCGGGCAACTCCTTCGGCGCCTTCCTGCCCAGGGGCGTCACGCTGCGGCTGACCGGCGACGCCAACGACTACGTCGGCAAGGGCCTGTCCGGCGGCCGGATCTCGGTCCAGCCGCACGAGGCGGCCTCGCTGGAGGGGCACATCATCGCCGGCAACGTCGGCCTGTACGGCGCGACCTCCGGCGAGGCGTTCATCCGCGGCGTCGTGGGGGAGCGGTTCTGTGTCCGCAACTCCGGCGCCACCGCGGTGGTCGAGGGCGTCGGCGACCACGGCTGCGAGTACATGACCGGCGGCAAGGCGGTCGTCCTCGGCCCGACCGGCCGCAACTTCGCGGCCGGCATGTCGGGTGGCATCGCCTACCTGCTCGACCCCGACATCGAGCGGGTCAACCGCGAGATGGTGGAGATCGAGGAGCTCGACGAGGCCGACTCCGAGACGCTGCGCGAGATCGTCGAGGCGCACCTGGCCGAGACCGGCTCCACGGTGGCCAAGGCGCTGCTGGTCGACTGGGACCCGTCCCGGTTCGGCAAGATCATGCCGACGGACTACAAGCGGGTCCTGCGGGCCGCCGAGTCCGCCCGGCTGGAGGGCCGCGACATCGACGAGGCGGTCATGACCGCCGCGGTCCAGGGGTGAGGCCGATGTCCACGCCCACTCATACCGTTCACACCGCTCAGGCTGTTCAGGGATAAGGGAGGTACGACCGATGGCCGACCCCAAGGGTTTCCTCACGCACGGACGCGAGCTGCCGGCGCGCCGCCCGGTGGACGTCCGCATCCGCGACTGGCGGGAGGTCTACGAGGACTTCCCCAAGCCCGCGCTGACCAAGCAGGCGGCGCGATGCATGGACTGCGGCATCCCGTTCTGCCACAACGGCTGCCCGCTGGGCAACCTGATCCCCGAGTGGAACGACCTGGTCTACCGGGACGACTGGCAGGAGGCCGTCGAGCGCCTGCACGCCACCAACAACTTCCCGGAGTTCACCGGCCGCCTGTGCCCGGCTCCGTGCGAGGCGGCGTGCGTGCTCGGCATCAACTCCGACCCGGTGGCGATCAAGCGGGTCGAGGTCGAGATCATCGACCGCGCCTTCGACGAGGGCTGGGTCACCCCCCAGCCCCCCGCCTCGAAGACCGGTAAGCGGGTCGCGGTCGTCGGCTCGGGGCCCGCGGGCCTGGCCGCCGCGCAGCAGCTCACCCGCGCCGGGCACGACGTGGTGGTGTTCGAGCGCGCCGACCGGATCGGCGGCCTGCTCCGCTACGGCATTCCCGAGTTCAAGATGGAGAAGCGGCACATCGACCGCCGGCTCGCCCAGATGCGGGCCGAGGGCACCGAGTTCCGTACCGGCGTCAACGTCGGAGTCGACATCACGGCGGCGCGGCTGCGTGCGGAGTTCGACGCGATCGTGCTGGCCGGCGGCGCGACCCAGTGGCGGGACCTGCCCGTCGCCGGGCGCGACCTGAAGGGCGTCCACCAGGCGATGGAGTTCCTGCCGCCCTCCAACAAGGTCCAGGAGGGCGACTTCCCGGTCTCGCCGATCAGCGCCGAGGGCAAGCACGTCGTCGTGATCGGCGGCGGCGACACCGGCGCCGACTGCATCGGCACCGCGATCCGGCAGGGGGCCGCCTCGATCACCCAGCTGGAGATCATGCCCCAGCCCCCGGCGGAGCGCCCCGGCAGCCAGCCGTGGCCCACCTTCCCCATCCTGTTCAAGATGGAGAGCGCCCACGAGGAACTGGCCGACGGCGGCGGCGACCGGGTCTACGCGGTCTCCACCACCGAGTTCGTCGGCGACGCCGACGGCAACGTCCAAGCACTGCGCCTGGTCGAGGTGGAGGGCCCCGGCGCCGGTTTCAAGCCGGTGCCCGGTTCCGAGCGGGAGATCCCCGCCGAGCTGGTCACCCTGTCGATGGGCTTCGTGGGACCGGAGAAGAAGGGTCTGCTCACCGAGCTCGCCGAGGTCGCCGAAGGCGAGTTCTTCGACGCCAGGGGCAACGTCGCCAGGGACAGGGGTTACATGTCCTCGGTCGACGGCGTCTTCGTCGCCGGGGACATGGGCCGCGGCCAGTCCCTGATCGTGTGGGCGATCGCCGAGGGCCGCTCGGCCGCCTCGGCCGCCGACCGCTACCTCACCGGCTCCACGGCCCTGCCGGTGGCGATCCCGCCTACCGCGAGGCCACTGGTCTGAGCACAGCCGGTCTGAACACTGAGTAGGTTGTATTTGGTCCGTGTATGTCACGGCCGGTAGGAGCACGTCACGACGTTCCCGGGTGCGGAACCGCACCCGGGAACGCCTGTGTACCGGCCGTCTCACCGACCCCTTCGCGGAAAAACGCGCAGAGCGGATATTGAGTTCGCTTTGTCGTGCGTATCCCTGAAGGATAGATTTTCGTGATCAGGCCAGGTGCGGAGGATCGATGAGACGCGGGATCAGAAGGCTGACGGGCGCGGGAACGGTTCTCGCCCTGGCGGCCACTCTCACGGCGGGAGCCCTGGACGGCGGGGCCGGCCCGGTCGCGAGCCAGGCCCGCGAGTACCTGGTCTTCTACGCCGACGGCGCCCACGACCGCGCGATCGACGCGATCGACGCGAGCGGCGGCACCGCGCTGTCCACGGAGACGCGACTCGGCTACGTCGTCGCCAGCGGCCCAGGCTCCCGGTTCGTGGAGAACCTCGCCGGCAGCGACGCCGTCGTGGGAGTCTCCTCCGACCGCAGGATCGGCTCCGCCACCGCGATCCCCGCAGCCCTTCCCCCCTCCGGAGCCCTCGGGCAGAGCGGTACTCCGGGCACCAGGAAGGCCGGAACCGGCGCCCCGGAGCCGCTGGCCGAACGCCAGTGGGACATGAAGATGATCGGCGCCACCGCGGACGGCTCCTACGCCACCGCCCCCGGCAGCAAGAAGGTGCTGGTCGGCGTCATCGACACCGGCATCGACGGCAGGCACCCCGACATCGCCCCCAACTTCAACTACGCCCTGAGCCGCAACTTCGTGACCGACCGGCCCAAGGACCCCAACGGCAAGACCCTCGACGGGCCCTGCGAGTTCAAGAACTGCAAGGACCCGGTCGACTGGGACGACGACGGCCACGGCACCCACGTGGCCAGCACCATCGCCTCGCCGGTCAACGGCCGGGGCGTCGCCGGCGTCGCCCCCGGGGTCTCCCTGGTGAACCTGCGCGCCGGCCGGGACTCCGGCCTGTTCTTCCTCAAGCCCAGCATCGAGGCGCTCACCTACGCCGCGGACGCCGGGATCGACGTGGTCAACATGAGCTTCTACGTCGACCCGTGGCTGTTCAACTGCAAGGCCAACCCCGCTGACTCCAAGGCCGAGCAACTGGAGCAGCGCGGCGTCATCACCGGCATGCAGCGCGCCCTCGACTACGCCCGCAAGCGGGGCGTCACCCTCATCAGCGCCATCGGCAACGGCTCCACCGACCTCGGCAGGCCCAAGACGGACGAGACCAGCCCGGACTACCCCAAGGAGGCCGAGCGCACCCGCAAGGTCGACAACTCCTGCCTCAACGTCCCGGCCGAGTCCAAGGGCGTCATCTCGGTCTCCTCGGTCGGCCCGAGCCAGCGCAAGGCCTACTACTCCGACTACGGCATCGAGCAGACCGACCTGTCGGCACCCGGCGGCGACGAGTTCGACGGCAGCGCCCGCTACGACACCACCAAGGGCATCCTGGCCGCCGCCCCGGAGAACGCGCTGCGGGCCAAGGGACAGATCAGCGCCGACGGCACGCCGAAGGACAGGTCGATCATCCGGGAGTGCCGCGACAACGTCTGCGCCTACTACCAGTACCTGGTCGGCACCTCCATGGCCGCCCCGCACGCCACCGGCGTGGCCGCCATCCTGATCAGCCGCTTCGGCAAGCCGGACAAGAGCGGCCTCACCATGCCCCCCGCCGACGTTCAGCGCCTGCTGTACGCCACCGCCACGAGCAAGGCCTGCCCCTCGCCCCGCAAGTACGTCTACAAGATCGACCTCCTGGCGGACGAGGCTCACAAGTGCGAGGGGTCGAAGGCGCGCAACGGCTTCTACGGCCGCGGCATCGTCAACGCCGCCAAGGCGGCCTCCGTCACCCCCTGAGGGTCTGTCGGTGTCCCGGGGAGCCCGCGCCGCTCCGGCTGTGAGGTGTCGCTGACAGAGGCCGGGGGCAACGCGGCCACCCGATGAGAACACCTGCCGCGACGGAAACGGCGCTCCGTTATGTTCGTTTTGTCACGTTCAAAAGAGGATCAACAGGCGGGTGGAGCGGTCAGGCCGGGGAAGGAGAACGATTTTCCGGCCTCATCTCGTCACTGTGAGGATCCATGAGACTTCTAGCGCGCCCCCACCAGCTTCCACCCCGGGCCGCCGCCGGTGTGATCATCCTGAACTCGGGGCTGAGCAAGTGGTCCGCCGACGAGGAGACCGCCGCGGGAGTTCATGGGATGGCGGCGGGGACCTACCCGTTCCTCAAGAAGATCGAAGCGACCCGGTTCGTGAAACTGCTCTCCACAGCGGAGATCGCCCTGGGTACGGCACTGCTGGTCCCCGTGGTGCCCTCGCTGCTGGCGGGCGCCGGGCTGACCGCCTTCGCCGGAGGGCTGCTCGGGCTCTACCTCAAGACACCGGGCATGCGGGAGGAAGGCGGCCTGCGCCCCACCCAGCAGGGCCTCCCCATCGTCAAGGACCTCTGGCTGCTGGGCATCGGCACCGGACTGGTCATCGAGGAACTCGTCTACGAGTGAGCCGCCTTCCGGCGGACCCGTCACAGCGCGGAGAGCCGCACCCGCCCAGGGCGCAGTGAACCAAACCAAGGGACCTCCGGCGGGATGGCCCGGCACTTGCGACAGGCCGAACCCGTGTTCCGGGGAAGGCGGGGATCCGCGACCTCGATGAGAAAGGTCACGGTGAGCGTGAGGCGAGGGGCGATTCGCAACCTCCCGTTCACTGACGGTAGCGTTGATGTCACCGAATTTTTCATCGCCGCCATGACCAACGTCACGACCAAGTGGTCTGTACCAATTAGGGTGGGATCCGTGACTCGTCGCGCGAAAATCGTCTGCACTCTCGGCCCCGCCACCTCCTCTCCCGAACGTCTCCGCGAACTGATCGCGGCCGGGATGGACGTGGCCCGTTTCAACCTCAGCCACGGCAGCCACGAGCTGCACAAGGAGGTTTACGACAGGGTGAGGGAGGCTGCCGCCGAGCTCGGACGTGGCGTAGGTCTGCTGGCCGACCTCCAGGGCCCCAAGATCCGGGTCGGCAAGTTCGAAGAAGGCCCTGTCCGCCTCGGCTTCGGTGATGTCTTCACGATCACCACCGAGGAGGTCCCCGGCGACCGTGAGCAGGTCTCCACCTCCTACCAGGGACTCCCCAAGGACGTTCACCCCGGAGACAACATCCTGGTCGACGACGGCCGGGTCCGCCTGGAGGTGACCCGGGTCGACGGCCAGCGCGTCACCACCCGCGTGATCATCGGCGGCATGATCTCCGACAACAAGGGCCTCAACCTGCCGGGCGTCAAGGTCAGCGCCCCCGTCCTCACCGACAAGGACGAGACCGACCTGCGCTGGGCCCTGCGCACCGGCTTCGACCTGGTCGCGCTCTCCTTCGTCAGGCGCCCCTCCGACGCCGACGTGGTGCGCAACATCATGGAGCAGGAGGGCATCCGCCTCCCGCTGCTCGCCAAGATCGAAAAGCCGGAGGCGGTGGAGCGGCTCCCCGAGATCATCGAGGCCTTCGACGGCATCATGGTCGCCCGCGGCGACCTCGGCGTCGAGCTGCCCCTCGAAGAGGTGCCCATCGTGCAGAAGCGGGCCATCGAGCTCTGCCGCGAGAAGGCCCGCCCGGTCATCGTCGCCACCCAGATGCTCGACTCGATGATCACCGCACCGCGTCCCACCCGGGCCGAGGCCTCCGACGTCGCCTACGCCGTCATGGACGGCGCCGACGCGGTCATGCTCTCCGGGGAGACCTCGGTCGGCAACTACCCCATCGAGGTCGTCGAGACCATGAGCCGCATCGCCACGACCGCGGAGAAGAGCTCGCTCCAGGCCACCCACAGCCTCGAACGGCTGCCGGAGACCACCGGCGGCGCCATCGCCCGCGCCGCCGCCGAGGTCGGCGCCATCGTGGGCGCCAAGGCACTGGTGGCGTTCAGCATGTCCGGCGAGACCGCCCGCCGCCTGGCCCGCTACCGCTCCCCGATCCCACTGCTGGCCTTCACCTCCGCCAGCCACGTCCGCAACCAGCTCGCGCTGACCTGGGGCGTGGAGACCTTCGAAGTGCCGTTCGTCCACCACACCGACGACATGGTCCGCCAGGTGGAGGCCGCGCTACTGGCCCACTCCCGCCTGCAGAAGGGCGACAAGGTCGTCATCGTGGCCGGCGCCCCTCCCGGCACCGCGGGCTCCACCAACGCCCTGCGCGTGCACACCATCGGAGCGGCGGTCTCCAACCCCACCTGAGCGACACACGCGCATACGGCCACCGCTCCGGCGGTGGCCGTACCCGTCTTCGAAGGGTGTCTCCGGGGGGCACTCCTCGCAGGTACCGCGCACCGCCTTCGACCCGCTACCGCTTCACCACGCCGCGAGCGGGCCGGCCTCTACCACATCTGCCCGGATCTGCCCGGAGCGTGAACCGGCCCGCCGGGGCCGCGCACTGCCCTTCGGATCCGCGATGAGGACCTGACCAGATGCCCCGGGCACCAGGCGTCAGATCCCCGGAAACACCCGGCGCAGATCGTCCAACGTGACGCCGTCACCGGTGACGCTCACCGACGGCGGGGTGTGCTCGGGAGCCAGCCTGCCGCCGAGCAACCGCACCCACGCCTCCGCCGGAAGCGACAGGGTGTCAGCAGGCTCAGGGACCTCGCTGAAGCCGACGGTCTCGCCCAGGGTGAGACCCAGCACCCGCTCCGGATCACTCGTCTCGACCCGAAGAGTCGTGGCAAGACGCGGATCGAGGGCATCGGGCCTGCCCATGAAACCGACCATGAAATCAAGCGGCCCCGAATACAGATCGGTCAGCACCCCGGCCGTGTCCGGCGCCACGACGGCCGCCGGATCGAAGGCGACCCTGACGTCCCAGGAATGCAGAGCGGCCTCGTTCAGCCGCATCCCGGCCACCAGAGCGACATCAGCGGGCGCGGGCAGGAACCCCAGCTTGACCCGGAGCCGTTCACGAGCATCCGCGTCAAGCCCCTCGAAGGCCGAGACGATCTCCGCGTCCGCGACGAGAAAGTCCTTGGCCTGCGCCTCGGGGTCCTTCGCGTTCCAGCGGTCCCAGACCCCGTGGTTGAAATCCTGGCCCGGAGCCTCCCGACCGCCCAGCGCCGCCCGCAACGTCGCCAGACCGATCTCCGCGCCGCTGCCCAGGTGACTGAGCACCTGGGCGACACTCCACTCCGAGGCCCCCGACCGCCGGCCGAGATCGGCGGCGTCCAGGCCACGGACGAAGGCCACCAGATCGTCATGGGTGATACGCAGGGCCGCGATGGTCCGCTCAGCGAGTGTGCTCATGATTCTCCTGCCAAGACGCAAGAAGATGGATTGTCGTGGTCAAACCGGACGCGCACCGGATGTCTCCTCACCCGCCCCCTCGTACTCCCACGTCCGCAGCGCTATCGGCCGGCCCTTCTCCTCAGAGGGGACCGGTGGCGCGTCCGTCAGCCGGTACCCCGCCGCGCGGGCCACCGCCACGCTCGCCGCGTTACCCGCCTCGATCTCCAACAGCAGCCGCGACACCCCCACCGTGTCACGGGCGAACTCCGTCATCACCCGCACCGCCCCCCGCGCCAGCCCCCGCCCCCGGAAGGCGGACCCCACGCTGTAACCGATCTCCGCGACGTCCAGGCCAAGACCACTCAACATCAGCAACACCTCACCCATGGGCTCACCCCCGTCCACGGTGATCGCCAACTGCAGCCGCTCCCCGGCCGCCCGCCGCTGCCGGGCCCGGTCCAGATAGGCCCGCGCCGCCTCCGGATCGAACGGCGAGACCAACGGCGTCCAGTACGCCACCTCGGGGTCGTCGAACAGCTTCACCATCGCCCCCAGATCGCCCTCCTCCCACTCCCGCAGCACCACCCCGTGCCCGTGGAGCCGCACCCCCTCCGGAAGACACACCCGCCCGGCACCGGGACCACTCGGCTCCGCCTGGCCGTTCTCCACGATCTCCACACATCCCCCTCTGTCACGCCGTCCTCCGAGCAACCTACTCGCCCGCCGGGGGCGCCCCCCACCGGACCACCTCAGTACTTCGGCCCCACGAACCCGTCCAACCGCTCGACGGCGGCCCGCTTGGCCACGGAGATGGTGTTGTAGCGCGAATAGCGCCAGGCCACGTCAAGGAGGTCAAGTGCTTCACCGCATAGTTCGAGGATGTCCTTCGACTCGTTCTTGAAGAGGTAACGCGGGTACTCGTACCAGTGATCGCTGCCGTTGAGGTGATGACGAACACGGTTCATACCTCGATATCCATCCGAGTGCATCAGGCCCCGGACACATCGGCCTGGATGCATCTCGAAGATCTTCCTCTGCCAGTCTTCCAGTGAGATCTTTCGTAGATGCTTGCGTCCAGGACCATGCTGAGGAAAGAGACACGTCCAGTGTTTTGAGTGGCTCTGGATCTCCACACAGCCACTTTTCTGTCGGCGGCCTACCGAAGAGGTGGGCATCACAGCGGTCATCACGTCGGCCGCTTCTTCTATAAGCCCTGGCCAGGTTTCGCAGCAGGCTAGGGAAAGCCGATAGACGCCTTTGCGGCACAGCACAATGTGGCCGTCACCGAGGTACAGCCCCAGAAGATAGGCATAGGCTGCCTCGTCGAGTGGTCGCTCGTGGCAGCGAGGACAGGAGCGGTGTCGCCTGCGGTCCTCGTCTTCGTGGGCTCTCCGCGCTCCGGTTCTCCATTTCTGGACCGCTCCAATGGAGACGTTGCAGAGTTCGGCGACTTGCCGGTCGATGAGGCCGAGTGTCGAGAGGTGGAGAGCGCGGTCGACGGTTTCGCGAGGGTGCATGGGACCACCATGCCAAGCGCTACCGACAGTTTTCGTGTGACTACAGATCGCTTTGGAAGCGGCTGGGCCGGTCGATCTCGTCGACCGGCCCAGCTAACTGTGCCCCGAGTGGGATTCGAACCCACACTGAATGGATTTTGAGGCCATCGACTCTGCCGATTGGTCTATCGGGGCATATTTCCGGACTTGTCCGGTTCTTGTGTGCCAGCTAAGAGCTTACCTAGAAGTAGATCGCTTTCGGTAGCTGGCGTGGTCCCAATCTAGCGGACGTCGGTACTCTCTTGCTCGTGAGTACGCAGCGGCGAGTGGTGATCGCGGAAGATGAAGCACTGATCCGTCTCGACCTCAAGGAGATGCTAGAGGAAGAAGGATACGAGGTCGTCGCGGAGGCCGGGGACGGGGAGTCGGCGGTCAAGCTGGCCATGGAGCAGCGGCCCGATCTGGTGATCCTGGATGTGAAGATGCCCGTCCTGGACGGGATCTCGGCGGCCGAGCAGATCGTGTCGCAGCGGATCGCGCCGTGTCTCATTCTCACGGCCTTCTCGCAGCGTGACCTGGTGGAGCGGGCGAGGGACGCCGGGGCGATGGCGTACCTGGTGAAGCCGTTCACGAAGTCGGATCTGGTGCCGGCGATCGAGATGGCGGTCAGCAGGCACCAGGAGATCGCCGCGCTGGAGCGGGAGGTCGGGACGCTCTCGGAGCGGTTGGAGACGCGCAAGCTGGTGGAGCGGGCGAAGGGTCTGTTGATGGCGCGGCACGGGTGGAGTGAGCCGCAGTCGTTCCGGTGGATCCAGAAGGCGTCGATGGATCGCAGGCTGAGCATGCGGCAGGTGGCGCAGATCGTGGTCGCGGACGCGGACAAAGGTGGGGGTGGCTCCGAGGCGGGGGCTGAGGAGCCCTGAATCGGACTCTGCGCCTCTTTCCGCAAGCCCGCGCCGCAAGGGGGTGTGGCTCGCGGGGGAGGCGATGTGGGCTTTCTGGGGGCCGGGACGACGGGTCGTGGAGGCGGCGAGGTCGCCAGTGACCATGGCTTTTGCATCTGATAGCCGAAAAGGATCGGTGTTGTAAAGAAACGGTAACGGTAGGCCGTCCTGTATCGACCCGTGACATCGGCTGGCTGTACTAACCGACACAACCCCCTGGCCACCCGCCAGGGAAGGGCATCTGTGAACCCGGTCCTGACGAGGGAACGGGCGAAAGGAAGGCAACCTTGCGGCCTAAGACTGCACGCCTCGGTGGAGTGCTTGCCGCCGGTGTGGCGCTCACCCTCGGTCTCGCTGCCTGCGGTGACGGTGGTACGGAAGCCACGCCGGCTGAGGGTGGCTCCAGTGCTGCCGCCCCCGGTACCGTCAAGCTTGGCTTCATGGGAGACCTGACCGGCGCCAACGCCGGCATCGTCATTCCCCCCCGGAACGGTGCGAAGCTCGTCATCGACGAGTACAACAAGACCAACCCGGCTGTGAAGATCGAGCTGGTCGAGTACGACAGCCAGGCGGACCCGTCGAAGGCGGTCGCCCTGGCCCAGCAGGCCATCAAGACCGACAAGATCGTCGGCCTGATCGGTCCCGCGTTCTCCGGTGAGTCCGCCCAGGTGGCGCCGGTGCTGGAGGAGGCGAAGCTGCCGAGCGTCTCGGCGTCCGCCACCAACGCCGCGCTGTCGGCGAACGGTTGGAAGTACTGGCACCGCGTGCTGCCGAGTGACAACGTTCAGGGTCCCGGCATCGGTGACTTCATCGCGACGGGTCTCGCCGCGAAGAACGTTTTCGTCATCGACGACAAGTCCGAGTACGGCAAGCCGCTGGCCGACGCGGTCAAGGGTGCGCTTGAGGCCAAGAGCGTGAAGCTGACGACGGACTCGCTCGACCCGACCGAGAGCGACTTCTCCTCGGTGGTGAACAAGGTCGCGGCGGCCAAGCCTGACGCGATCTTCTTTGGTGGTTACTACGCCGCGGGCGGCAACCTGCTCAAGCAGCTCCGCGACAAGGGTGTCAAGGACGCGAAGTTCCTGTCCGGTGACGGTTCGCTGGACAAGGGTCTGATCGACGGCGCCGGTGCCGCGAACGCCGAGGGCGCGCTGGTCGGTTGCCCGTGCTACATCGCGACCCCGGATGTGACCGACGCCAAGGTGAAGGCGTTCGCCGAGGCCTACAAGGCCGCCTACAGCGCTGACCCGGCCATCTACGCGGCCGAGGGTTACGACGCCGCGACGGTCTTCGTCGAGGCGATCAAGGCGGGCAACACCACGGCTGAGAAGATCAACGAGTTCATCGCCACGGTGGACTTCGCGGGTGTCTCCAAGCAGGTCAAGTTCGAGGCCAACGGTGAGGTCTCGGCGAAGGACATCTACATCTACCAGGTCAAGGACGGCGCGATCGGCCTCCTGGGCAAGGCCACCGAGGCCAAGCTGGGTTAGTCCTGGGCTGAAGGAGAGTAGGTAGTCGACGCGCGGGGAGCGGGAACGCGCAGTGCGTTCCCGCTTCTCGCGTACTTCCAGAGAGTCCACGAGGTTCTGCTGGAGGCGGTGTGCTACCCGGAAGTGCAGGCGACCCCCGCTAGAAGTGGTAAACCCTAGTGCTCAATGACTTCATCAATCAGTTCTGGCCGGCGACGATCGACGGCCTGGCCTTCGGCTCGATCTACGCCCTGATCGCGCTCGGCTACACCATGGTGTACGGCGTGCTGCGGCTGATCAACTTCGCGCATTCAGAAGTTTTCATGATCGGTACGTTCGGTGCGATGCTGGTGCCGTTCGTGTTCGGCATCAACTCCCCGCTCACCGGCATCGCGCTGGTCGGTGTCGTGGTGGCGATGATCCTGGCCGGCATGCTCGCCTCGGCGGGTACCGCGATCGCGCTGGAGCAGATCGCCTACCGGCCGTTGCGCAAGCGCGGCGCGTCCCGACTGGCGGCGCTGATCTCGGCGATCGGTGCCTCGATCTTCCTCCAGGAGTTGTTCGCGCTCCTGGTGATCCCGGAGGTCTTCAACCGTCCGGAGCAGGGGCGTATTCAGATGGCTCTGCCCCGGCTGATGGAGCGGAGCGAACTTTTCTCGATCTTCGGGCATTCTGTCCGGCTCGACCAGATATTCGTCATCCTCGCGGCGATCGGCATGATGATCGCGCTGGACGCCCTGGTGAATCGCTCGAAGATCGGCCGGGGTATTCGCGCTACCGCGCAGAACCCCGAGGCGGCCGTGCTGATGGGCGTCGACATCAACAGGATCGTCCGGATGACCTTCCTCATCGGCGGTGGCATGGCCGGTGTGGCGGGTGCGCTCTATCTGATCTCGTACGAGAACACGCACTACTTTGTCGGATTCCTCTTCGGTATCAAGGCGTTCACCGCGGCGGTCCTGGGTGGCATCGGCAACCTGCGCGGCGCCCTGGTCGGTGGAATCACGCTCGGGCTGGTGGAGAACTACGGAGCCATCTTCTTCGGCTCCGACTGGAAGCACGTGATCTCCTTCACCATCCTCGTCTTGGTCCTGATGTTCCGCCCCACCGGAATCCTCGGTGAATCACTCCAGCAGGCGCGCGCATGAACCAGAAGAATTCCCTGGCAGGTATCCGCAACGGTCTCGGTCGCTTCGGCGACGCCATGCACGATCGCTGGCTGAGCACTCCCGGCTGGCAGCGCTGGATCCTGTACGTGTTCCTGATCATCGGGGCACTGCTGCTGCCGTCGGAGAGTCTCGCTCCCTTCATGTCGCCCTACACCGACTGGGCGAGCATCCTGTTCTTCCCGATCGGGACGTACGTGGTCCTGGCGATCGGCCTGAACGTGGTGGTCGGCCAGGCGGGTCTGCTCGACCTGGGTTTCGTCGCGTTCTACGCGGTGGGCGGTTACGCGATGGCGTTGATCGGCACCCGGCTGGGCTGGAACTTCTGGCTCATCCTGGTGGTCGGCATCGGGATCTGTGCCCTGTCGGGTCTCACGCTGGGCGCTCCGACGCTGCGGTTGCGCGGTGACTATCTGGCGATCGTCACGCTGGGTTTCGGCGAGATCATCCGTATCACCGCCCGCAACACCGACGAGATCGGTGGCCCGAACGGCATCCGCGGCATTCCGCACCCGCCGAGCATCGAGGACTTCAGTCTCTTCGGGATCAACTTCTCCGAGGTGTTCGGGGTGGATCCGCTCAAGTACGGCGTGCTGGACCCGCGGCCCTACTACTACCTGCTGGTCGCGCTGGCCGTCATCGTGATCATCCTGGTGAAGCGCTGGGAGAAGAGCCGGGTCGGGCGTGCCTGGGCGGCGATCCGTGAGGACGAGGACGCGGCCGAGGTCATGGGCGTGCCGACGTTCCGCTTCAAGATGCTCGCCTTCGCGATCGGTGCCTCCATCGGTGGCGCGATGGGTGTGCTGTGGGCGGCGAAGGCCATCTCGATCAACCCGAACGACTTCCAGTTCCTGCTGTCGGCGACGATCCTGGCCGCGGTGGTCATGGGTGGTTCGGGCAACCTGCCGGGTGTCATGCTGGGCGCCTTCCTGGTGGCCTGGCTGCCCGAGCGGTTCCGTGGTCTGCAGGAGTACCGCATGCTGATCTTCGGTGCGGTGCTGGTGGCGCTGATGATCTTCCGCCCGGAGGGTCTGCTGCCGTCGCGTCAACGCAAGGCGGAGTTGCAGGAGGGAACAGGCGGGATGGGTACGCTCGGGGCCGAGGTCCCCGGGCCCGATTCGCAGGTTGAGGAGGTGGCTTCCAAGTGAGCGCCGAGGTGAATCCGGCCACTGTGACCTCGGAGGTGGCACAGGCGGAGCGGAGCGGCCGCACCATGTTGGAGCTGCGGAACCTCGTGATGCGGTTCGGCGGTGTCACGGCGCTGCGCGAGGTCGACCTGACCATCAAGGAAGGGGAGATCTTCGCGCTCATCGGCCCGAACGGCGCCGGCAAGACCACGGTCTTCAACGTGGTGACCGGGGTCTACCAGCCGACCGAGGGCGAGGTCCGCTTCCTGGACGAGAAGATCAGCGGCGTCAAGCGCTTCAAGATCACGAAGCGGGGTATCGCCCGCACGTTCCAGAACATCCGCCTGTTCCACAACATGACGGCCATCGAGAACGTCATGGTGGGCGCGGACGCGCACCACAGGTCGGGCATGGTCAGCGTGGCGCTGGGGCTTCCCTGGCACCGCAAGGCCGAGCGCGAGGGGCGCGCACTGGCGATGGAGCTGCTCGACTTCGTCGGCATCTCGCACCGCGCGCAGGACCACGCCAAGAACCTGCCCTACGGTGACCAGCGTCGTCTGGAGATCGCCCGCGCCCTGGCGACCAACCCGAAGCTGCTGCTGCTGGACGAGCCCGCCGCCGGTATGAACCCGGCGGAGAAGGTGGCGCTGCAGCAGCTGATCCGGGACATCCGCGACGCCGGGCGGACGATTCTGATCATCGAGCACGACATGAGCCTCATCATGGGCATCAGTGACCGCATCGCGGTGCTGGACTTCGGCCAGAAGATCGCCGATGGCCTGCCGGACGAGGTGCGGACCGACCCCCGGGTCGTCGAGGCGTATTTGGGAGCTCCCGCCGATGCTTCTTGAGGTCAAGGACATCCATGTCCACTACGGCAAGATCGAGGCGCTCAAGGGCATCTCGGTCGAGGTGAACGAGGGCGAGATCGTCACGCTCATCGGGGCGAACGGGGCGGGTAAGACCACCACCCTGAAGACGATCTCGGGCCTGCGCCCGCTGTCGTCGGGGAGCATCACCTTCGACGGCAACGACATCAGCAAGATGCCCGGCCACCAGCGGGTCGTCGCGGGTCTGGGGCAGGCGCCCGAGGGCCGGGGCGTGTTCCCGGGCATGACGGTGCAGGACAACCTGCTCATGGGCGCCTACACCCGCTCGGGTGATTTCAGCGCCGACCTGGACGAGGTCTACGAGCTCTTCCCTCGCCTGCTGGAGCGCAGGACCCAGATGGGCGGCACGATGTCCGGAGGTGAGCAGCAGATGCTCGCCATCGGCCGCGCGCTGATGGCCAAGCCCAAGCTGCTCCTGCTGGACGAGCCGTCGATGGGTCTGGCGCCGCTGATCGTGCAGCAGATCTTCTCGATCATCGAGGAGATCAACCGCCGGGGCACCACGGTGCTGCTGGTGGAGCAGAACGCCCAGCAGGCGCTGAAGCTGGCCCACCGCGCCTACGTCCTGGAGACCGGGCAGGTGGTCAAGAGCGCGCCCGCGGACGAGCTGCTCAACGACCCGGCCGTGCAGGCCGCCTATCTGGGCGGTGGAGCGGCGCACGACCTGGTCGAGGAGGCGGCGGGTGCTCCCGGCTCCGCCTCCGTGCCGGAGGAGCCGGCCTGATCGGTGCCTTTCACGGCAGAGGTGAGCCCGCCGCGCGTCGGCGCGGCGGGCTCACCCATGTCGGGGCGGCTCAGGACAGTGGCACCTGCACGCCGTCGGTGGTGCCTCCCACGCCGAGGGGCGGATCGCCGAACAGCCTGATCGCGGTGACCTTCGCCTCCTTGGGGATGTCGTACCACAGGTCCATTTCGATCCTGACGCCGGCGCCGAGCGGGAGGGTGTCCGGCTGGCGCTTGATGGCCTGCGCGAACTTGTCGATCGGGTGGCCGGTGCCGTCGGCGGTGATGAGCCGCTGCCGCTTGGCGTCGAAGCGCGAGTTGGTGCGCCCGGGGTTCTCCACGAGAATCCGCACGACCACGTACTGGCCCTTGGCCTGCCATTCGGCGTGGCTGCCGAAGAAGCCGCTCAGGCCCTTCTGCAGGCCGATCACTTGGAACCGGGTGTCGCCGTCGGTCACCGGCGCGGCCCTGATGGGGCTCTCGCCCGGTCGTACCGGGCGCGGCGGGAGCTCGTAGGTGGAGGTGGGGGAGGCGGTTGGAGCCGGCTCCTCCGCGGTGCAGCCGGACAGCGCGGCGACGACGAGAGCGACACCGGTGAACAGGGCTAGGGGGGCACGCACATCGGGCAATGTAACCGGGGCGGACCCCGAAGTTCAACGACCGGCCCGGCCGGCGTTGACGATCCGGCAAGTGCCCGTATCCCGGTCCGCGGTGGGAGCAGGGTGTGGGTCGGGGGGCTCCTGACACGGTTGTTGTCCGAATTGTGTCATACCGGTGATCTGCACGATTACGCAGGTGATGGAGCATGACCTGCATTGAGGTATCCATAAAAGAAGCGACATTTGACCGTAAGGAGGCCTTTGTGGGCCTGAGTTTTGTTTCCCGTCGTGCGATCACGGTGGGCGCCATGGTCGTCGCCGGTGCGCTCGGCCTCACGGCCTGCGGCGGTGGCGAGACCACCAGCGCGAGCCCGAGCGATGGTGCCTCGGCAAGCGCTCCCGCGGCCGCGGCCGGCCCGCAGGTGATCACCCCCGGCAAGCTGACCACCTGCACCAACCTGCCCTACGAGCCCTTCCAGTTCAAGGAGGGCGAGAAGGTCGTCGGCTTCGACGTCGACATCGTCGACCTGGCGGCCAAGAAGCTCGGCCTGACGCAGGAGATCGTCGACATCGACTTCGCCGTCATCAAGAGTGGTGCGGCGATGGCGGCGGGCAAGTGCGACGTGGCCGCCGCCGGTATGACGATCACCGAGGAGCGCAAGGCCAACATCGACTTCTCCGAGCCCTACTTCGACGCCACGCAGGCACTGCTGGCCAAGAAGGGAGCCGGCGTGGCGACCCTTGACGAGGTCAAGGCCAAGGGCCTCAAGCTCGGCGCCCAGGCCTCGACCACCGGCCTCGACTACGTCAAGGGCAAGGGCCTGGACCCGAAGGAGTTCGCCGACTCTCCCAAGGAACTGCTCGGCCTGCAGTCCGGCCAGGTCGACGTGATCGTCCAGGACCTTCCCGTCGTCCTGACCTGGCTGAAGAAGCCCGAGATCGCGGAGAAGTTCGAGCTGGTCGCCAGCCTCGACACCGGCGAGCAGTACGGCGTCGGCCTGAAGAAGGGCGCCGACCCGGTCCTGCTCAAGGCGATCAACGACGCGATCACCGAGGCCAAGGCGGACGGCACCTACGAGCAGATCTTCGTCAAGTGGTTCGGTAAGAAGCCCGGGGAGCTCGGCTAACCGATGACGGACCAGTCAACGACGACCGAGCCCACTCCCGGCGGGGGCGCCCCCGCCAGGAGTGGGCTCAGTCCCCGTAAGAGACAGCAGATCAGCCGGGCCGTCCAGTACGTCGTACTGGCGGCCGTGGCCGTCTTCCTGGCCCTGACCATCGAGTGGGGCGAGCTCGGAAAGAACTTCGCCAGGCTCGACGTCGCGGAGAAGACGCTTCCCGAGCTGTTCACGATCGCGCTGAAGAACACCATCATCTACTCGGTCGGTGGCTTCGTCTTCGCCTTCCTGCTCGGTCTGCTGTTCGCGCTGATGCGGATGTCGTCGGTGCGGCCCTACCGGTGGATCGCGATCGCCTACATTGAGATCTTCCGCGGCCTGCCCGCGCTGCTGATCTTCCTGCTCATCCTGTTCCTGCCGCTGGCCCTGAGCGGCTTCCAGGTGCCGGGCGGCACCTACGGTGAGGGCATCCTGGGTCTGACGATCGTCGGTTCGGCCTACATGGCGGA
Organism: Streptosporangium sp. NPDC049248; assembly: GCF_040678965.1. Classification (NCBI taxonomy): domain Bacteria; kingdom Bacillati; phylum Actinomycetota; class Actinomycetes; order Streptosporangiales; family Streptosporangiaceae; genus Streptosporangium; species Streptosporangium sp. NPDC049248. Next base: position 233,886 of record NZ_JBFAQY010000005.1, read on the forward strand.
GACGCTCAGGGCGGGCCTCCAGGCGGTGCCCAAGGGGCAGATGGAGGCGGCGCGCTCGCTGGGCATGTCGTACACGCGGGCCATGGTCTCCATCGTCATCCCGCAGGCCGTGCGCATCGTGATCCCGCCGACGACCAACCAGTTCGTCTCCCTGCTCAAGGACTCCTCGCTGGTGCTGTTCCTCGGCGTCTCCGGTGACTACGTCGAGCTCACGAAGTTCGGCAACGACATGGCCTCGACCCATGCCAACGCCACGCCCATCCTGGTCGTGGGCGTGACATACCTTCTGGTCACCATCCCGCTGGGCTATCTCGCGTCCCGGCTGGAGAAGCGCCAGGCGAAGGGACGGTGACTCCGGTGAACCACGCGGTTGAGATCCGTGACCTGCACAAGCGCTTCGGCAAGCTCGAGGTTCTCAAGGGCATCGACTTCGCCGTCGACCCCGGCCAGGTGGTCTGCGTCATCGGCCCCTCGGGGTCGGGAAAGTCCACCCTGCTGCGCTGTGTGAACCTGCTGGAGCAGCCGACGTCGGGCAGGGTGGTCGTCCACGGGGTGGAGCTGACCGACCGCGACGTCGACATCGACGCCGCCCGCCGCGGCATCGGGATGGTCTTCCAGCAGTTCAACCTGTTCCCGCACATGACGGTCCTGCAGAACGTGATGATCTCGCAGCGCCGGGTGCTGAAGCGGGGCAAGGCCGAGGCCGAGAGGATCGCCAGGGAGAACCTGGACAAGGTCGGCATCGGTGAGAAGTGTGACGCCTACCCCGTTCAGCTCTCCGGTGGCCAGCAGCAGCGGGTGGCCATCGCCAGGGCGCTGGCCATGAGCCCGGCGCTGATGCTCTTCGACGAGCCCACCTCGGCGCTCGACCCCGAACTCGTCGGTGACGTGCTCACGGTCATGCGCAAGCTCGCCGAGGAGGGGATGACGATGCTCGTGGTCACCCACGAGATGGCGTTCGCCCGCGACGTGGCCGACCGGGTGGTCTTCATGGACGGCGGCGTGATCGTGGAGGACGGCCCGGCGGAGCAGGTGATCGGCGCTCCGCGGCACGAGCGCACGAAGACCTTCCTGAGCCGGGTGCTCGACCCGACGCACACGGACATCTGAGTCTCGTACCACAGGGCCCGCACCCGCCCGGTGCGGGCCTTCGCGCGATGAGGGTCGAGGTAGGCCGAGGTCAGGGAGCCCGGGGGAGGCCTTTGGCGCCGTACGGAGCTTCCCCGACCCCGTACGTTTTCTACTCGGCCTCCCCGCGGGCATCGCCGTCACCCACCGTAGCGGAATCGTCGCTCGATGATGGCAAAAAGGCGGCCCGGGTGTGTTCAGGCGTCGCGCAGCATGCAGGTGAGACGCGCGGTGCACACCTTGCGGCCCCGGTCGTCGACGATCTCGATGTCGTAGGTGGCGAGGGTACGGCCGCCGTGCAGCCGGGTGGCCACGCCGGTGACCAGACCGGAGGTGGCCGAGCGGTGGTGGGTGGCGTTGATCTCGATGCCCACCGCGATCCGCTCGCGGCCCGCGTGCATCGCCGCGCCGACCGAGCCCAGGGTCTCGGCCAGCACGCATGAGGCGCCGCCGTGCAGCAGGCCGTACGGCTGGCTGTTGCCTTCGACCGGCATCGTGCCGACCACCCGTTCCGGGGTGGCCTCGGTGATCTCGATGCCCATCCGCTCCACCAGCGTGTTCGCGTGGGCGACGCTCATCTGCTCCTGGAGGGACCGGGTCTCGTCGGGGTCGGTCATGGTCAAGGGGACGTCTCCTGTCAGGTGAGTCAGACGTTCTGTCGTACCAGGAGACTAGGCTTTCGCTGTGCCGAAGAACGAAGCGACCCCCACTCGTCCGTGTCTCCTGCTGCTGGATGGGCATTCACTCGCCTATCGGGCCTTCTACGCCCTGCCGGAGGAGAACTTCTCCACCACCACGGGCCAGACGACCAACGCGGTCTACGGGTTCACCTCGATGCTGGTCAACGTGCTCCGCGACGAGCGGCCGACCCACGTGGCGGTCTGCTTCGACCGTTCCGAGCCGACGTTCCGCCACGAGGAGTACGCCGACTACAAGGCGAACCGGAGTGCGAGTCCGGACAGCTTCCGCAGCCAGATGAGCCTGATCCACGAGGTGCTCGACGCGGTGCGCGTGCCGCACCTGTCGCTGGCCGGATACGAGGCCGACGACCTGATCGCCACCCTCGCCACCCGCGCCGCCGAGCAGGGCATGAACGTGCTGATCGTCACCGGCGACCGCGACGCGCTGCAACTCGTCGACGAGCGGGTGACCGTGCTGATGACCCGTGTCGGCATCAGCAACATGACCCGCTTCACCCCCGAGGCGGTCCTGGAGAAGTACGAGCTGACCCCGGCCCAGTATCCCGACTTCGCGGCCATCCGCGGCGACTCCAGCGACAACCTGAAGAACATCCCCGGTGTCGGGGAGAAGACCGCGGCCAAGTGGATCCGCGAGTTCGGCTCGCTGGAGGAGCTGGTCAACCGGGTGGACGAGGTCAAGGGCAAGGTCGGCGACAAGCTCCGCGACCACCTCGACCAGGTGCTGATGAACCGGCGCCTGACCCAGCTGATCCGCGACGTCCCGCTGGAGCAGGAGATCTCCGGGTTGACGGTCGGCGCGGCCGACCGCGACGAGATCAACAAGATCCTCGACACGCTGGAGTTCCGCGGCGAGATCCGTGACCGGCTGTTCAAGACGATCGGTTCGCCCGAGGCGGAGACCGAGGAGGGCTTCGAGGTCGAGGTCGTCACCCTCGGCCCCGACGAGGTGGACCCGTGGCTGCGCGCGCTGCCCGAGGGCCGCGCCGGCCTGGCCTTCAAGGGCACGTACGGCAGCGGCACCGGCCGCGTCGACAGCATCGCCATCGCGGCGGTCGGAGCCGGGGCCGCGTTCATCGACCCGACCACGCTGACCGAGGCCGACGAGGCGGCCCTGCGCGCGTGGCTGGCCGACGCCGGAAAGCCCAAGGCGGTGCACGACGCCAAGGGCCCGATGCTCGCGCTGTGGGCGCAGGGAATGGAGCTGTGCGGCCTCACCTGTGACACCGCGCTCGCCGCCTACCTGGCGACGCCCGGGCAGCGCTCGTTCCCGCTGGAGGACCTCGTGCGGGTCTATCTGCGGCGCGAGCTGCGCGGTGAGGCCGACAACGGCGGCCAGGCCAGCCTCTTCGACGACCAGGACGAGGACGCCGCCCGCGACCTGGCCCTGCGGGCACTGGCGGTCGGCGAGCTCGCCGACGCGCTGGAGGCGTTCCTGGAGCCGCTGGGCGGCATCCATCTGATGCGCGACGTGGAGCTGCCGCTCGTCACCGTGCTGGCCGAGCTGGAGCGGGCCGGCATCGCCGCCGACAAGGAGTATCTCAGCGGCCTGGAGGCCGAGTTCGGCGCCGCGGTCAAGCAGGCGGTCGAGGCGGCGCACGCCTCCGTGGGCGGTGAGCAGTTCAACCTGGGCTCGCCCAAGCAGCTTCAGGAGATCCTGTTCGTCAAGCTCAACCTGCCCAAGACCAAGAGGACCAAGACGGGCTACACCACCGACGCCGGCGCGCTGGCCTGGCTGGCCGCCCAGACCGAGCACGAACTGCCGACGATCATGCTGCGCCACCGTGACCAGGCCAAGCTGAAGGTCACGGTCGAGGGCCTGATCAAGGAGATCGCCGACGACGGCCGCATCCACACCACGTTCAACCAGATCGTGGCGGCCACCGGCCGGCTCAGCTCGGAGAAGCCCAACCTGCAGAACATCCCGATCCGCACCGCCGAGGGCCGCCGCATCCGGCAGGGCTTCGTGGTCGGCAAGGGCTTCGAGACCCTGCTGACCGCCGACTACAGCCAGATCGAGCTGCGCATCATGGCTCACCTGTCCGGCGACGAGGCGCTGATCGCGTCCTTCGAGTCCGGGCACGACTTCCACAAGGCCACCGCGGCCCGGGTCTTCGACACCGAGCCCGAGCAGGTCACCGGGGAGATGCGGGCCAAGATCAAGGCGATGAACTACGGCCTGGCCTACGGACTGTCCGACTTCGGGCTGTCGGAGCAGCTCAACATCCCCGTCTCCGAGGCCAGAGCGCTCAAGGAGGGGTATTTCGAGGAGTTCGGCGGCGTCCGCGACTTCCTCAACGCGATCGTCGCGCAGGCCAGGAACGACGGCTACACCGAGACGATCATGGGTCGGCGCCGCTACCTGCCCGACCTCAACAGCGACAACCGCCAGCGCCGTGAGATGGCCGAGCGGATGGCGCTCAACGCGCCCATCCAGGGCTCGGCGGCCGACATCATCAAGGTCGCCATGCTCAACGTGCAGGGCGCGCTCAAGGAGGCGGCGCTCGGCTCCCGGATGCTGCTGCAGGTCCATGACGAGCTCGTCTTCGAGGTGGCTCCCGGTGAGTTGGAGACGTTGCGCGAGCTGGTCACGGACCGGATGAACGCCGCCTACGCCCTGCGCGTCCCGCTGGCGGTCTCGGTGGGCGTCGGCCGTACCTGGGAGGACGCCGGGCACTGACGCCGGGCACTGACGCCGGACGCCGACGCGGGGCACTGCCACGGGCCGCTGACACGGGCCACCCAGGCCCGGGCACCGACGACCGCCCCAAGCGCCGGGGGCCGCTGGGAGCCGCTCACCGGCCGGGTGAGGGCCGCCTGCCTGCTCGGTGCCCCGCCGGGGACGGTCACCGACGGCCGCCTTCTCGGTGCCCGCTCAGTGTCCCTCCGGGGGAGGGGCGGGCACTGACGACGCCTCCGAGTGGGCGGCTGACCTCCCCGGGAGGGCTGAACTCCGCCGATTGGTCGGGCCTGTCCGAGTCTGTTCTAGGCTGGTGATCCAGTCGATAAGCTCAACGGGCGCGGGAGTGCTGTGCGGAGTCCAATCCCCCTGACGCAGATCATCATGCTCACCAATGTGGTGGTCGTCGCGGTGGCGGTGGTGGTGCTCCTGGTGCTCCCGGCACCACCCGGTCCGCCGGGCGCGGCCGGGGTCTCCGGGACGGGCCGGGTGTCCAGTCCGCCCCCGCCGTCCGCGACCCCCTCGCCGACACCGGATCTTCCCTCGGCCGAGCTGCCGCCGCCGGTCACCGCCACGCCGGAGTTCGCGCGGCAGGTGAAGGCCAACGAGGCCGGCATGGTCCCGATCCTGATGTACCACCGGATCATCGGCAAGCGGCTGGCGTCGATCGACCGTACGCCCGCCCAGCTGCGCAAGGAGCTGGAAATGCTCGCCAGGGACGGTTACGTACCGGTCACCGCGCGGGAGTTCGCCACCGGGAGGATGGACATCCCCGCGGGCAAGTACCCGGTGGTGCTGACCTTCGACGACGGTCATCCCAGCCACTTCGCGCTGGAGGCGGACGGCACCCCGGCCAGGAACACCGCGGTCGGAATCATCTATCAGGTGGCCAAGAAACACCCAGATTTCCGGCCCGTCGCCACTTTCTGGGTCAACCAGCAGCCTTTCGGCTTGCGGAACGCCAAGGATCAGGCGCGGGCCGTGCAGTGGCTGAACTCACGGGGTTTCGAGGTGGCCAACCACACCTGGGGCCATCCCCACCTGCCGAGCCTGCCCAAGAAGAAGATCGCCGAGCAGCTCGCCCGGGTCGAGCGGCTGCTGAAGCAGCTCGGCGTGCCCCCCTCCGAGACGATGGCGCTGCCGTTCGGCGCGATGCCCCGCAAGAGGTCCACGGTGCAGTCGGGAAGGTGGCAGGGTGTCTCCTACCGGTTCAAGGCCGTCTTCCTGGCCGGTGCCGAGCCGTCGGTCTCGCCGTTCGCCAAGAACTACGACCGGCGATCGGTCCAGCGGATCCAGAGCAATGGTAAAAAAGGCGAGTGCCGGAAATGGTGTTCCCAATACTGGCTGGAGTGGCTGAACAAGCACCCCCGGCAGCGCTACACGGCGGACGGCGACCCCGAGCGCATCTCCGTCCCACGGGCGCTTCGGGGTAGTATCAGGGTTGATCGGAGAGAGATGATCAACGCCTATTAGGCGAGATCGTTATCCTTTCGGCACGCGGGAGCGTAGTGTCGTCGGATTGACCACACCCGTCTGGTCTCATATGCTGATCGCTGCGTTGTGGGCTCGCGCGTGTCTCGGACGGAGTGGGCTCGCGCTCGATCACGCCGATGTGAATTCATTCGGCTGACGGTAAGAAGCCTGCCGCGCGTTCGCCACATCGACATCTGTCCGCGTTCGGAGCAACTCCACACATGACGAGCAGCACTGAGGCCACCTCGAGCACCCCGCAGGTAGCGGTCAACGACATCGGCTCCGAGGAAGAGTTCCTCGCAGCGATCGACCTGACCATCAAGTACTTCAACGACGGCGACATCGTCGAGGGCACCGTCGTCAAGGTCGACCGAGACGAAGTTTTGCTCGACATCGGCTACAAGACCGAGGGCGTCATCCCCTCGCGTGAGCTCTCGATCAAGCACGATGTCGATCCGGCGGATGTCGTCGAGGTTGGCGAGCACGTCGAGGCCCTTGTTCTCCAGAAGGAGGACAAGGAAGGCCGCCTGATCCTGTCCAAGAAGCGCGCTCAGTACGAGCGGGCCTGGGGCACGATCGAGAAGATCAAGGACGAGGACGGCATCGTCACCGGCACCGTCATCGAGGTCGTCAAGGGTGGTCTCATCCTCGACATCGGCCTGCGTGGCTTCCTGCCGGCGTCCCTGGTCGAGATGCGGCGCGTCCGCGACCTCCAGCCTTACGTGGGCCGCGAGCTCGAAGCGAAGATCATCGAGCTCGACAAGAACCGCAACAACGTGGTTCTGTCCCGCCGCGCCTGGCTTGAGCAGACCCAGTCCGAGGTTCGCCAGACGTTCCTCAACACCCTGCAGAAGGGTCAGGTCCGCAAGGGCGTCGTCTCCTCGATCGTCAACTTCGGTGCGTTCGTCGACCTCGGCGGCGTCGACGGTCTGGTTCACGTCTCCGAGCTCTCCTGGAAGCACATCGACCACCCCTCCGAGGTCGTCGAGGTCGGCCAGGAGGTCACCGTCGAGGTGCTCGACGTCGACATGGAGCGCGAGCGCGTCTCCCTGTCGCTCAAGGCGACGCAGGAAGACCCCTGGCAGCAGTTCGCCCGTACCCACCAGATCGGTCAGGTCGTCCCGGGTCGCGTCACCAAGCTGGTGCCGTTCGGTGCGTTCGTCCGCGTCGAGGAGGGCATCGAGGGCCTGGTCCACATCTCCGAGCTGGCCGAGCGCCACGTCGAGATCCCCGAGCAGGTCGTCCAGGTCGGCGACGAGATCTTCGTGAAGATCATCGACATCGACCTGGAGCGTCGCCGGATCTCGCTCTCGCTCAAGCAGGCGAACGAGGGTGCGATCGGCGCCGACGTCGAGTTCGACCCCACGCTGTACGGCATGGCGGCGACCTACGACGAGTCGGGCAACTACATCTACCCCGAGGGCTTCGACTCCGAGACCGGCGAGTGGCTCGAGGGCTTCGACAAGCAGCGCGAGGAGTGGGAGCGGCAGTACGCCGAGGCTCAGACCCGCTTCGAGGCTCACAAGAAGCAGGTCGAGGAGGCCCGCAAGGCCGAGGCCGAGGCGGGCGAGGCTGCCCCCACGTCCTACTCCGGCGAGACCCCGTCCTCGGGTGCCGGCAGCTCCACCAGCGGCTCCTCCGCTCCGGCGTCGGGTGCCCTCGCCTCCGACGAGGCTCTCGCGGCCCTGCGCGAGAAGCTCGCGGGCGGCCAGAGCTGACCTGTGCGGTAGAAGTTCCAACGGAAGGGCCCCGCTCCGGCGGGGCCCTTCCCGCGTTCCCGGCGTCTTTTCGGTACCGCGTGGCTGTTCGAGCCCTTGGACCCGATGCCTCCCCGCCGACGCGGCGTCTTGGGAACCGCCCTCCGTCGTGTCTCCTGGGTATGACCCGGTGTTCCGGGTAGCCCCGGGCGCTCTTCAGGAGGCCGCTACGAACCTTGATCGCCCGCTAGGGTAGGTGCCGTGGTCATGATCGAGTGGGCGGAGCCCGAGGACGTAGGCGAGATCCTGACCGTGCAGCGCGCCGCCCACGTGGGTGAGGCCCAGCTCTACGGCGATCCCTTCATCGCGCCCCTGGTGGAGTCGGTCGACCAGGTCCGCAGCGCGGTCGAGACGGCCATCGTGCTCGTCGCCCGGGACCGGACGCGGATCGTGGGCGCGATCCGGGGTCGGATGTCCGGCACGACCTGCCTGGTCGGCCGCCTGGCGGTCGCCCCGGACAGGCAGGGCGCGGGGATCGGCGGCGAGCTGCTGGCGGCACTGCACGACGAGGCCGCCGCGGCACTCGCCTTCGATCTGTTCACCGGGCACCTGTCGGAGGGCAACCAGCGGCTCTACCGCCGTCACGGCTACCGCGAGACCCGCAGGGAGCGGATGAGCGACCACCTGACGCTGGTGCACATGCGCAGGGAGCCGTAGGGGCCTTCAGAGGCCCTCCGATACGGCGGATGGAAAGGGGTCGCAACCGACACAAAGGGGCGGCAGAAGCCACCTCTGGCGCCGCGAAGGGCGGCTCCGGCCACCCGTCGACGGACTACCAGGGTGCGCGAGACGGGACGTGATGACCCCTCCCGGGCGACAGGGGAGACACCGACCGTCCTGTGTGGCAGCCGGTGAGGCGGGGGAGAGCAGGGGACGTAAGCGGCGAGGCGGCCTTCCGGCGCGGACCGGCGGAAGGATGTGGGGACCACGCCGCCGGTGGGCGATCCGTACCGCGTATGCTGCGGATCATGTTGAAGGTGGGTCTTACCGGCGGTATCGGGTCGGGCAAGAGCGAGGTCTCCCGGCGGCTGTCCTCCCGAGGCGCCGTGGTCATCGACGCCGACAAGATCGCCCGTGAGGTGGTCGAGCCGGGGACCCCGGGCCTGGCGCGCGTGATCGGGGTCTTCGGCACCGAGATCCTGCACGAGGACGGCTCGCTCAACCGGGAGAGACTCGGCTCGATCGTCTTCGCCGACCCGGAGAAGCTGGCCTCGCTCAACGCCATCGTCCACCCGCTGGTCGGTGCGAGGGTCGCCGAGCTGCAGGAGCAGGCGGCCCCCGGCAGCATCGTGATCTACGACGTCCCGTTGCTGGCGGAGAACAGGCTCGCCCCCATGTACGAGGTGGTGATCGTCGTGGACGCCGCCGACGAGGTGCGGGTGGCCCGGCTGGTCGAGCTGCGCGGCATGAGCGAGCAGGACGCCAGGGCCAGGCTCGCCGCCCAGGCGACCCGCGAGGAGCGCCTGGAGATCGCCGACATCGTGGTACCGAACGAGGGGACCCTGGAGGAACTGGAGGCCAGGATGGACGGCCTCTGGAAGGACCTCACCGCCCGCGCCGCCGGCTGACCGAGGTCGGGGCCGATCCCACCCCGCGGTCTCCGGCCTGGTCGGATCCAGGTGATCTGCGTCGCCCGTGCCACCGACCGAGCGCGATCACCCCTCCTGGGCCGGTCCGCCCAGGTGAGGCGTGCGATCATGGCCGATGTGCTGCGACGACTGGGCATCCTGGATTGGATCCGCTTCGGACTATTGGGCCTCGGACTCCTGTTCGTCGCGACCGGTCTGCTTCCCGTACGGGAGGCGTGGAGCGAGATGGAGCGGATCGCGTCGATCCTGCTCTTCCTGGCCGCAGTGGTCGTCCTCGCGGACCTGGTCAAGGAGGCCGGGCTCTTCGACGCGATCGCGACCCGGCTGGCGATGCTGGGACGGGGAGACCACGCCGCGCTGTTCCTGCTCTGCACGGCCTTCGCGTCGCTGGTCACCATCTTTTTGAACCTGGACACCACCGCGGTGCTGCTGACGCCCGTCATGCTCGCCCTGGCGGCCAGGACCGGGATCGCCGCGCTGCCGCTGGCCATGACGACACTCTGGCTGGCCAACACCGCCAGCCTGCTGCTGCCGGTCTCGAACCTGACGAACCTGCTGGTCGTGGGGCGGGTCGGGATGTCCGCCCGCGAGTTCGCCGGAAGGCTCTGGTTCCCCCAGCTCGTCGCGATCGCGATCACCATGATCTTCCTGTGGGTTTTCTTCTGGCGCCGGGGCCGCCGCGGCGCCGACCGCTACGTCCCGCCGATCCCCGAGCCGATCGCGGACCCGGTGCTGTTCCGGACCGCGACCGGGGTGTGCGTACTGTTCATCGCCGCGATCCTGCTGGAACTGCCGATCCAGTTCGCCGCCCTGGCCGGGGCGGCCCTGATGGTCGCCGCCTTCGCCTGGCGCGACCGCGCCAAGCTCACCTTCGCCCTGGTCCCCTGGCAGTTGCTCATCTTCGTGGTGGCCCTGTTCCTGGTGGTGCCCACCCTGAGCCGGCACGGCCTGGCCGCCCTGATGGGTACCCTGATCGGTGCCGACACGGGCGACGGAGCCTACCGGGTGGCGGCCGCCGGCGCGGTGCTGTCCAACCTGATCGACAACCTGCCCGCCTACACCGCGCTGGAGCGGGTCGTTCCCACCGACGATCGGGAACCCCTCCTCGCCCTGCTCATCGGCACCAACGTCGGCCCTGTGATCACTCCGTGGGCCTCCCTGGCCACCCTGCTGTGGTTCGAGTGGTGCCGCCGCAGGGGAGTACGGGTGCCGATGCGAACCTTCATGCTGACCGGGACCGTACTGGTCACGGTGGCCGTCCCGGCCACCGTGGCGGCACTGCTGTTCACCGCCTGAACCGTCCGGGCGACCGACGCCCATTTCGGTTTCACCGGGACACCGACGAGTGGCCCATGTGCTGGTATCGCATTCAGCGGTGCTCACCTCTCCTCCGCCCCCTATAAAGCAGGGAAAAGATCCTCATATGGATCCGGGAGAGGTTTCACCACTTCGGTTTTTGTAAATATCTTGATCTTGTATGGTTTGACACGCTACGTCGGTGTATTACGACGGCCCCGAAGGCGATGTGACTGTATGCACATGTGTTGAAACAGTACGCCAGAATTGCCGTGCTTTTTGAGACGCATCGAAGGAATCCAGAAAGGAAGACATGGAGTTTCGCGTACTCGGACCGGTGGGGATCTGGCGTGACGAGCGGTTCGTATCAATCGTCGGGCAAAAACAGCGGACCCTGTTGGCAGTCCTGGTGCTGAACGCGAACCGCGTGGTCTCACATGATCGGCTGCTGGTCGCACTGTGGGGAAGTGCCGTCCCGGCCTCCGGGCGGCGGCTGCTCCACAACCATCTGTGGTCCCTGCGCCGCCTACTGGGTGATATCGCCGCTCTCGCGAGCTCACCCGCGGGGTACGCGCTACAGCTCCCCGCCGGTTCCTCGGACCTTGACGTCTTCGACACCAAAGTAGAACAGGCTCGGACGGCCTTGTCCGCAGGTGATGCCGCACAGGCGGCGGAGCGGTTCCGCGAGGCCCTGTCGCTCTGGCGTGGTCCTGCGCTCGCCGGTACTCACCCCGAGTTCCAACTGACCGAAGGTCCCGGGCTGGAAGAACGGCGGGTCGTCACTCTCACCGAGCGAATCGACGTCGATCTCGCCCTGGGCGGGAACTCGGAACTCATCGCCGAGCTGAGGCGATTCGTTGCCGAGAATCCACTGCATGAAAAATTCCGCGGCCAGTTGATGCTTGCCCTCTATCGTGAGGGGCGGGCAGCGGAAGCGTTGGAGGAATACCGGATCGTGCATCGGCACTTCCGGAACGAATTGGGGCTGGAGCCGGGGGAGGACCTGGCCAGACTTCATCAGGCGATTCTCTCGGCCGATCCGTCACTCGATCCGGAGCCACGGCGCCTTGAAGTGCCTGTTGCTCCGCGCTCGCTGCCGATTCCCCGCCAGTTGCCCTCCGACATCGCCCGGTTCACCGGTAGGAAGGATAATCTGCGGCAACTGGACCTGATGTTGTCCACAGGCAAAGGCGGTGTCCCGGCCATGGTGATCACCTCCATCGCCGGTACGGCAGGGATCGGGAAGACCGCGCTCGCGACACACTGGGGACACCGGGTGGCCGGACTGTTTCCCGATGGACAGTTGTACGTGAACCTTCGCGGCTATTCGCAGGGGCAGCCCGTAGCGGCGGCACAGGCACTGCATCGCCTCCTGCGCGGACTGGGTGTGGCCGTGGAGGAGATTCCGCAGGAGGTGGATGAACGGGAGACCCTCTATCGGTCACTCCTGGCCGACAGGCGGGTTCTCGTCGTGCTCGACAACGCGGCGAGTCCCGATCAGGTCCGCCCGTTGCTCCCCGGCTCGCCTTCGTGCAAGGTGATCATCACCAGCCGGGATTCCTTACGAGGGCTCTGGGTCACTCACGATGTTCGCGGCATGACTCTCGACGTCCTCTCGGCCGATGAGGCACGGGACCTGCTCGTGGCCATCCTGGGAACCGAGCGGGTCCGCGGAGAAGCCGAGGCCCTGTCCCAACTGGCCCGGCTCTGCGGTCACCTGCCCCTGGCGCTCCGCCTGGCCGCCGCGCACCTCACGGGCCAGCCAAGCCTGTCCGTTGACGACATGGTGGCAAGGCTCCGGGATGAGAACCCACTGGTCGCCCTGGACATCGGAGAGGATCCACACTCCGGGGTCCGCGCCGCTTTCGAGCTCTCCTACCGGGCGTTACCCGAAACCGCTCGGCGGGTCTTTCGGCTGATGGGCTTCCATCCCGGACCCGACATCGGAGTCGACGCCGTTCTGGTCCTGGCAGGTCTGCCTTCCAGCGAGGGGCGAGCGGCGATCGACAGGCTTGTCGCAGCCCACCTGATCCAGCGAGGGGAGGTGGGACGGTTGGCGATGCACGATCTGGTGCGTGTCTACGCGCGCGACCGCAGCGAACTCGACGACCGGACGGTTGACCGGCGTGACGCACTGTCGCGTCTCTTCGACTGGTATTTGTACACGGCTGACGGGGCTATGAACCTCTTCGACCCCGGCCGACTCAGCATGCTGACGGACACTCCATCCGAGTATGGCTTGAAGAAGACGTTCGACCGGCCTGAGGCGGCGACCTCCTGGTTGGACGAGGAATATCTGTCGCTCGTGTCCATGATTTCTTACTGCGCCCTTCAAGGCTGGCATGACCACGCTTGGAAGACGGCGCGAACCCTGTCTCGTTTCTTCTATCTGCGTGATCGTATAGATGATTGGATCACCACTCACAGGATCAGCCTTGTCGCGACCCAGGAGCTCGATGACCTGCATGGCGAAGCTGAGGTTCTGGGCTCCCTGGGGTACGCTTATATTTTTGTTGGAAATTATGACGACTATCTGGAACTCCAGCAGCGAGCCCTGTCTCTGCGGCGTGCGACAGGAGACCGCAGAGGTGAAGCCAAGGCGTTACGGGACATTGGGTACGGTCTTATCCGTACGGGGAGGCCCGGCGAGGCGATTGAAATCTGTGAGCAGTCTCTCGTAATCGAACGAGCGCTCGGTGAACGCCCCGACGGGCAAGGCGCGCTATACCATCTGGCAATAGCGTACCTTCAGGTAGGGCGATTCGAAGAGGCTGCCGAGAGCCTACAGGAGTGCCGTTCTTACGTGCGGAAGGAAGACAGCCGGCATAAAGATGCTTACATTCTCCTGTACCAGGGAGACGCCTACCTGCGGCTCGGTAAGGTCGAGGCGGCTCTGAAATGTCATATGGAAGCCCTGCAGATCGGGCGAGAGATGGAAAATCCTCGCCTTGAAGCCGATGCCATCAATAATCTTGGCAGGGATCACGGGTGGAACGGGTTTCATGCCAAGGCCATTGAGTATCATGAGAGGGCTCTCGTCCAGGTGAGAGAACTGCGTGACCGGGAGCTCGAATGCGAAATTCTCTGTGACCTGAGTCGCGCTTTTCTCGTCAGCGGTGATCCGCTTGAGGCTCTGAAGCACTGTTGGTCCGCTCTGCGGTTGGCCACGGACCTGAGGTATGTCTACTTTCAGGGGCGTGCGCACCAGAGGGTCGCCGAAGCGATGGAGGTTTTAGGCGAAAAAGAGGACCTCAAGATTCATCTAGAGAAAGCCCTCGCCGTTTTCGCTCCGATGGGGGTGCCCGAGGCGGATACTGTCGCCGAACGGTTGGCGACGCTCTGAATAAAATGTTCGGCGGGGAATTCCCGCGCCGTGCGTTCCGGGGAGACGGCGCTCCAAGGCCCTGGCAAGCCCAAGGTTCGCTCTGATCTGTTCGGTGGTCGTTGAGCCGTTGCCTCTGGCCGATCATCGCCTCGCCCGGAGGTTCCCTTGCCGGGACGCATGTGTGATCCACGAGCGAAGCGCGAACATGCGGAGCCTTGACGGTGCTCTGCGGCGGACGTCGAAGCGGTTGTTCGGATGCGGCCTGATCGCGACCAAGATCGCGACATTTTGCCAGACAAGATCAACAGCACTGTTCGGCATGCTTGCCGTGATCATCTCCGGCCGGGCTTCCCATCCCACCGCCTGGCCGGTCAAGTTCCCTTTCACGATGGAGGCACCGGTGGGGTTTCCCTTACCGAACCGTCCTTCCGCGCCGCCCCCACGGCGCGGACCGAACAGACGGGTCACAACCACGGTCGTGACCGTCTCAGCCCTGGCCGCCTCGCTCCTGGTGTCGGGCAGCGCCCTGCCCGCGCAGGCCGACCCGACACCCACGCCTGCCCCTTCGGCGCCGGTCCAGACGCCGTTTCCCCTCCCGGAGGACCCCGACGCCCCGCTGCGCGCGGCGGTCGCGGAGGCCAGGAAGCAGAACAGGCCGGTCGAGGCCACAGGCGCGTTCACCGAGACCACACGCACCTGGGCCTTCCCGGACGGCAGCCTGAAGACGGAGTCGTACTCGGGTCCCGCCCAGGTCAAGCAGGACGACGGCAGATGGGCGTGGATCGACACCACGCTGGTGGAGAAGGACGGTGTCCTCAAGCCCAAGGTGGCCAAGGCGGATGTGGCCTTCTCCCTCGGCGGGGACGGTGCCCCGTTCGCCGTGATGAAACGCGACGCGAAACAGAGCCTCAGCCTGTTGTGGGACGGGGCACTGCCCCGTCCCACGGTGAAGGGCAACGTCGCCACCTACCCGGACGCCGCAGGAGCCGGGGCGGACCTGGTCGTCACGGCGCTGCCCACCGGTTTCCGGCATGACGTGGTGCTGCGTGAGCGCCCCAAGGGGCCGTTGGAGATCCGCATTCCGGTGGAGTCGCCGGAGTTGACCCTCACCAAGTCCAAGCAGGGCGGCCTGCAGCTCACCGACGACAAGGACAAGGTCGTCGCCCAGGCGCCGCGACCGGTGATGTGGGACAGCACGGGCGCCGGCGCGGTCTCGCGGAGCGCCCCGATCTCCACCTCCGTCGTCGATGACGGAGGCAGGCGGACGCTGGTCCTCAAGCCGGACGCCGGCTGGCTGGCCGACCCCGCCACCACCTTCCCGGTCGTGGTGGACCCCACCTCCACGCTGACCGTCAAGACCGACACGCTGCTGTCCAGCGGGGCGGACTGCAACACCAACGACCAGCCGGGCGCCACGCTGCTGAAGATCGGTGCGGCCTACTACGGCTGCAACGGGGTGGACGCGGTCAACTACTGGCGCTCGTACCTGAGGTTCGATGTCGCCGGCCTGGTCGGTAAGCCCATTATTTCCTCCACCATGCAGCTTTGGCGTACCGAGTCACCCGCCTGCCACCAGCGCGGCAACGGCAAGGTGTACGCCACCCGTGTCAACACTGCTTGGACTCCGGGCAGGATGACCTGGTCCAACAAGCCCGGCACTCTCGACTTCGTGGCCACTCCCTGTCCGACTACGAATGTCCTCACCCCTGGCGTGATGACCTGGCCTATCACCAACTGGGTCAAGGACTGGGTCGCGGGCCAGCCCAACTATGGCATCGGGCTTGAGGGCCCTACCGAGAACGTCGATCGCTACAGCGGCTACTCGGCGGTCTTTCACTCCGCGGAGACGACCGGCACCGGCGCCACCCCGCCCAAGCTGATCACCCAGTACATCCTGCCGCCGGAGATCCCCAGGGTGACCGCCGAGTCGGTCGACTCGACGGACGGCGAGCACGCGATCGTGCGTGAGAGCTCGGCCAAGGTCGGTTACACGAGCACCTCCGTCGACGGCAGGAACATCGACTACTACGTCTCCGTCGTCGAATCCACCGCTCCGCTCCCGACCTGGACCACGGGTGGCGGCGAGGTCGGCAAGTGGAGCTTCACCGAGGGGACCGGGGGCACCGACTCCAGCGGCAAGGGCAACACTCTGGTCTTCATCGCCAACCGCTACTCGTGGATCGACGGCAAGGACGGCAAGGCCCTGTTCCTCAACGGCGCCGCCGGCACCCCGTCCACCGCCTCCACCGAAGAACCGGTACTGCGTACGGACAAGAGCTTCTCCGCGGCCGGTTGGGTACGCCTGGACGTCGGGACCAGCACCATCCCGCTGATCAGCCAGAGCGGCACCGTCAACAGCGCCTTCAGCGTCGGCTATGAATCCACCGGTGGTAAGTGGAACATGCAGATGCACCACGACAACACCGCCGGCAGCGCGGTGACGGAGATCAAGTCCTCCGCGGCGGCGCAGATCGGCACCTGGACCCACCTGGCAGGCGTCTATGACGCCGTCGCGAAGAAGATCCGCCTGTACGTCAACGGCGTCCAGGCCGCGGAAGCCGACTACACCGCCACCCCCTGGCAGGCCGACGAGACCTTCGAACTCGGCAACGGCAAGCACGCCGGAATCAGCTACTCCTCGGTCAAGGCCGTCTACGACGAGATCCGCGCCTACGACCGTGCCCTGAGCCCCACTGAGATCCAGTGGATGCTCAACCTCACTCCGCCTACCAACGCCAACCTGCCCTCCGGCCAGGCCGCGTCCATCACCTACGACGTCAGCAACGTCGACAGCTTCAAGATCTCCGTCCGGGCCTGCATCAACGGGGCCACCCCGATGACCTGCAGCGAAAGCCCCTACTACCGCATCACCACCGACGCCCCCTACCTGCCCACCGACACCGAGACCGGCATGGCCGACCCGAACCAGCCGATTCTGTCTGGTGTGGTCAATCGTCCATCCGGAGGACAGGTCACTGCCAAGTACTACCTGTATGACAGCGTCGGCGCGCCGGTTGGCTCCAGCCCACTCGCTGAACTCACTGTTAATGGTGGTCAACGGGCTTCATTGAAGATCCCCGCGAATATCGTTCACTCGGGGCGAACCTACACTTGGCAGATGCAAACCTGTACCCAGGAGGTATGCACGCCTAAGATCGATCCAGTGAGTTTCACTGTGCCGGGTGAGGCGCCACCGGAGGAATACGAGCCAACGCCGATTGCACTCCAGCAGGATCACTTTGTCATGAAGATGGCGAAGATCGATCCTAACGCCTGTAACGGCTCCGCCTGTACGTTCGCTGACAGCTCGACGATCCAGGTTGGTGGACTAGGCGGCGACAAACTGGCAAGTGTCGTGAAAATTAGGTTGAATGAGATTCCCGATGGATCCATTCCTATTGAGTCATTGCTAGATCTCGGCACACCGAACTGTGGTGAGAGCGCTTGCCCGACAGACGCTACGATCAAGATAACACGCCTGGATAACGAAGTTGCCGCCGAGACCAAGACCGCTGATCTGTCCAGGAGCACTAACGCAGGCTCGATCCACAACATCAGCATTACCGATCCTAAACGAGACATCGTCGGGGATGAGTCAGCATGGCTGCTGCTGGAATCCGACAGTGAATTTGTGATCAATTTCGGTACATCGAACGCGATCACAAAGATGTCGCTCACGGTCGGCTATCTGGCGCCTGGGCCACCGAGTAAGGTGCGCAACCTGACGGCTTCTCCTGGGGACGGCGGGGCTATCGCAACATGGGGAGTGCCGGAAAATACTGGGTCACTGGCTCTTCTAAACGGTTACGATGTGGAAGTTCTCTTACCTGGTGATGAGATCGTGCGCACGCTTCAGGTTGAGAACCCTTCGGCCACTGTCACGGGCCTGTCCAACGGTACTGTCTACACTCTCCGCGTAGCAGCACGAACCCGTTTCGGTAAAAGCGATTGGGAGAACATCACAGTGACTCCCAAGCAGGTAGAGTTGCCGCCTCAGTCACCAGGATCCAGGATGTGTCCGACATCAGTCGGGACGCAAATGCTAACTGCGAAGCTAGAAGATTACTACAACATCCAAAACGGCGTGGTGGAAGGTCACTACCCGGATGTATGGAGCGGAGCTATCGGCGGTGGCACCTCACGGCTAGAAGTTCAATCCAACGGAACGCTTGATCCTAGTCACCCAATGGCTGCCAAACTTGCTTTGATCAACGCGAACCTGATCGCTGCGAAGCAGGGCATGGATGCTATAGATAGACGGCGAGAGGACTCCTCGGTCTCCATCAGTGATGCTACGGCCTACAATGCGCCAAACGGTGACGTCACTCTTAGGGCAACAGTCCAACACACATGGACTGAAGTAAGTGTTAATAGCGAGGGGGATGAGCACCGACAGTCTAATTCCATGGGCGGTTCCTATGATTTCTCCTTCGGTAAGTGCGGTGGCTGGGGAACGGTCGTCTCCGTGGTAATCGAGGTAGATACCACAGGGATGGATATGGTCATCGAAGGTCCCGGCCCCGATGGGGAAGGCGATACATGCGGTTCACGGGCGGGCGTCGCGGCGAGGACTTTACAGTCGAGTGGATGCAGTGCGGCAGGCGGCCCTAGAGGGCCTAATCCGAACGATGTCACGGCTTACCAGTTCGACTGTGCTGGAGATGGCTGTAGGTTCGACACCTACGGAAAGCAAACTGTCATGGCTGGAATGGTCCTCGAAGCTGGAGGAGCCCTCCGCTATAAGGGATATAACAACTGGCTCGTGGGTGGTCCAACTGCGATCGATGTTAATGACCTCAGAGGGTGGGCCAGGGTCAATGTCACTCCAGCGTTCGAGAAGGCTAAAAAGAACAAAGCCCTACTCAAGAGCATCTCGCTGAAGCTGGATAGCATCGCCGGGTTCTCCATCAAGCTTGGCAGTTTGGCTTTTGATGGAGGAGGTCCAGGAGTGGGCTTCAGTGTTTCGAAGGACTCGGCTCAGTATTCGAAGCAAGGTAGTGCTGGTAGCCGATCTATTATGATCCCGCCGCCGGACAAGGTCAGACCGTTTACGGTGGGTTGCGATAACTTCGCATGTGCGTTCATGTTCGTTCGGCACTCGATGAATGTGAATCTGGACTACAAGAGCGGTGGCTGGGATCTAGGGGACCCCATGAGGCTGGAGTCTCCATGGCGTCAAGCCATCACGAAGATATATCCGGGCTAAGCTATTCTCCGCGGCAGTAACCATAGGCTGGGTGGATGCAGAATACACATGCTGCGTCCACCCGGCCTACAACTTGAGAGGGAAGGCTCAATGGTCCAGCCAGACCACGTTAAACGGAACTCAAAGATGGCTAAGGTGCAGACTCTTTTGTGGGCCCAATCTGCCATCTGGTTTTCTTGCCTCGCAATCCTCTTTGTTGCGCCGTTCAGCCCACTTTGGGCGCAGTGGGCCTTGCCGCCTCTTACCGTTTTTTCTGTCTTCTTCGGGGTTCTTTGTGGAGTGCTTGCTGCCCTTCGCTCCTTTCGGTGGGACTGGATAAGAATCACAGTTATTGTCGTGGGCGGACTTTCGGTCCTGTACGGGCTGTTCTACGCGATCTTTGCTAAGAACATCGCCACGCTGGTCGCAGCGGTACTGATGGTCATGACCATCTCCTTGCTGCGCGGAGTCGAAGCCAAGGAATGGTTCAGTAAGTAGTTTACTACTGCCATCACCATATGAGTCGGCAGCAAGCCGAAGCCACATCTTTCATGCCTACCAGTCGTTTTTTGCTATTTTTGCCTATAGTCTGAACCTGCCGCCGGGAAGCTGTGCATCCCATCAAAGTCGGCACCCGACCGTTGAAGCGGTTGGGTGTGGGTGATTCTTTGAAAGGGAGGGTTCTCTGGTTAGATCTAGATGCTTAGAATCTGTAGGGGCTATCAGTCGAAGTAGCCCGACTTTACGGCATTGAGGAAGGTGTGCCATCCGCCTGGGGTGAAGGTGAGAGCTGGGCTGGCGGGGTTTCTGCTGTCGCGGATGGCGATGGTTCGGGGGAGTTCGGCGACTTCGACGCAGTTTCCGCCACTTCCGCTGCTGAGGGACTCTTCCTCCAGGTGGCCTTGGAGAGGTCGAGGCCGGTCGGGTCTGTTGCTTCCATTGGTCTCTCGCTTCTTTGATCATTTCTAGTACGGCAGCGGCCATTTGCTGTGTGAGCTGGGATGATGCGGTCATAGTCGATGCGGTCTTGTGACGGGATCCCGGCGCAACGAGAGCAGCCGCTCATGATCAAGTACAAGATCCAGAGCGGCTGCCGCCCTCACAGTAGAGGCCGCGCGGGGCCAGCGGAGCACCGAGGAACTCATGACCACACTCGCTCCGATGTTCACGGCATCAACACCGTGCACCTGGCCTACGTCTGGGGAGGGCCCGGATCGCCTGGTCGGCTACGTCCAGGCCACCGTGGCCGCCGGCCAGGCGTCCGTGGCCTGGGTCGTCGGCACCCCCTGGCAGGGCAGGGGGATCGCCGGCGAGGCCGCGCTCGCCCTGCTTTCCTGGCTCAGGGAACACGGCGTCACCGACGTCGTCGCGACGATCCACCCCGACCACGGCGCCTCCTCGGCCCTGGCCCGCCGCCTCGGTCTCGTGCCGACCGATGCCCGGATGGACGGCGAGGTCATCTGGCGCTCCGAGTGACCTCTCTGTCCGGGGTCACCGGCAGCGCCCCCGGCTGGCACGACCAGTGCCGGAAGTCTCCGGTGCGCCGCCACAGGGCATGGGCGGCGCGGATGTTCCACTCAGGGTCGAGGGCCATCGCCTGGGTTGCGTCGGCGCGATAAACCTCCAGGTCGGTGAACTGGAACAGGCCCCACCTGCGCACGCCGGGCTCGGTGCTGTAGATCCACAGGGGGTCGGCGTTGGACAGGCAGTGCACCAAGGCGACCGCCCCCGAGGGGTCGGCGGTGAACACCTCGCGCAGCCGCCGCTCGACCCGGGAGGCCGGCCACCGGGCGCCGACCTCGAACCCGGCGGAGGTGAGCGCTGACCACGTCTCGTCGTCCGCCATTCCGGTGTTCGCCAGCCCCACGAGGGTCTGGAAGGCGACCATGCGCATCTTGGTGTACGGGCCGTACCACGCGTCGGCGGGCAGATCCAGGCCGCGCCGTCGCAGCTGTTCCTGCAGCCTTCTGACACACGTGCCGTACGCGCCGACCATGAGCGGGCGCGGGCACTCCTCGACGGCGATGCTCCCTTGGGAGAAGGCGGACGAGGAGACGTACGCCGAGCCACCGGCAACGGCGAGCAGCAGCGCGGTCCCTGACGCCACCACGGCGAGCCACCGCCGCCGGGGCGGGCGGGGTGCCGGGCGGGGCGTGACCGCCGGGGAGACGTCGGCCGGTGCGGCCTCGGCGACCGCGAGTCTTCTACGGGCGGTGACCCACGCGGTGACGGCCTCCGGCCCGCATCCGCACGCACGGGCGTACGCCCGCAGCAGCTCCTCCCGTGGCAGCCGGTCCCTGCGTAGCACGGCCACCAAGGTGCTGTGCGGAAGAACGTCACCCGCCCCCGCCGCGTTGCGCTCCAACTGGCGGAAGGTCAGTCCCGACCACGCACGCAACCGTCGCATCTCACCGACGAACTCCGCCGCGCTCCCCGCGCGCCCTGGGTCGGGCGGCTCCTCCGCTCGCTCGGCCATCGTCCCTTCCCTCCGCCGGTCCGATGAACAGCTCTACCTGCAGGGACAAACCAAACCATAGTGGACCACTCATATGCCTTGCCGCGAAGGAGGCGTCCAGCACAGTGTCGGGCCCAGCACCCGCCGATCACCTCGATGAAGGAGTATCCTTGCGCCGCCGTATCGCCGCCGCTCTCTTCGCCGTCCCGACGACCCTGGGCGCCGTCGCCGCCGCTCCCGCCGCCGGGGAGTGACCCCCTGCTGCTGAGCCCCGGGGGCCCGCGATACCGACCAGGGGATCACCGAAGGTGGCGGGCTCCGGCCTCGCCTCGGACGATGGCGGGTTCATGCCGGCGTTATGCCAGGTGAGTGAGGCGGAGAACCGGCCCGGCGGGTAGCGGGTTCGGGTCCTTGGTCGGGCATCGCGAGGCGTCGTTCCCGGCCGCACTGTTCACCGACACCTGTCCCTCACGTGGCGGGCGCCTCGGCACGCCGCCGCAGGCGCCGGCCGCGATGCTGCCGTTGCAGACGCTGTACGGCGCCGCACGAACGGGGGCCGGGCCCTTGGCCACCCCACTTACCCTCGCGCAGCACCCGGTAGGGCGCCGCATGGATGGACGCCCCTGGAGCGGAGCGGAGGTGAACGGGGGCCGTTACCGGCGGAACCCGTACACCACATCCGTGGACTTGACCTGAATCACAGGGGGCACACATGGTAGTCACGGAATTGCAGACAGATAACCTGGCTCCAGAGGATCGTTTTCCCTCCTGGTTCGAGATGGCATCGAAGTCTCACCTGCCCTCCCGGGTTCGCATCGACGGCGACGCCGACTTTCAGGCTTCGGTGCGGGTGCTGAACCTCGGCGAGGCGCAGGTGTCGACGCTGACCCACCCGGCGCTGTGGTCGGAGCGGACCGCCAAGCTCGTCCGGCAGTGCGATCCGGAGGTTTACCAGCTCCATCTCATCGTCAGTGGTGGTGGCACGCTGGCGCAGGGCGGCCGGGAAGCCGTGTTCGGCGCCGGGCAGTTCATTCTCATCGATTCCTCTCATCTCTACCGGGCCTGGCGGTCGGCGAAGGACGGCAGGAGCGAGACCGTGGTCGTCCAGTTCCCCCGGGCTTCGCTGGGCCTGCGCTCCAGCACCGTCGGCCGGCTCGCCGCGGTGCCGTTCTCCGCCCGCGGCGGGATCGGCGCCGTACTGGCCGGCCACCTGTTCGAGCTGATGAGAAACGCCGAGGACTACACCGAGGCCGACAGCGCCGCCCTGGGCGGCATCACGCTGGACCTGATCGCGGCCGGCTGCGCCCACCAGCTCGACGCCGCCGCCTGCCTGTCGCCCGAGGCGCGGCAGCGGGCTCTGCTGGCCCAGGTCCATCGTTTCATCCGCGACCGCCTCGGCGACCCGGCTCTGACCGCGGATCTCATCGCGGCCGCTCACCAGATCTCCATCCGGCACCTGTACAAGCTGTTCCAGGCACAGGGCATGACGGTCGCGGCCTGGATTCGCCAGTGCCGTCTGGAGCGATGCCGCCGCGACCTGGCCGACCCCGCCTTGGACTCCCGTCCGATCCAGGCCATCGCCACCCGCTGGGGCTTCATCGACGGTGCGCACTTCAGCAGGGTCTTTCGCGCCGCGTACGGCACCTCGCCCCGCGACTACCGGCACCTGGCCCGGCACGACGAAGCCGTGCACGAATTGACAATAACCGCGCAGAAAACGTCAACAACGTCCTAACCGGTTTCCGGCATGATCATGGAACAAAGGTGCCGGAACATCAGCGGCCTGTCGACAAGCTTCACCTTGAAGGCTGTGCTCACCCAGCATTTATGGTGATTCTCCTTGTATTGCTATGTGAACTTGGCTAAAGGTGAGGCTTGTTTGCTGGTTGCCCCTTAAAGGAAAGGGTGTCAGTGAACAAGCTGGTCAGCGTGGCGAGGCGGTCAAAACCACCTCGTCTTTTCCTGCCTGTGGCGATGGTGCTCACAGTCACGGCATCGGTGCTGGTGGCAGGCGTATCAGCGTCCGCCCAGGCCGATCCGCAACCGACCCCGCCCTCCACACCTTCGACAACCACCTTCCCGCGTCCGGAGGACCCGGACGCGCCGCTGCGTGCGGCGGTCGCGGAGGCCAGGAAGCAGAACAAACCGGTGGCGGTGGAGGCCGCCTTCACCGAGACCTCACGCACCTGGGCGTATCCGGACGGGCATCTGTCCACCCAGTCCTACAACGGCCCTGCCCAACTGCGGCAGGCGGACGGCTCCTGGGCGTGGATCGACACCGCGCTCGTCGAAGAGAACGGCGTGCTCAAGCCGCGTCTGGCCAAGGCCGGTCTGCGGCTGTCGGCCGGGGGTACCACACCGTTCGCCACCATGCGGCTGGGCCGTACGGACAGCTTCGGCCTGTCCTGGCCCACAGCGCTGCCGAAGCCGCAGGTCAACGGCAACGTGGCCACCTACGCCGGCGCCGCCGGCCCGTCGGCGGACCTGGTGGTGACCGCGCTGCCGACCGGGTTCCGGCACGATGTGGTGCTGCGTGAGCGGCCGAGTGGGCTGGTGGAGTTCCGGCTGCCGGTGCACGCTCCGGGGCTCACACTTCGTGAGACGAAGTCCGGCATGCTCACCTTGTCAGCGGGCAAGGGCCGCAAGGTGGCCTCCGCTCCCGCGCCACGCATGTGGGACGCGACCGCCGCCAAAGCCGACGCCAAGCAGCCGGGCCGGGAAGCCAGGGTCGACACCGAGGTGAGGACCGAGAACGGCGGCACCGTGCTGGTGCTCAAACCGGATCCGAAGTGGCTGGCCGACCCGGCCACCCGGTATCCGGTGCGGGTGGACCCCACCACCACGCTCGGGGTGACGCAGGAGGTGTCGGTCAAGTCCCCCGTCTACCAGCAGGGGCCGGGCCTGGTCTCCCGCTCCAACCACAGAAGCTGCCCGACGCCAGGCAGCTGCGGCTACCCCAACGAGCAGGCCACCCGCGCGCTGCTGGCGTTCGACACCGCCGCCATCACCGGCCGCCATGTGGTCAAGGCGACCATGCAGCTGTACCTGAACGGCAACGCCACGTGCGGCACCCTGCAGTCGGTCGCGGCCCATCGGATCACCGAGGCGTGGGTCGCCGATGACACCTTTTGGGAGAACCAGCCGGCCACCAGCCCCAACGAACGCTCCTCGCTCGACCCGTGCGCCCAGGTCACCACGGACGGCGCGGTCTGGAGCTGGGACCTGACCACGATGACCCGCGCCTGGGCCTCCGGCACCCCCAACCACGGCCTGCAGCTGCGGCTGGGCAGCGAGCTCCCGGTCCCCAGGGACACCGGAGAGAGCTACTCGTTCTGGGCCCAGTTGTGGGGCGGCCCGAAGGTGCCCAAGCTGAGCGTGGACTGGGTACTGCCGCCGGTGATCCCCACCGTCTCCGCCGAGTCGATCGACTCCATGGTCGGCAACGACGCCATCGCCCGCAGCACCAACGTCAAAGTCACCTACAGGTCCAGCGTCCCGGAGACGGCCAACCTGGACTACACCGTCACCGTCAACGACTCGACCATGGCGCCCCCGGCCGCGCAACTGCCCGTCGGGGAGGCGGCCTGGTGGAAGCTGGACGAGACCTCCGGCACCAGCGCCGCCGACGCCACCGGCAAGGGCTTCAACGCCACCCTGAGCGGCACCTACAGCCGCGTCCCCGGCCAGCTCGGCCAGGCGGTCAAACTGTCCCCCGGCGGGCGGGCCCGCACCAGCGGACCTGTCCTGAACACCAACCAGAGCTACACGGTCACCGCCTGGGCCCGGCTCGACAGCGGCGCCGCCGACCAGGCCGTGTTCTCCCAGAGTGGTACCAACCAGCCCGCCTTCAGCCTCGGCTACCTCACCTCCAACGCCGCCGAGCTGGACCAGCGCTGGATCTTCAATGTGATGGACAGCGACAGCGCCACCGACATCGATCCCATCCCCGTCGGGTCGAAGAAGCTGGCGAGCGTCGGCCGCTGGACCCATCTCGCGGTGCAGTACGACGCGACCGCGCACAAGATGCGCCTGTACGTCGACGGCGAGCTCAACGCCGAACGCGACCACACCGTCACCTGGAACGGCCGTGGCGCCTTCGAACTCGGCCGCGGCAGTCTCTTCGGTGAAGAGGACACCACCTTCGACGGCGCCGTCGACGACGTGCACGCCTACCAGCGCGTCCTGACCGGTGACGAGATCCGCTCACTGGTCGGCGTGCCCGGCACCACCACCCACAACGACATCCCCTCCGGCCAACCGCTGGACAAGGTCTTCACCCTCGACAACCCGGCCAGCTTCAAGTTCGTCGTCAAGGCCTGCCGCAGTGGCGTCACCCCGCCCTCCTGCAACGAGAGCCCGGCCTACCGCATCACCAGCGACGCCCCGACGCTGCCCTCCGACACCGAGACCGGCATGGCCGACCCGATCCAGCCGATCCTGTCTGGCATGGTCAACCGCCCCTCCGGCGGCGCGGTGACCGCCAAGTACTACCTCTACGACAGCAACGGGCTACCGGTCGGCTCCGCCCCCCTCGGCGCCCGTACCGTCAACGGCGGCGAACGCGCCTCCTTCCAACTCCCGGCCAACACCGTGCAGCCCGGCAGCACCTACAAGTGGCAGATGACCGCCTGCGTCACCGGCCCGCAGGACGGGGGCGACCCCGGCACCGATCCCACCCCCAACCCGACACCCACCCCCAACCCGACACCCACCCCCACACCGACTCCGACTCCGACCCCGACGCCTGCCGGACTGGTGGCGGCCTACGGCATGAACGAAGGCACCGGCACCGCCATCGCAGACGCGACCGGCACCAACAACGGCACCGCAAGCGGCACCACGTGGACCACCGGCAAATTCGGCCAGGCCCTGTCCTTCAACGGCACCACCAGCTGGGTCACCGTCAACAGCTCCCCCTCCCTGCGGCTGACCAACGCGCTGACCCTGTCGGCCTGGGTCAGGCCCACCGCGCTGGACGGCTGGCGCACCGTCATCGCCAAGGACCACAACGGTTTCAACGACCTGTCCTACAGCCTGTACGCCACCGCCGAAGGAGCCCCCACCGGCTGGTTCACCATCGACGACGTACCTGAAGTCGTCACCGCGACCACCGCCCTGACCACCAACACCTGGGCCCACCTCGCCGTCACCTACAACGGCAGCACCGCCCGCCTCTACCACAACGGCACCCAAATCGGCCAAGCGGCCATCACCGGCGCGATCATGAACGACGCCGGAAAGCTCCACATCGGCGGCAACACCGCCTACGGCGAATATTTCAAGGGCGCCATCGACGACGTCCGCATCTACAACCGCGCCCAAACCGCCGCCGAGATCACCACCGACATGAACACCCCCCTCGGTGGCACCACGGCCTCAACTGTTACGTCGAAGACGACGACCAGCGCCACCACATCAGACGATTCAGGCATCGAAGAAGTCTGCACCCCCAAGACCGCCCCCGCTTCCTTCACCACACCTGGCACACCCCCGCCGCCCCCGGTGGAGGATGTCCGGCATCTGACACTGGGCAAGGACAGCTTCGTCATCAAAACCGCCAAGGTCGATCCGACCGCCTGCGACGGCTCACCCTGTACAGTGACGGACTCGACCGTCATGCAGATCGGCGGTAGCGGTGTTGACAAGACCGCAGCGGTGATCGCATTCCGGCTGGACGAGCTTCCGGACGGTGCGGCCGTATCGGAGGGCATACTCAAGATGGGCACCCCGGTCTGCGCCGGAGGTGTGTGCCCTGCGGACGCGGCAATCACCGCCACACCGCTGAGGAGCCCGGTCACCGGTGACAGTAAGGGCTCGGATTTGGCGGCTGACGCTGACACCAGTGCCACGCCGTTGTCTCTGCCGTTGAACACTCCGCAGGCCGACATCGCAGGCAGCGAGTACCAATGGATCCTGCTCACCTCCAACACCGACGCGACGATAACCTTCGGCGACACGGTAGCCATCGAGCAACCGACGCTTGCCCTCACCTATCTGCTCGCCGGCCCACCCAGCAGGGTGCTCAATCTCACCGCATCCGGCGGCGACGGCAGCGCTATAGCCAGTTGGGGGATACCGGAATCCAACGGCAGCGTTGCGATGCTGGACGGCTACGACATCGAGGTCGCCAATAGCAGCGGCACCGTGGTGAAGACTCTCGACGTCAAAGAGCCGTACGGGGCAATCACCGGGCTGACGAACGGGGAATTCCACACGGTAAAGGTTCGCGCCAAGACCGCATTCGGACAGGGTGACTGGGAGGCGACGACGGTCACGCCGAAGGCCGTGCCGCCACCGCCGGTCAAGGACGCGACCCAACCGTGCATCCCATTCCTGGACGGCGAGCAGCCGCAGACCAAGGCCGCCGCCGAAGAGTCAGGGGCGGCGGAGTACATCCAGCGCGTCAAGGCCTACTATCAGGCGCAGGACGCTGTACTGGAGGGGCGGGCTGCGACGATCTGGGACGTGTCAGGTGTGACCCCTGATGCGCCGAGCACCGCGAAGTTGTCGCTGCTGAACACGGCCCTTGTGCAGTACGACGCCAGCATGGAGCAGATGGAAGAGACACGCAGCGACTCCAGTGTCACGCTGGACGACGTGGTTATTCAGCCCGGTCCGGGGGGATCGGTTCACGTTGTCGCCTCCGTCACGCGGGCCTGGACTCAAACCTCGCCAGACCCTGGTTCAGGGATGGGGGCCAGTACGAAGGGTGTCGTCCATCCGAGCGAGTCGACCATCTCGATTCACGTGTTCGACCGGTGCGGCAATATGACCGAGATTCAGGCTCCAATGCCGAAATATCAAGACTCCACGGACGGTTATGACCGCTGCGCCGGGTTCGTCGACCCAGGCGGCGGCGAACACGAGGTGTGTGAAGACTCGGCAGGTGGTGCCGGCGGGAGCGCAGGGCCGGTGGGGCCGGAGGGATGGGGCGCCCTCAGAGTCTGCTCTGGTGCCGCCTGTAGGTCGGATATCTTCGGCTGGAACTATGTCACGAAGGGACTCCCGTTTGAGGCCGGCGGCGTCCTCAGATGGCAATATGAAAACACCATACTTCCTCTTCAAGTGAAGGAATGGAGCGTATACGCAGAGGTCAAACCATCGGGGTCGTTCGGCAAGAGCAAGGTCGACAAGCTGATCCTCGACAATCTTCAGCTGAAAGTCGATACGAGCTTGACGTTCAGATCCCCCCTCTGGTCCCCCTCCATCTCGTGGCCTCCTGGGTTGGGCATCGCGCAAACCGATACAACCGGCACTCTCTCCTACGACGGCCCGACCCGTGTGAAACAGTTGTTCCCGGAGCCTCTCAGGTCGTTCTCCCTAACATGCGGAAATCTGTTCTGCGATGGGTTTAGCGGGGTCAAGCATACAGTGAGGGGAACGCTCAAGGTTCTTGCGTTGTGCAAGGATGACGCCACCGAACCGTCGCACTGCGCCAGTCGAGACAAGACGATTTCGATCAATGAGTTCGGTGGAAAATTCTGGTGGGCTAAAACCGTGTGGCCTTATAACTACGACGACAGGATTAATGGGTAAGTCTGGCGCTGCGCATCGTGCACCCTCATTGAGGCGACGGGCGCGAGCGCGATCGGCCACGCGGTTCACCGGACGATAAGAGGTGGCTGGGGGGGTGGGTAGCCCACACCCCCGGCCACCTGTGGCGTGTAGATTTGAACGCGGCGCGAGGTAAAGTCTATGGCTTCATTGCCACCTTACATAGCCGTGACCTGGTGCTTGAACTGCTTGCAAAGCCGGAGGTCCGCACCATTCACATCGTTGAGCGCGGGCGACAGCCCGAGTGAGTTGTACCTACGGGAAGCTGCACCATATCAAAACGGCACCCGACCGTTGGGACGGTCGGGTGCATGTGGTTTTCAGGCGCGAGTGGATCTCTGAGCAGGAATTTGAGGTCCGGCCGCGAAGAGAGGTCCGGCTGGTCAGTCGAAGTGGCCGGACTTTACGGCGGTGAGGAAGGTACGCCATTCGGTGGGGGTGAAGGTGAGGGCTGGGCCGGTGGGGTTTTTGCTGTCGCGGATGGCGATGGTTCGGGGGAGGTTGGCGACTTCGACGCAGTTTCCACCGCTCTCGCCGCTGAGGGAGCTCTTCTTCCAGGTGGCCTTGGAGAGGTCGAGGCCGGTCAGGTCTGCTGCTTCCATTGGTCCCTCGCTTCTTTGATCATATCTAGCGACTGGCTGGGACGAAGTGCCTCTGTTCGAATCCTGTCATATCTATCCCAGACGACACTTACCAGACTGTGTTCCGCTGAAACTTCGCCTTCTCCCGCCGACTCTATGGAGACGGCGGTCGGCGCGTCCGAGAGTTCGGCGAGAACGAATCCGGACAGCAGCCCTGTCGTGCAGGAGGTGTCGTGGGGAACGATCTGCACCTTTACGTTCTGCCAGTCGGCGGCGGAGGCGAGATGGTCGAGTTGCTCGTACATGACCTCCGGACCTCCCATAGGGCGGCGGAGCACCCACTCGTCGAGAAGCGCCCACAGGATGGTCGGGGTCTCCCTTTTGAAGATCAGCTGTCGTCGGACGCGAGCGCTGACCTGGTTTTCGACCTCCTGTTCCGAGGCGGCCAGGCCGCCACGGACAACGGCTCGTGCGTAGTTCTCCGTCTGGAGCAGGCCGGGGACCAGGAGCGGGTCCCAGCAGCGCAGCACGCGGGCGCGGGGTTCGATCTCTTCGGACCATCTCAGGAACCAGCGTGGTCCGGTGGGGGCGGTGATGTTCCGGCAGAGGTGGGTGAAGTGGTCGTCCGTCTTGAAGAACCTGTCGCAGCGGGCCGCCAGGTCAAGGCTGGGGTTCCGGTTGCCGATCTCGATGTGGCCGATGAGCGACGACGAGACGCCCAGGTGAGTGCCGAGCCGGGTCTGTGACAGGCCCGCCTCCCTGCGGGCCCGTGCCAGCTCGCGGCCGAAGCGCTGGGCCGGTGTCAGGCGCGGGTCGAGGTCGTTTCCCATTTCACCTCTCCAACGTTTTGATGACGTCGGCCGTCAAATAAATGACAAATGGCTACACCATGTGTAGAGGGTCGTCGTTCATTTGTCGGTCGATTCTTTCTGTAATGGCAGCCTAACCCTGTGCACTCTATGGTGCCAAGCCTTTATCCGGGTGATGTCAAGGAACTAAATGGACAATTCGCCTGGTTAACGGAGACATTGTGACAGGCGTTTTCTGGGCGCCTGGCACCTCGCAGGAATGGCGGTGATCCAATGGGCGCCGAAGCGGTTCCCGCGCTCGGTCTGCTGGGCAGTGTCGAACTGCCCGGGGTGGCCGAGTCGGTCGGTGTGGCCCGGCGATACGTCAGGGGAGTGCTGGAGAAGTCAGGTCTGCGGGACACCTACGACGCGGAGCTTCTGGTCAGCGAGCTGGTGTCGAACGCGGTGCGGCATTCGGAGTCGGGACGCGCCGGCGGGCTGGTGACGGTCGTGGTGGCGAACTGCGGTGAGACCGTGCAGATAGCGGTGGGCGACAGCGGCTCCGCCACCTGTGCCCCGAGGATTCCGGCCGGACCGGACGAGGACGCCGAGGGCGGCCGTGGGCTCTGGCTGGTCAGCGAGGTCGCGCTGTCCTGGGGTTGGTACGAGGGCGCGGTGGGGCGGATCGTCTGGTTCCGGCTGGCACGACGATGACCGACGCGCCGGCCCCCGGGGAGATGGCCGTCCTGATCGCCCGGTGCGGCAGGCAGTGGCTCATCTCCGAGGCTGCCGGAGGCGGCTACTACGCGGTACGCCGCCATGGCCTGTCCGAGGAGGGTGGCCTGTCCAATGTGATGTGCACGGCCACCCTCGGTGAAATGGCCCGCCGCCTGGCAGCCGAGAGGAGGCGCGAGAATCGGCCACCGGGACAGTCGTTCGCGGGCTGAGGTTCGGTGGTCGAGCAGACCGTTGTTCCAATCAGTCGCGAGGCGTCATATGTTGACGACTGCCCGCGCCCCCGTCCTTTCCTTAAGCGACCAAATGAGGTGTCAGGGGTGCGTAATCCATATGCCTATCGGGAGGGCGAATCAATGCCCCGGACCGCTTCGAGGAATGAGGCGCCCGGGGCGGGAGGCTCACCGCTAGTCGGGGCAGTAGAACCAGTAGCGGGCCTGGCCGGACACGCTCGTGTACGGCTCGTCGATCTCAAGGCGCCAGTACCCCTGCTCCCCGCGCCGGCCGGCGGGCACCGTCCACTGCCTGGACACGTCGACGATGCCGGCCGAGGTGAGCGTCAGTGAGGTCCACGGGTCGCGGACCCAGGCGTTGTTCGTCTGGGCGCTCTTGCGCGCGTACGCGTAGCGGATGGGACCCGGCCCCAGCGCGGTGATCGAGCCCTTCAGTGTGAAGATGGCGGGCCTGGGCAGCTCGCAGCTCTCATCCTCGCTGGTGAACTCCACCTGGGTCAGATTCGGCGTCGCGAGGGGCCGGCAGGTCGTGGACCAGGCGGTCAGGCCGGACATGAGGGGGGTGGAGTTCAGGTCGGGGAACAGGAGCGCCACCTTCCCGCTGCCCGGACGCTGTCGCGGCAGCCGCGGGCCGTCGACGTACTGCGTGCCGCCGTCCTCCGTGATCTGTACGGTCTGCACCTCGCTTCCGAGCAGCGGCTGTTCGTTCTCGTCGACCCACTGGTAGCGCGTCGTCCCCTTGCCGGAAGTGATCTTGGCCCGCAGCGGGGTCGAGAAGGCCGGACCGCACGCGCCGTCGTAGTTCAGCTCGCTCACGGTGGCGATGTCGACGGGCGGGGCCGCGCAGGTCGTCGTGCTGCTCTGACTCAGGGTGCGATGCGAGGCGGGTGCGGTGATGGCGAGGTGGTAGCTGGTCGAACCCGTGCGCGTGCGGAGCAGGACGCCGGTGATCTCGCGGGATCCCGGGCCGTCGAAGACGAGTGTCAGATAGGTCTCGCCTGGGCCGGTGTAGGTCAACCGCGCGGTCACCCTGACACCGTTCTCGGCTCCCCGGCACAGCCCGGTGTAGGTGGGGTCGGCCTGGACGCTGTGGACGACCAGTTGCCTCTCCGCGGCGACCGCCTGGGCGGGGGCCGGTGACAACGCGGTGAGCAGGCCTAAGACGAGCAGGGTCGTGACACGTTTCATGGGACCTTCGTTTCGCCATCGGAATGTCGTGGGCGGCGACCGATCCCCGGGCGGGCCACGACGTCGCGCCGTGGCCCGCCCGGACACGTGGCGCGGAGCCTTCCCCGTGTTCACTCCGTTCGCCACCGCTCATCGCGCCCCTCCTCAGGCGGAGGCATCCCGCTGTCGCATGCTCGCCCACGGCGCTGGGAAGCGGCTTGTGGACCACTGGAAAAGCCGGAATACGGGGTTCAGGACAGGCGGCCCGGACCGCCTTCGCAGGTGGTGGCCTGGCAGCCACTTCGTGGGCGACGGCGCGAGCCGGGAACCGGTCGGTGGGGTCTTCATTCACGTACAAGTGAACAACAAGCGGCGGTTGAGACCTTGGTCTGGTGTCGGGGGTGTCCAAGGAGGATTCATGCGCTTACGAAGATCGTCGCTGACCGCCGCGATCGCGCTGCTCGCTCTGCTCTGCGTGCCCGCCCTGCCGGCCCAGGCGTACCCGGTACAGGGCGACCTGCCCTGGTCGGTGCTGCTGTGCAAGTTCGCCGACCGTCCGGAGGAGCCCAGGCCCCCGCAGTTCTTCCGGGAGCTGTTCACCGACGCGGGCAAGGGCCTCGGCGGGTTCGCCGACTACCTGGCCGATCAGTCGGGCGGTCGGACGAGCGTGGCGGGATCCGTGGTGAAGGGCTGGTACACGATGCCCTTCACTCTGGAGCAGGCCAGGACCAAGAGCCGGTGGCAGCGAATCGAGGACTGCGTGCAGACGGCCGCCGCCGCGGGCTACACCGTTCCGTCCAACCACTGGACCGCCGTCATGATCAACGCCCCGGTGGACTCCGGCAGCTGGGGAAAGCGGGTGCTGCTGGACCCGCTCGCCTGGAACCTCGGATTCGCCACCCACGAGTTGCTGCACGGCTACGACAGGGACCACTCCTTCTCCGACGACCCCACTTTCCGCCTGGTCGACTGGGCACAGTTCGGCGAGTACGACGACCAGTGGGACATCATGAGCGCCATGCACATCCACACGTACCGGACAGAGAGGTTCGGCACCAGCGCGGTCGGCCTCAACGGTCCCACCCGTGACGAGATGGGCTGGCTGGAGCCGCACCGGATCGTCACGCTCGGCGCGGACGGCGTGGCGAGCCGGACCGTCCGCCTCGTACCGCTGGACCAACCCGGCAAGATCGGCACACGGATGGTACGCGTCCCGTTCGACGCCGCCGACCCGTTCCACTACTACACGGTGGAGTTCCGCAAGAAGACCGGCCAGAGCGCCGGCATCCCCGCCGACCTCGTGCTGCTGCACGAGGTCAAGAACGGCGTGTCGTACCTGCTGAAAGACCGTATAACGCGCAATCCCGTGACGTCGCTGAACACCAACGGGGTCAGCGTCTCGATCGACTCCGTGGGGCAGGAGGAGGCGGTCGTCACGGTCAGCACCGATCTCCCCCAGAAGTGTCTGAACGGCTACGTCCACCGCAAGGCGACGTACGACGACCTGGTGTGCGTGACACCGGCCGTCTACGAGCAGACCCAGGCCGACACCGCGGACGCTCCGAACTGGCAGGAGGACGGCCAGTGCGTCTTCGCGTACACGCGGCGACTGGCCACGCCGCACGACAATGTGTGCGTGTCCCCCGGCACGCGCCGTCAGGTGATCTCCGACAACGCCGCCGCCGCATCACGGAGCAACCCGGCCAAGCTCGTCCTGGGCCCCAACGCCTGCAAACCGGGCTATGTCTGGCGAGGAGCCGACGACTTCGACCAGGTCTGCGTCACCCAGGAGGTCCGCGACCAGGTCATCGCCGACAACATGATGGGGGCCGGTCGCTGGACGGACGGCCCGGACGGGCCGCGCAGTTGCATCCAGGGCTACGTCTGGCGGGAGGCGTTCGCCGGGGACAACATCTGCGTGACACTCGACCGGCGCGAACGCGCCCACCATGACACGCACACCTCCTGGGACCGGGTCCTGCGCCCGGCAGGTTAGCGGCACCCGCCCGCCCCCATCGGATGTCGTCGGGCAGTCGTGCGTCACAGCAAAGCGGAGACATCGTGACAGGCGTTTTTCGAGCGACTGGCACCTTGCAGGAATGGTGATGATCCAATGAGTGCCGAAGCGGTTTCCGCGCTCGGCCTGCTGGGCAGGGTCGAACTGCCCGGGGTGGCCGGGTCGATCTGTACGGCCCGGCGATATGTCAGAGGCGTGCTGAGGAGATCAGGTCAGCGGGATACCTACGACGCGGAGCTTCTGGTCAGTGAACTCGTGTCGAACGCGGTGCGGCATTCGGAGTCGGGACGCGCCGGCGGGCTGGTGACGGTCGCGGTGGCGAACTGCGGGGAGAGCGTCCAGATAGCGGTGACCGACAGCGGGTCCGCCACCTGTGCCCCCAGGATTCCGCCCGGGCAGGACGAGGGCGCGGAGGGCGGCCGTGGGCTCTGG
This sequence comes from Streptosporangium sp. NPDC049248, assembly GCF_040678965.1. Classification (NCBI taxonomy): domain Bacteria; kingdom Bacillati; phylum Actinomycetota; class Actinomycetes; order Streptosporangiales; family Streptosporangiaceae; genus Streptosporangium; species Streptosporangium sp. NPDC049248. The sequence continues at coordinate 268,979 of NZ_JBFAQY010000005.1, forward strand.
CTGGTTCGCGAGCTGTCCCTGTCGTGGGGTTGGCACGAGGGCGCGGCGGGCCGGATCGTCTGGTTCCGACTGGCGCGACGATGACCGGGGGACCGGGGGAGATCGCCATTCTGGTCGCCAGGTACGGCAGGGACTGGCTCATCTCCGAGACGGCCGGCGGCTACCGTGCCATACGCAGGCACACCCTGTCCGAGGAGCTCCTCGGCGGGGATGACCTGCTCAACGTGATGTGCACGGAAACCCTCGGCGAAATGGCACGCCGCCTGGCGGCCGAGAGGAAGCGCGGGAATCGCCTCTGAAAGTAGGCCGTCTGAAACGCGAAACGGCCGTGCCCCGATGACGGGGCACGGCCGTGTGTGAGAGGCCAGAATCAGCCGTGTTTCTGGGCCATGGCCCCGATGGTGGGGGCCCGGCCGTGTGTGTGAGAGGTCAGAACCAGCCGCGCTTCTGGGCCATGGCCTGGAGGCCGCCGCGCAGCGACTGCTCGACCTGGCCCGGGTGGTCGTTGTAGTGGATGGTGAAGCGGCTGTAGCTGTCGTGGCTGGAGGACAGGAAACCGCCGCGCTTGTCGGCCTCCAGGATGACGTCCATCGCCTGGGGGCCGGCGATGAAGGTCAGCTCCAGCTCGTTGAAGTGGCGGTGGTACTCGCCGCCCGCGTAGTACTCGATCTCCTGGAAGAACGGCATCCGCGAGCCGTGCAGGGTGCCCCGCTCCAGGTCGGCCTTCTTGAAGCGGAAGCCCATCCGGTCCAGCGCGCCGAGCAGGTGGTCCTGGGCGGGCAGCGGGTTGACGAACAGCGGGTCGAGGTCGCCCTTGTCGAGCGCGCCGGCCAGGGCGAGCTCGGTGGAGACGCCGAGCTGCATGCCGCGCAGCGGGTGGCCGCCGATGGCGCTGATCGGGGTCTCCCAGGGGACCTGGATCTGGAAGGGGGCCGACTGCGGGGCGCCCGCGGCCAGGTGGAACGGCCCGGTGATCTGCTGGCGCAGGAAGCTGTAGGTCGACTTGTACTCGTTGTCGCCGCTCTCGACCTCGACGACCGCGGTGAAGTCGATGAAGATGCCCTCGACCCGGTAGTCGGAGCCGCCGCCGCGGAAGTTGACCTGCCCGCGCAGGACCTCGCCGGGCCGTACGTGCGAGTTCTGCAGGACCGTGTCGACCTCGACACCCGCCCCGAACGCGGCCATCAGCTTACGGAACACCATCTTGACTCCAGGTTTTCTCAGGGGATTTGGTTCGGCGGGGCGACCTGGCCGTTGCCGCCGCCCAACTGGGGCAGGAGCTGGGCCAGAAGCAGGGTGGACAGTGCGGAGGTGTCGCCGGAGGCGCCGGTGGTGCGGACGACGACGGGACGAGGTGCGCTCTCCGCGAGTTTGGCGCCCACGTCGAGCCTGCGGCGGGCCAGCTCGTACTGGAGCACGGCGCGGTTGTCACGGTAGGAGTCGGCCAGCCTGCGCAGCCCCTTCGCCTCGTTCTCGGCGGAGGTGAGCTCGGCCCGGCCCCTGGCCTCGATCTCCCAGCGCACCCGCTGCGCCTCGGTCTCGTGCTCCTCCAGCATGCGGGCGACGTCCTTACGCGCCGTGTTGGCGGCGGCGCGCACCTCGACGATACGCGCGTCCCGCGTCTTCTTGGCGCGTTCGATCTCCATCAGCAGGGTGTCGATCCTGCGCTTGCGGGTGAGCTCCCACTCGCGCTCGAAGGCCGACAGCTCCTTGGCGACCTTCTCCCGGGTGGCCAGGTGCTGCTGGTACTGGTCGGGCAGCTGCACGTCGGGGATGTTGGCGCCGGTGATCCGCACGCCGTACCGGCCGAGCTGGCGGGTGAGGAGTTCCTGCATGTCGCCGACGTCGGAGCCGCGCAGGTCGTAGGCGCGTTCGGTCCGCACCAGGCGGCTGCGCTGGCGGATGGCGTCCTGTACGGCGCTGCTGAGCACCAGGTCGAAGTTGCCGGCGCCGATCGTACGGACGAAGGCCACCGGGTCGACGATGCGGAACTTCAGGAAGAACTCGATCGACTTGAGCGGGACGTTCTCCGCGGTCGGGCAGGCCACGATCGGCGCGGAGTAGGGGATCTCGGTGGAGGTGTCCACCACCGCGTCCACCCGGTCCCACGGCAGCCACAGGTAGTGGCGGCCGGGAGGCAGCGTGCCGACGATCGCGCCCCACCGGCTGCGCACGCCGGTGGTGCCCTCCTCGATCTCGATGATCGCCCGGCGCCAGAGCCAGATCAGCGCCACCACCAGGAAGAACACCGCGCCGACCGCGGCCAGCAGGGAGAACACCCCGTCGGCCAGCGCGGCGGTGCCCGCCAGGTAGAGGGCGAAGAACAGCAGCGTCACCCAGGCGAAGCCGCGCCGGTCCTTGGGGATCACCACCGGGACCAGCTGGCCCGACTCGCCGCCGCGCAGCAGCTGGCGGATCTCCGACCAGGAGGCCAGAGATTCCTTGATCTTGGAGAATTCTCCGTTGCTCACTGGGTCCTCACCGCTCCTCGTTCGCCTCGTGGTCCGTTCCGGTGCACGTCAGTCCTCGTCTCGTACCGGAGCGGCGACGTCGGCGGGGGGATTGAGCAGGGCGGTGATCTCCGCCCCGCGCTCCTCGACGCGGCCGCCGATCTCGGCCATCCGGGCCCTGATCGCGGCCATGTCCGCCTCGGAGAACAGCTGTGCCTCGCGGCTGCCGACCAGCTGCCTGGCCAGCGCGAGCAGGTCGAGGTCGACGTCCTCGCCGACCTGCACCAGGCGCGGCAGGTGCGAGGCGACGGACTCCAGCTTGTCGAGCAGGTCCTGCTGGAACCGGTAGTCGAGGATCTCCGGCGCTTCGGCGGCGCTCAGCGCGCGGATGTCCAGCGCCTGGGCCTCCAGCAGCGCCGCGTTGGCCTTGGCGGTGGACTCCGCCTCCACCAGCCGCTGGCTCGCCTGGGCCTTCGCCTGGTGCGAGGCGCGTTCCAGCGCGGTGTCCATCCGGGCCTGGTATCCGGCGATCTCGGCGTGGATGGCCGACAGCTGCTCCTGCAGCCCGGCCAGCTCCTTGATCAGGTCACCCTCGTTCTGCTCCTTGCGCAGCTGGAGCTCGTACTCGTAGGTGTACGCCTCCTTCGCGACCCTGATCATCTCGGGGGCGGCGAGGTCCATCCGGTACTCCTGGCTGGACGGCTCGGCGTGCGTGATGTTGACGTCGGTGAGCCGTACGGCGGGCAGGAACTGCTGGTTGAGGTTGTCCAGCATGCCCATCGTGCTCTCGCCGACCAGGTCGTAGATCTCCTCGGCGCGCTGGGAGTAGATCAGCGAGCGGGTGACCTCGCTGATGGCGTTCTGCAGCTTGGCCTGGAAGCCGCTGACCGAGCCGAGCACGAAGATGAACTCGGCCGGGTCCTCGATCCGGAACTGCAGGAACAGGTCGACGCTGGCCTTGACGCCCTGCTGGGTGGGAGCCTCGCGGATGGGCGCGTTGAAGGGGTACTCGCGGGTGGTGTTGACGATGTAGCTGACCCGCTTCCACGGGTTGAACAGCGTCACCCGGCCCGGCTCGGCGATCTGCACGAGCTTGCCGAACTTGGTGATCAGGGCCTTGCAGCCCTCGGGCACCATGACCACGCTCCTGCGCCACCACAGGAACACCGCGGCCAGCACCAGCACGGCCCAGTAGTGCGGGCCGAACAGCACCCGTGCCCCGTCCGGGAGGCCGGTGGCGACCAACCCGACCAGGCCGAGGCCGGCCAGCACCACCAGCGGGATGATCACCTTGGCGGCACCGCTCTTGGGGATGACCACGGGGGAGATGACGTGGACGGACTCGCCGTGCTGGCCCTTGCCGCCGAAGCTCCGGTTGACGATCTCGCCCGCCTCGTTGAGCGGCGCGCTGCGGGCCTCGATGACCGTGCCCGGGGAGGCGCCCTGGTCACGGGCGGCCGCGAAGTCGGAGGGGTTGAGCGCGAAGCCCGCGTTCCCCGAGCCTCCGGAGTCACCCGGTCCACCGTTGGGCTGCCCTGTCATCTGGCCCGCGAACTGTCCGACGGCCTGCCCGACCACCTGGCGCATGTCGCCGCCCTGCCCTATCGTCTGGGCCGCGGCCCTCGCGTACTGCATGGCTTCTCTTGGCCGGGACATCACACCTCCGAGGTAGTCGTATGTCGAAAGCTCGATATATCACGCTTTGTGAGCGCAGGCACGTCGACCAGTAAAGGGGACCTCGCTTGCGGTTCACTTGCTTCGCGGTTAATCCGGGTGCCCCGGTGAGGGACCGTACGGAGAAGGATTGTCGGTCACGCCGCCTACAGTGGAACAGGTGAGGCCGGTAACAGATTTGCAGCGCAAGGTGGCCCCCTTCGAGGTCGTCACCGACATGACCCCTTCGGGCGACCAGCCCACCGCGATCGCCGAGCTCGAACGGCGCGTCAAGGCGGGTGACAAGGACAACGTCCTGCTGGGCGCCACGGGTACGGGCAAGACCGCCACGGTCGCCTGGCTGATCGAGCGCCTCCAGCGACCCACCCTGGTCATCCAGCCCAACAAGACGCTCGCCGCCCAGTTCGCCAACGAGCTGCGCGAGATGATGCCCAACAACGCGGTCGAGTACTTCGTCTCCTACTACGACTACTACCAGCCCGAGGCGTACGTCCCGCAGAGCGACACCTACATCGAGAAGGACTCCTCGATCAACGAGGAGGTCGAGCGGCTGCGCCACTCGGCGACCAACTCGCTGCTGACCCGCCGCGACACGATCGTGGTCGCCTCGGTCTCGTGCATCTACGGCCTGGGCACCCCGCAGGAGTACGTCGACCGGATGGTCAGGCTCAAGGTCGGCCAGGAGATCGAGCGCGACAGCCTGCTGCGCCGCCTCGTCGACATGCAGTACACCCGCAACGACCTGGCCTTCACCCGGGGCACCTTCCGGGTGCGCGGCGACACCGTCGAGATCATTCCCAAGTACGAGGAGCTCGCCGTCCGGATCGAGATGTTCGGTGACGAGATCGAGAAGCTCTCCACCATGCATCCGCTGACCGGCGAAGTGATCACCGAGGACACCGAGCTCTACATCTTCCCGGCCTCGCACTACGTCGCGGGCGCCGAGCGGATGGAGAAGGCCATCCGGGGCATCGAGGCCGAGCTGGCCGAGTCCCTGGAGACCATGGAGCGCCAGGGCAAGCTCCTTGAGGCCCAGCGGCTGCGCATGCGCACCACCTACGACCTGGAGATGATGCGCCAGATCGGCAGCTGTTCCGGCATCGAGAACTACTCGCGGCACATGGACGACCGCGAGCCGGGCAGCGCGCCCAACACCCTGCTCGACTACTTCCCCGAGGACTTCCTGCTGGTCCTGGACGAGTCCCACCAGACCGTCCCGCAGATCGGCGCGATGTACGAGGGGGACGCCTCCCGCAAGCGCACCCTCGTCGACCACGGCTTCCGCCTGCCGTCCGCGATGGACAACCGCCCGCTGAAGTGGGAGGAGTTCCTGGAGCGGATCGGCCAGACGGTCTACCTGTCGGCCACCCCCGGCCCCTATGAGCTGGGCCGCTCCAAGGGCGACGTGGTCGAGCAGGTCATCCGGCCGACCGGCCTGATCGACCCCGAGGTGATCGTCAAGCCGACCAAGTCGCAGATCGACGACCTGATCCACGAGATCCGCACCCGCACCGAGAAGGACGAGCGGGTCCTGGTCACCACGCTGACCAAGAAGATGTCCGAGGACCTCACCGACTACCTGCTCGAACTCGGCATCCGGGTCCGCTACCTGCACAGCGAGGTCGACACCCTGCGCCGCATCGAGCTGTTGCGCGAGCTGCGGATGGGCGAGTTCGACGTGCTGGTCGGCATCAACCTGCTCCGCGAGGGCCTCGACCTGCCCGAGGTGTCGCTGGTGGCCATCCTCGACGCCGACAAGGAGGGCTTCCTCCGTTCGGAGACCTCCCTGATCCAGACCATCGGCCGCGCGGCCAGGAACGTCTCCGGCCAGGTGCACATGTACGCCGACCGGATCACCCCCTCCATGGAACGGGCGATCGACGAGACCAACCGCCGCCGGGCCAAGCAGATCGCCTACAACGAGGCCAACGGCATCGACCCGCAGCCGCTCCGCAAGAAGATCGCCGACATCCTCGACTCGCTCAGCCGGGAGGACGCCGACACCGCCCAGCTGCTCGGTGGCAGCGGCCGCCAGCAGTCGCGCGGCAAGGCACCCGTCCCCGGTTTCGCGGTCAAGCAGGCGGGCCAGCACGCCAGGGCGATCGCCGGAGAGATGCCCAGGGCCCAGCTGGAGGCGCTGATGGAGTCGCTCACCGAGCAGATGCACCAGGCCGCCGCCGACCTGCAGTTCGAGGTCGCCGCCCGGCTCCGTGACGAGATCAAGGAGCTCAAGCGAGAGGTCCGCGACATGCGCGAGGCCGGGGTCTCCTGACTCACCCGTGGCCGAGGTGGCGTGCACGCGTCCCTCGACCACGGAACCACCGGTGGCTCACCGCGAGGGCGGCTATCGGTATCGTCATTTCTCTGTCACCGAACGTTCACCGGTGACGCGGAAGGCAGGGGGGCGCATGCGGGAGTTTCTGCGTGGTGCGGTGCGGCTGCACATCCTGCACCACGCGGCCGAACAGGATATCCACGGTGCCTGGATGGCAGAGGAGCTGAAGCGGCACGGATATGCGATCAGCCCTGGCACGCTGTATCCGACCCTGCATCGGCTGGAGGCGGACGGGTTGCTGACCTCTGAGCAGCGCACCGTCGAGGGGCGGGTGCGCCGGGTGTATCGCGCGACCCAGGCGGGACGCGCCGCTCTCACCCAGGACCGGGCCGCGCTGGCCGAGTTGGCCCGCGAACTCCTCACCGAGGCCGAGTGGCGGTCCTAGACCACAGGGACGACTGCCGGCACGGGTTTCACACCCGCGGGGTGAACCGGGCCAGGTCGTAGATCCCGAGAGCCTTTTCGATGTCGGCGACCTGGCCGACCACGCCGGTGAACCCGCTCTGGCCGAAGCGGCGGTGCTCCTCGTCCTCGAAGGTCTCTCCCAACCGGAGGAACTCCTTGGCGGGGACGACGTCGCGGAAGACGGGGAAGACGACGGTGTCCTCGCGGGCCTCGTGCGGCTCGTACATCCGGATGAAGGCGGCCATGGCGGCGACCAGTTCGCGGCGATCCCCCGTTCGCGGTGTGGCCGATGCGCCGGTGGCCCGCAGGATGCGGTCGGTCAGGACGCGACCTCTCTGATGCTGAAGCAGTAGAACCGAGACGGTGTCGGTGAGCTTGCCGGCCTCGCGCAGCCGCGGGAACACGTACTGCTCTTCCAGATGCTCGTGGTAGTCCTGGATGAAGTCGCGGATGATGCGCGCCCCGGCGTTCAGCGGCTGAGCCGGCACCGGCTCGCCGCCCTCGATCCGCCGGATCCCCTCCCGGTAGATCAGCAGGACGCGTTTGAGCACCCCGTGTTCACGCATGAGATCTTCCGGTGGTGTCACCGGCGCCTCCTGCTCCTGGGCGGCGGATCCCGACGCGGATGGGGACGCCCCGGCTTCGACCGGGCTCACCGAGCCGCCGCAGGCGGCAAGGGGGAGACCTCCCGCCATGGCGGCGGCGGACAGTCCCAGTAGGTCACGTCGGCGCACCTCGGGCGACTGCGAGCTTCCCATCGGGCCCCCCTTTTTTCTGGCCGCTGTCCCACCGTCCCTGCCTCCGGGTCATTCCCGTGGGGCAGGGCCTCACGCGACGGCCTTGGCAATGCTCCCGTCGACTGCGCACATCGCGGTCACGGCTTTGCCGGCCGGTTCCGGGGTGGGGGGATTCCTGCACGGCTCGACTCGATATCGTGAACCGATATCGAGTTTCGTTTTATGTCGGACGGAGCGTGTGCCATGGCGGAGGTATCGGCCGGAGCCGGGCAGCAACGGCTGGAGCGTCGCCTGGGTCTGGGAGACGCGGTGGTGATCGGCCTGGGTGCGATGATCGGAGCCGGGGTCTTCGCCGCACCGGCCCCCGCGGCCGCCGCGGCCGGATCGGGACTGCTGCTGGGGCTGGCGCTCGCGGCGGCGGTGGCCTACTGCAACGCCACCTCCTCGGCACGGCTGGCGGCGCGCTACCCCGCCTCCGGCGGCACCTACCTGTACGGCCGGATGCGCCTGGGCCCCTTCTGGGGGTACCTGGCGGGGTGGAGCTTCGTGGTCGGCAAGACCGCCTCCTGCGCGGCGATGGCCCTGACCGTGGGCCTCTACCTGTGGCCGGGACACCAGCGGGAGGTGGCCGTGACCGCCGTGGCGATGTTGACCGCGCTGAACTACACCGGGGTGCAGAAGGCCGCGTGGCTGACCCGCACCATCGTCGTGGTCGTGCTGGCCGTGTTGACCGCCGTGGTGGCGGCGGGCCTGACGAGCGGGCCTGCGCGGCCCGTCCTGCCGGACATCGTCTCCGAGGCCGGCGCGGGCGGGGTGTTGCAGGCCGCGGGCCTGCTGTTCTTCGCCTTCGCCGGATACGCCCGCATCGCCACCCTGGGTGAGGAGGTGCGGGATCCCGCTCGCACCATTCCCCGGGCGATCTCCATCTCGCTGGGCGTCACCCTGGTCGTCTACGTCTGCGTGGCCGTCACCGCCCTGGCCGTCCTCGGCCCCCGGCGCCTTGCCGAGAGCTCCGCGCCACTGGCCGAGGTGGTCGCCGCCGCCGGCCTGCCGGCCCTGGGCCCGGTCGTCCGCGCCGGTGCCGCGGTCGCGGCTCTGGGTTCGCTGCTCGCGCTGATCCTCGGGGTTTCCCGCACCACCATGGCCATGGCCAGGGACCGGTACCTGCCGCCCGCCCTGGCCGCCGTTCACCCGCGCTTCAAGGTGCCGCACCGGGCGGAACTCGCCGTCGGCGTCATCGTCGTCGTACTCGTGCTGACCACCGACCTGCGCGGCGCGATCGGGTTCTCCTCCTTCGGCGTCCTGGTGTACTACGCCATCGCCAACGCCTCCGCCTGGACCCTGCCCCCCGGTGAAGGCCGCCCGCCCCGGGCCGTTCCCGTGCTCGGACTGGCCGGTTGCGTCGCGCTGGCCTTCAGCCTCCCGCCGATGGCGGTGCTCACCGGCGGCGCGGTCCTGGTGATCGGGGCCGTTCTGTACGGGGCACGCCAGAGGCTGAGCCGCCGCTGACCCCACCCGGGGTCTCCGCCGCGAGCGGCGACGGCGCGCGCGGGGTCAGCGGAGGTCGTCGGGGAGGGGGCGGTTGATCGTGGTGCGTTTGTAGAGCTCGTCGATCTGGTCCAGCGGGTCGGGGGCCCGGCGGCGGGCCTCGATCTCCAGGTCGGTGCGGTCCTGGATCTGGTCGATGCCCCCGGCCGAGTGCGCCATCTGGTCGTTGCGCAGGTCGGCCCTGATCCGGGCGCAGGACGTGGTCAGCTTGGCGTGGTGCTCGCGCAGGCGGCCCAGCGCCGTGTGGTCGATGTAGGGCGAGACCCGCCGCTCCTGGGCGTAGTGGGCGAGCTGGGCGTCGAGCTGCTCGGCGTGCGTCGCGATCTCTCCCACCAGCTGGGGCAGATCGCCCAGTCCCCAGCCGTCGCGCAGCGCGTGGTCCACCGCCTGGCGGGTCAGGGAGACCTCGCGCCGCAGGTCGAGACGCATCCGTTCGGTCTCCGCGGCGTCACCGGTGCCCATCGCGGCCATGTGGGAGGCGACCCGGGTGGAGACGCTCTTGGCCTTCTTCGTGGCCTTCTTGCCGACCTTGACCAGCAGATAGATCCCGACTGCTCCCAGGAGAAGGAAGAACAGCAGGATCACCAGCAGGATCATGAGGAATTCGCCGATCGGAACCACCTCCCCACGGGGGTTGGACGAGATGTTTAGAGCATAGTCCGCGAGCGCGGTCTCATCGCAGGCTCGGGCCGGTCACCCGGCTCCGCCTCCGTCGCCGTATTCCGCGAATCGCCCACCAGGCGAGCAGCGCCAGCCCCGCCACCACCAGGACGACCAGGACGGGCAGGAAGATCGCCACCAGGCTGATGCCCAGTGCCCCGGCGTCCTCGACGGTGCTGACCACGGGCGCGCCCACCCCGGCCGTGGTGGCGTTCACCACGGGCCTGGCGGTCGTCTTCATGACGTGCACGGCCAGCGCGATCCCGATGCCCAGCACCCAGCTGAGCCAGGGGTTGTGGCTCATCCAGGTCGAGCCGTCCAGCCGGGCCGCGGCCTCGGTGGCGCTGAAGACGACACCGCCGGAGGCCGGGCGGACGACGGTCTGGATCATGTCGTTGACGCTGTCGACCACCGGGACCTTGTCGAACACGAACTCCGCCAGGAGCAGCACGCCGATGATCCCGAGCACCCAGCCGTTGGCGAGCCAGGCGAACTCCTGTGGCAGCCGTACCTGGTCGGTGAAGTTGGCGAGCAGACCGACCACCAGCAGCGGGATGTAGGCGTTGAGCCCGGCCGCGGTGGAGAGCCCAAGGCCCGTCAGTGCCGCGAGCATCGCACCTCCATTGTCCTCTCTGCCCCCTCCAACGTCTCACGGCGGCTGATCGATCCCGCTCGGTTCCCTCTCCGGGTATCGCTCCGGTCTCGGTGGCCGCCCCGGGGAGCCGGAGGGGTCCCGGGTGACCAGGGGATACGGAAAGAGCCCATCGGGCGTCACCGAGGCCGAGAAATCCACCGAAACCGGGGGCGCGCCGAAACAGCTGGAACAGCAGGAACCCGAGGAGGGGAGCCGGTCAGGTGCCGGTGAGGCGGTCGAGGCGCTCGACCGCGGCGGCGAACTCCTCGATCATGTCGTGGACCACCCGGCGGGCCGGTCTGATCTGGTTCATCTGTCCGACGACCTGCCCGACGAAGTAGGTGGCGAGCTCCCCGGCGCCGGGGGAGCCGCTCTCGGCGGCCCTGCCGATCCTGGCCATCGCGCCCTCGGCGAGGAGCATCTGCAGCGGCATCGGCAGCGCGCCCGGGCTCTCCGGGGCCCCGTCCCACTCGTCGGTCCAGGCGGATCTCAGCTGCCGGGCGGGCTTGCCGGTGCGCGACCGGGACCGCACGGTGTCGGAGGAGGTGGCGGCCAGCATCTTCTGCTTGACCAGGGGCAGGGTCTCGGCCTCCTCGGTGGTCAGCCAGACCGAACCGCACCACACCCCCTCGGCGCCCAGCGCGAGCGCGGCGGCCATCTGGCGGCCTCCCGCGATGCCGCCGGCCGCCAGCACCGGGACGTCCACCGCGTCCACGACCTGGGGGACGAGCACCATCGTGGAGATCTCGCCGGTGTGGCCACCCGCCTCGGAGCCCTGGGCCACGATCACGTCGGCTCCGGCGGCGACCTGGCGGCGGGCGTGCTCGACGGTACCGACCAGCGCCGCGACCGGCACCCCGGCCTGCCTGGCCTTTGCCGTCATCTCCGGCGGAGGCGGGCCGAGCGCGCTGGCGATGAGGCCGATCGGGTGTTTGAGGGCCACGTCGATCAGCCCGGTGGCGCCCTCGGCGGTCACCCGGCGGCCCATCTCGTCGGCGCGGCCGGCCGTGGCGCGGGTGAACGCCTCGGCCCCGCCCACGCCGTACTTGCCGAGCAGGTGTGCCACGAAGTCGCGGTGCCGCTGGGGGATGTGGTCGGTGAGGCTGGTGTTCCGGCTGGCGGCCGAGGCGTCGATCTTGCCGGGAACGAGCACGTCCACCCCGTACGGGCGGCCGCCGACGTGTTCGTCGATCCAGCTCAGTTCGGTGTCGAGCTGCCCGGGGGAGTAGGCGACGGCGCCGAGCACGCCGAACCCGCCCGCGTTGGTCACCGCGGCGACCACGTCGCGGCAGTGGCTGAAGGCGAAGAGCGGGAACTCGACGCCGAATCTCTCACAGATCGTGGTCCGCATGAGGTGACCGTAAGTCACAGAACCTTGTTCGGTCCAGTGTCGTGACCGGGTACGGAACCGTGCGGTCGACCTACGCCGGGGAAGGCGGTACGGCCGGTCCGGCCAGGGCGCCGGTCGGCTCCGCGGCCTCGCCCTCCGGGCCGCCGGAGGTCTCCGGGCCGTCAGGAGTCTCCGGGCCGCCGGAGGTCTCCGGGCGGTGGGGAGTCTCCGGGGCGGGAGGCTCCGCGCCGCCGAGGTGGGGTGGCAGCCAGCCTTCGCCGGGCACGTAGTGGCGTACCACCTTGGCGGGGATGCCCGCGATCACACTGTGGTCGGGGAACTCCCCGCGCACCACGGCCCCGCCGGCCACCACGCACTGCCTGCCGATCCGGGTGCCCGGCAGGATGATCGCACCGGTGCCCAGCCATGATCCCGACCCGATGGAGACGGGGTTGTTGCGCGGCCACTGGCGGCCGATCGGCATCTCGGGGTCGTCGTAGACATGGTTCTGGTCGGTGATGTAGACGTACGGGCCGGTGAAGACGTGGTCGCCGATGTCTATCGACTGGTGGCCCACGATGTGGCTGCCCCGGCCGATGGAGCAGCTTCCGCCGATCCGTACGATCGAGTTCGGGCCCAGGTCCACCCCGGGGCCCATGCCCGCGGAGATGGAGACCCGCTCGCCGACCAGGGTGTGGTCGCCGATCTCGATCCAGGCCTCGCCGAAGACGGCCCCGACCGGGAACGACAGGCAGGCGCCCTCGCCGAGGCGCCGGAACCGGTATCCGGCGGGACTGGCGGGGCTGACGGTGCCGGCCGCGCGGATCGCCGCCCAGAGTCGGTGGATCAGGCTGCCCGCGGCACGCCGTACCACCCCACGAAGTGACATAACGGATCAAGTTACTGCTTGGTTAGGTTTGGTAGGAATGCGGGTGGGGGTTGTTCGGGCACTTCGCCGGTACCGTTTGATATTCTGAGAGCCCGTGGACCTGTAGGCCATTCACAAGGGTGTGCCGACTGATCTTCAACACCACGGGAGCCTTCTTGCGCAGCGCCGCACACACCAAGCATCTGTTCGTCACAGGCGGCGTCGCCTCCAGTCTGGGTAAGGGACTGACGGCGTCAAGCCTCGGCCGTCTTCTCAAGCTGCGCGGCCTGCGGGTCACCATGCAGAAGCTCGACCCCTATCTCAATGTCGACCCCGGCACCATGAATCCGTTCCAGCACGGCGAGGTCTTCGTCACGGACGACGGCGCCGAGACCGACCTCGACGTCGGCCACTACGAGCGGTTCCTCGACACCGAACTGCACGGCTCGGCGAACGTGACCACCGGTCAGGTCTACTCCAACGTCATCGCCAAGGAGCGACGCGGCGAGTATCTCGGTGACACCGTGCAGGTCATCCCGCACATCACCAACGAGATCAAGGACCGCATCCGGTCGATGGCCGGTCCCGACGTGGACGTGGTCATCACCGAGGTCGGCGGCACCGTGGGCGACATCGAGTCGCTGCCCTTCCTGGAGGCCGTCCGCCAGGTCCGCCACGAGGTCGGCCGCGACAACGTGTTCTTCCTGCACGTCTCGCTGCTGCCGTACATCGGGCCGAGCGGAGAGCTGAAGACCAAGCCGACCCAGCACTCGGTCGCCGCGCTGCGCAGCATCGGCATCCAGCCCGACGCGATCGTGCTGCGCTCCGACCGTCCGGTCACGAACGCGATCAAGCGCAAGATCAGCCTCATGTGCGACGTCGACGAGGACGCGGTCGTCTCCGCCGCCGACGCCGCCAGCATCTACGACATCCCCAAGGTGCTGCACGCGGAAGGCCTGGACGCCTACGTGGTGCGCCGCCTCGGCCTGCCCTTCAGGGACGTCGACTGGAAGGAGTGGGAGCAGCTCCTGCGCCGGGTGCACCGCCCGGCCAACGAGGTCACGATCGCGCTCGTCGGCAAGTACATCGACCTGCCCGACGCCTACCTGTCGGTCACCGAGGCGCTGCGCGCGGGCGGTTTCGCCAACGACGCCCGCGTCAACATCCGCTGGGTGAAGAGCGACGACTGCGAGACCCCCGAGGGGGCGGCCCGCGAGCTCGACGGCGTCGACGGCGTCCTGGTCCCCGGCGGCTTCGGGGTGCGCGGCATCGAGGGCAAGGTCGGCGCGATCCGGCACGTCAGGGAGAACAAGATCCCGTTGCTCGGCATCTGCCTCGGCATGCAGTGCATGGTCATCGAGGCGGCCCGCAACCTCGCGGACATCGAGGACGCCGGCAGCACCGAGTTCGACGAGGAGACCACCCACCCGGTCATCTCCACCATGGCCGACCAGCAGGACGTCGTCTCCGGCGAGCGCGACATGGGCGGCACCATGCGGCTGGGCCTCTATCCGGCCAGGCTCGGTGAGGGCACCCTGGCCCGCCAGCTGTACGGCATGGCGAAGGTCGACGAGCGTCACCGCCACCGCTACGAGGTCAACAACTCCTACCGCGAGCAGCTGGAGAAGGTCGGCATGGTCTTCTCGGGTCTCTCGCCGGACGGCCGCCTGGTGGAGTACGCCGAGCTGCCCACCGATCTCCACCCCTTCTTCATCGGCACCCAGGCGCACCCCGAGTTCCGCTCCCGGCCGACCCGCGCGCATCCGCTGTTCAAGGGCCTGATCGGCGCCGCCCTGGCGTACGCGGAGACCCGTGGCAGCGTCGCCAAGGCCGGGCGGGGCAAGTGAGCGACACGCGAGAGGGACGGAGCGAGGGCGTCCTGGAGGTCCTGGACGTTCCCGAGGAGTGGAAGGTCACCTCCTCCACCGAGCACTTCCGCGCCCGGGTCATCACCGCCGTCACCGACGCGGTGGTCATGCCGGAGGGCGAGGTCGTCAACCGTGACTACGTGGTCCACCCCGGCTCCGTGGTCGTCGTCGCCCTCGACGACCGGGAGCGGGTCCTGATGATCCGCCAGTACCGCCACCCCGTCAGGCGGCTGCTGTGGGAACTGCCCGCGGGGCTGCGCGACGTCCGCGGAGAGTCCCTGCAGGCGGGGGCGGCCCGCGAGCTCGCCGAGGAGGCGGGCTACCGGGCGGACACCTGGCACACCCTCGTCGACGCCTTCACCTCGCCGGGAATGACCGACGAGCGCACCCGGATCTTCCTTGCCAGGGACGTCGCCCCCATTCCCGAGGGGGAGCTGGACTTCGTCCACCGGCACGAGGAGGCCGACATGCCGGTGGTCTGGATTCCCCTGTCCGACGCGGTTCGGCGTGCCATGGCGGGAATGATCCACAATTCCCAAGCCGTGGCCGGTATTCTCGCCGCATACGCCGCTTCGGCGGATGGATTCGCCTCGCTGCGGCCCGCCGACGCACCGGAGGCATGACAGGAGGACACCCTGAGCGAGACGGAGGCCGTCCTCTTGCGCTACCTCGCCCACCTGGCGGGGGAGCGGGGCCTGGCAGCCAACACGCTGGCCTCCTACCGCCGTGACCTCCTGCGATACGTGGAGCATCTCAGGCGCCGCGGTCGCGTCACGTTCGCCGAGGTCGCCGAGGACGACGTCGCCGCCTTCGTGGCGGCGCTCAGGGAGGGCGACGGGGAGCATCAGGCCCTCGTCGCCGCCTCGGCGGCGCGGGCCGTCTCCGCGGTGCGCGGGCTGCACCGCTTCGCGCTGAGTCAGGGCCTCTGCCACCACGACCCCGCCCACGAGGTGCGCCCGCCGCGCCAGCTCAGGCGGCTGCCCAAGGCGATCAGCGTCCGCGACGTGGAGCGCCTGATCGCCGCCTCCGGGCCCGACGGCGCCCCTCTCACCCTGCGCAACCGGGCACTGCTCGAACTGCTGTACGGCACCGGCGCGCGTATCTCCGAGGCGGTCGGGCTCACCGTCGACGACGTCGAGCTGGGGGCGGAGGCCCAGCGGGTGCGCCTGCGAGGTAAGGGCGGGCGTACCCGCCTGGTGCCCCTGGGCGGCTTCGCGGGGGAGGCGCTGGGCGCCTACCTCACCCGTGCCCGCCCCCGCATCGC
Source organism: Streptosporangium sp. NPDC049248 (assembly GCF_040678965.1). Classification (NCBI taxonomy): domain Bacteria; kingdom Bacillati; phylum Actinomycetota; class Actinomycetes; order Streptosporangiales; family Streptosporangiaceae; genus Streptosporangium; species Streptosporangium sp. NPDC049248. Next base: position 284,752 of record NZ_JBFAQY010000005.1, read on the forward strand.
CTCCCATGGCCGCGGCACCTCGGGGCTCTTTCTCAACGCCAGGGGTGGCCGGCTCACCCGGCAGGGAGCCTGGGAGGTGCTCCAGGGCGCCGCCGAGCGCGGCGGGCTCGAAGGAGTGTCGCCACATATGTTGCGACATTCGTTCGCAACCCACCTCCTTGACGGCGGTGCGGACGTTAGGGTGGTTCAGGAACTACTCGGCCACGCCTCGGTGACCACCACCCAGGTGTACACGCAGGTCACGGTCGACAGGCTCCGGGAGGTCTATGCCGTGGCGCATCCGCGCACGCGGGATTGACCTTCCTTATGTCCGGGCGTGCCGCCTTGCCGCATACGTGTTGACGCCATAGTGTCCGTCCGGACGGTCCGGTTAGAGGCCGTCAGGGAGGTTCGACTGGTGACTGTGACCACCGACGGTTCTATCCGGGGAGCGGCCCCGGCAAACCCCGAGAATCCCTGGGGCGACACCAAGACCGCCGGGACCCCTCGCAGTGGGGGAGTCCTCGGCCCGACCGGGCGTCCCCGCCCCGTTTTCCCTGATCCGCCCCCTCGCGCCGTGCACGGACCGGCGAGGGTCGTCGCCATGGTCAACCAGAAGGGCGGCGTCGGCAAGACGACCACCACGATCAACCTGGGCGCCGCGCTGGCGGAGGCCGGGCTCAAGGTTCTGCTGGTCGACTTCGACCCGCAGGGTGCCCTCTCGGTCGGTCTTGGGATCAACCCCCTCCAGCTCGACCTGACGGTCTACAACCTCCTCATGGAGCGGCAGATCACGGCCAGGGACGTGCTGCTGGAGACCGGTGTCGAGGGCATGGACCTGCTGCCCAGCAACATCGACCTGTCGGCCGCCGAGGTCCAGCTCGTCACGGAGGTCGCCCGCGAGCAGGTGCTCGGCCGGGTCATCAAGCCCCTCCTGCCCGAGTACGACGTCTGCCTGATCGACTGCCAGCCCTCCCTGGGGCTGCTCACGATCAACGCGCTGGCCTGCGCGCACGGCGTCATGGTGCCGCTGGAGTGCGAGTTCTTCGCGTTGCGCGGTGTCGCGCTGCTCATGGACACCATCATCAAGGTCCAGGAGCGCATCAACGACGAGCTGGTCATCGAGGGCCTGCTCGCCACCATGTACGACGCGCGCACCCTGCACGGCCGCGAGGTGCTGGCCCGGGTCGTCGAGGCGTTCGACGACAAGGTCTACCACACAGTGATCAATCGGACGGTTCGCTTCCCCGACGCGACCGTGGCCGGTGAGCCCATCACCAGCTTCGACTCCTCCTCGCTCGGCGCCAGCGCGTACCGCGAGCTCGCCAGGGAAGTTCTCGCCAGGTGGGCCGCGCTGGAGCGGTGATCCCACCCGCCGGTACGGGACAATGGAGGGATGACCGAGCAGCCGAAGACCGCCGATGACACCTTCAAGGTGCATCTGGAGGTCTTCGAAGGCCCATTCGACCTCCTGCTCGGTCTGATCTCCAAGCACAAACTGGACATCACCGAGGTCTCGCTCAGCCAGGTCACCGACGAGTTCATCTCCTACATCCGGGCCAGGGGCCCGGAGTGGGACCTGGACCAGACGAGCCGTTTCCTGCTCGTCGCGGCGACCCTGCTCGACCTCAAGGCGGCCAGGCTGTTGCCCGCCGGCGAGGTGGACGACGAGGAGGACCTGGCTCTTCTGGAGGCCCGCGACCTGCTCTTCGCCCGCCTCCTGCAGTACCGGGCCTACAAGGAGGTCGTCAAGGTCTTCTCCGCCAGGATGGCCGAGGAGGCGCTGCGCTTCCCGCGTACCGTGCCGATGGAGGCCCGGTTCGCGGGCCTGCTGCCCGAGCTGATCCTCGGCATCGGCCCCGACCGCCTCGCTGAGATCGCCCGGCGGGCCTTCGCCCCCAAGGTGCCCCCGTCGGTTTCCGTGGCCCACATCTACCAACCACTCGCCAATGTCCGCGATCAGGCGGTTATCCTTGTCGAGCGGCTGCGGCGGTTACGCCGGGCGACCTTCCGGGCACTCACCTCCGACTGCGCCGGCACCTTCGAGATCGTCGCTCGTTTCCTGGCGGTCCTGGAACTCTACCGGGAGGCGGCCGTCTCCTTCGAGCAGATCGAGCCTCTCGGGGAGCTGCACGTGACCTGGACCGGCAGTGACGACGGTGACGTCGCCGTGGCCGACGACTACGACGAGACCCCGAAGAGAGAACCCGCCGATGACTGACGTGGCGTCCGAGCCTGAGCCGAGCGCCGGTCCCGACCTGCGCGCCGGGCTGGAGGCCATCCTGATGGTGGTCGACGAGCCCGTCGCCGAGGTGACCCTCGCCCAGGTGCTGGAGCGGCCCGTCCACGAGGTCGGCAGGGTGCTCCGGGAACTCTCGGCGGAATACACCGAAGCCGGGCGGGGTTTCGACCTGAGAGAGGTCGCGGGCGGCTGGCGTTTCTACACGCGGGCCGGGTGCGCCTCACTCGTGGAGCGGTTCGTCCGCGACGGCCAGCAGACGCGTCTGACCCAGGCCGCGCTGGAGACCCTGGCCGTGGTCGCCTACCGGCAGCCGGTGAGCCGGGCCCGGGTGGCGGCCATCCGCGGTGTCAACAGCGACGGCGTCATGCGCACGCTGGTGACGAGGGGGCTGGTCGAGGAGGCCGGCACCGAACCGGAGGGCCAAGCCGTGCTCTACCGGACAAGTTCGTATTTTCTCGAGAGGATGGGCCTGCGGGGGCTCGACGAGCTTCCAGAACTGGCGCCTTTCCTGCCCGACGACATGGAATCCCTAGAGGAGCAGAAGCAGTGAACAACAGCCGTAGCACCCCGTCCGGTGATGGACGCGGTCAAGGCCGTGGCGGAGCCCCGCGCGGTGGCAATCCCCGTGGGGGCTCGCAGTCCGGTGGATTCCGGGGCGGATCCTCCCGAGGCGGATCCTCGTCCGGCAGGTCCTCGTCAGGGGGCTCCCGTGGTGGTTCGCAGGGCGGTTACCGTTCGGACGGTCCGCGTCGTGACGACCGCGGTGGTTTCCGCGCCGAGCGCGACGGTTCGCGCAGCTCGTCCGGCAGGTCCTCGGGTGGTTTCCGGTCCGACGGTCCGCGCCGTGACGACCGTGGTGGTTCGCAGGGCGGTTACCGTGCTGACGGTCCGCGTCGTGACGATCGTGGTGGTTTCCGTGCTGAGCGTGATGGTTCGCGCGGCTCGTACGGGAGCAGGCCCTCGGGTGGTTCGCAGGGCGGTTTCCGGTCCGACGGTCCGCGCCGGGACGACCGTGGCGGTTCGCAGGGCGGTTTCCGCGCTGACGGTCCGCGCCGTGACGATCGTGGTGGTTTCCGTGCTGAGCGTGATGGTTCGCGCGGCTCGTACGGGAGCAGGCCCTCGGGTGGTTCGCAGGGCGGTTACCGGTCCGACGGCCCGCGCCGGGACGATCGTGGCGGTTACCGGTCCGACGGGCCGCGTCGCGATGATCGCGGCGGTTCGTCGTTCGGCGGGTCCCGCGACGGTTCGAGGAGCCGGTACGGCAGGCCCTCCGAGGGCTCCCAGGGCGGCTACCGCTCCGACGCTCCGCGCCGTGAGGACCGTGGCGGTCCGAGGAGCGATTTCCGGTCCGATGCCCCGCGTCGTGACGACCGCGGTGGTTCGCAGGGTGGTTTCCGTGCGGACCGGGACGGCTCGCGTGGCAGGCCCGGTTCCGACCGTGGTCGCGGTGGCGCGCCCGCCGGTGGTTCCCGCGCCCGCTTCGGCAGGACCGGCCGCCGGGACGACGTCCAGACGATCGGCGGTGACCGCGCCGGGGCGTACGGCGAGCGTCGCGCCCCCGCCGGCCGCTCCACCGGCCGCGCTCCGGAGGCGAAGGCCCCGCTGCGGCCCGGCGCGATCGCGAACGACCGGTTCAAGACCGCCCGCCAGCCCAAGCGGGACTCCGACTTCTACGACCGTGACTACGTCGACGAGCGCGACACCACCGAGGTCCCCGACGGCGTCCGGCTGCAGAAGGTCCTCGCCCAGGCGGGCGTCGCCAGCCGCCGGGCCTGCGAGGACATGATCGGCGACGGCAGGGTGACCGTCGACGGCCAGGTGGTCCGCCGCTTCGGCGCCCGGGTCGATCCCGCCAAGCAGGTCATCCACGTCGACGGCAAGCGCCTGCCGACGATGCCCGACCTGGTCTACTTCGCGATCAACAAGCCGATCGGCGTCGTCAGCACCATGTCCGACCCGGACGGCCGCCCCTCGCTGGCCGACTTCGTGGCCGACCGCACCGAGCGCCTGTTCCACGTGGGCCGTCTCGACACCGAGACCGAGGGCCTGATCCTGCTCACCAACGACGGCGAGCTGGCCAACAGGCTCACCCACCCGAGCTACGGCGTGCAGAAGAAGTACTGGGCCAAGGTCCCCGGCCGGATCGAGCGCGATCTCGGCCGCCGGCTGAAGAAGGGCATCGAGCTGGAGGACGGCCTGGCCAAGGCCGACTCCTTCACCCTGGTCCAGGAGCACGGCCAGCAGGCCCTGGTCGAGATCGTGCTGCACGAGGGCCGCAAGCACATCGTCCGCCGCATGCTGGAGGAGGTCGGGCACCCGGTCATCGACCTGGCCCGTATCGAGTTCGGCCCGGTCAAGCTCGGCCGCCTCAAGCCGGGCACCCTCCGTGCGCTGACCCTCACGGAGGTCGGGGAACTCTACGCCGCGGTCGGGCTGTAGCCTTCCCTGACACGCACGTTCAGGACGCGCCGGATCACCCCTCGGGGTGGTCCGGCGTGGGTGGATATGGAGGAACGACGATGGTGCGGGCGATCCGCGGTGCGATTCAGGTCGAGGCGAACGACCGGGACGCGATCCTGTCCGGAGTCACCGAACTGGTCACGGAGGTGATGGGGCGCAACAGGCTCACCACCGAGGACGTGATCAGTGTGATCTTCACGGCCACGCCCGATCTCACCGCCGAGTTTCCCGCCTTGGCCGCCCGCAAGCTTGGTTTCCACGATGTCCCGTTGATCTGCGCTTCCGAGATCGACGTGCCGGGCGCCCTGCCCCGCGTGGTCCGGCTGATGGCCCATGTCGAGGTCGACCGGCCCCGCCAGGAGGTCCAGCACGTCTACCTGCGCGGCGCGGTCGCCCTTCGGGTGGACATCGCCCAGTGAGTCCTTTAGGCATCGTGATCTCGGGGGAGTGGGCGTGAGCGGTCTGGAGAGCGTCCTGGTCGTCGGTACCGGGCTGATCGGCACCTCGATCGCCCTGGCCCTGCGCGAGCAGGGCGTCGCCGTCCACCTGGCGGACCGGGACGAGGGCTCCCTGCGGCTGGCACGCGAACTGGGCGCCGGGGTGGAGTGGGCCGAGGGCGTGCGAGTGGACGTCGCGGTCATCGCGGTTCCGCCCCATGCGGTCGCGGGGCGGCTCGCCGCCCTCCAGAAGGAGGGCGCGGCCCGTTTCTACACGGACGTGGCCAGCGTCAAGGCCCTTCCGCTCAGAGAGGCCGCGAGCCTCGGCTGCGACCTGACGAGCTACGTCGCCGGACACCCGCTCGCCGGCCGTGAGCGCTCCGGGCCCGCCGCGGCGCGGGCCGACATCTTCCTCGGGCGCCCGTGGGCGCTCTGCCCGACCGAGGAGACCTCGCCCGACGCGGTGGAGGCCATGTACGGCCTCGTCAAGCTCTGCGGCGGCGAGGCGGTCAGGGTCGGCGCCGAGGAGCACGACAGGGCCGTCGCGATCGTCTCGCACGCCCCGCATGTGACCGCCTCCGCGGTGGCCGCCCGTCTCGCGGACGCGCCGGCCACCGCGCTCGGCCTGGCCGGGCCGGGGGTGCGCGACGTCACCCGCATCGCGGCGGGCGACCCGAGGCTGTGGACCGGGATCCTGTCGGGCAACGCGCTGCCGGTGGCCGAGGTGCTGGAGGCGGTGGCGGCCGACCTGGCCGCCGCGGCCGCCGCGCTCAGGGAGGCCGCCGATCCCGGGGCCATGGCCCGCGTCACCGAACTGCTGCACCGAGGCGTCACGGGCACCGGCAGGATCCCCGGCAAGCACGGAGGCCCCGCGCGCGCCTATGCGACGGTCCAGGTCATCATCGGTGACCGCCCCGGCGAGCTGGCCCGGCTGTTCCAGGTGGCCAAGGAGGCGGGCGTCAACATCGAGGACGTCCGGCTTGAGCACGCCCCCGGCCTGCCGCTGGGCGCCGCCGATCTCTCGGTGCAGCCGGAGGCGGTGCCGAGGCTGTCCGAGGCCCTGCGCGCGCACGGCTGGCACCTGCCGTAGGCGCCCGACGCTCCCCGTACGGGGAGCGTCGTGATCGTCTGGGGCGGTTCTCCGCGGGGTCGTTCGCTCGATGCGCTCCGTGCGCGGACCTTGTGATCGTCTGGTTCGCATGCCGTTTTCGGCGTCTGGGACGGCTTTCCGCGCGGGCCACCTCCCGCGGTGGCCCGCTCGCTCGATGCGCGGTTCCCGCCCGGCTCCCGGTAGCCTCGTACGGACAACTGAAGCGGGCTGCAAGGGAGAAGGCGTCGTGACCGGACTGGTCGTCGCCATGGACGGTCCTTCGGGATCGGGCAAGTCGAGCGCGTCACGAGGGGTGGCGCGGGCGCTGGGGCTGCGTTATCTCGATACCGGGGCGATGTACCGGGCGATCACCTGGTGGATGCTCCAGCGGGGCGTCGACCTCGCCGACCCCGAGGCGATCGCGGCCAGGGCACTCGACCCGATCCTCACCCTGGGCGCCGACCCCGACGCCCCCACGGTGGCGGTCGACGGTGTCGACGCCGCCGGGCCGATCCGTACCGCCGAGGTCACCGCGGCCGTCTCGGCGGTCAGCGCGGTACCCGAGGTACGGCGCCGCCTGGTGGCCGAGCAGCGTGAGATCATCGGTGCCGGCGGCATCGTCGTCGAGGGCCGTGACATCGGCACGGTGGTGGCGCCCGACGCGGTGGTCAAGATCTACCTGACCGCGAGCGCGGACGCCAGGGCGCTGCGCCGCACGGCGGAGCTCACCGGCACCACGGTGGAGGTACAGCGGGCCGCGATGGCCCGCCGGGACACCCTCGACTCGACCAGGAAAGCCGACCCGCTGGCGAAGGCGGCCGACGCCGTCGAACTCGACACCACGGCGCTGAACCTCGAAGAGGTCGTCGCCGAGATACTGCGTGTGATTAAGGAAAAAGTGTGACCGGGGAATACGACGACGACAACGGCTGGATCGACGCGGAGCTCGCCGATTCAGGGACCGATCACAGCTCTCAGGAGGCGGGGCCGGACACCGCCCCGCAGCCGGTCGTGGCCGTGGTGGGCCGCCCCAACGTGGGCAAGTCCACACTGGTCAACCGGATCATCGGCCGCCGCGAGGCGGTCGTGGAGGACGTGCCGGGGGTGACCCGCGACCGGGTCACCTACGACGCCACCTGGCGCGGGCGCCGGTTCACGGTGGTCGACACCGGTGGTTGGGACCCCGACGCGACCGGCATGGCGCTGAAGATCGCCGAGCAGGCCCAGGTGGCGGCCGAGCTGGCCGATGTGATCCTGTTCGTGGTCGACGCCGTGGTGGGCGTGACCGACGCGGACGAGATCGTCGGCCATGTGCTGCGCGGGTCGGGCAAGCCGGTCATCCTCGCCGCCAACAAGGTCGACAACCAGCAGATGGAGCTGGAGGCCGCCGGGCTCTGGTCTCTCGGCCTCGGCGAGCCGCAGCCGGTCTCCGCGCTGCACGGCCGCTCCAGCGGTGACCTGCTGGACGTGATCCTGGAAAAGCTGCCGGACACGCCCGAGCAGCGGTTCGGCGCCGAACGCGGGCCGCGCAGGGTCGCCCTGGTCGGCAAGCCCAACGTGGGCAAGTCCTCGCTGCTGAACCAGCTCGCCGGCCAGGAGCGGGTGCTCGTCGACCCGATGGCGGGCACCACCCGCGACCCGGTGGACGAACTGGTCGAGCTCGGCGGCAAGACCTGGCGCTTCGTCGACACCGCGGGCATCCGGCGGCGTGACCGCGAGCTCAAGGGCGCCGACTTCTACGCGAGCATGCGTACCAGGGCCGCGCTGGAGCGCTCGGAGATCGCGGTGGTGCTCATCGACGCCAGCGAGGTGCTGACCGAGCAGGACCTGCGGATCATCTCGCTGGTGATCGAGTCCGGCCGGTGCATGGTCGTGGCGTTCAACAAGTGGGACCTGCTGGACTCAGACCGCCGCTACTACCTGGAGAAGGAGATCGACCGCCAGCTCGTCCGGGTGCCGTGGGCGCTGCGGGCCAACATCTCCGCCAAGACCGGTTGGCACGTCGACCGGCTCGTCCCGGCGATCGAGAAGGCGCTCGACTCCTGGTCGACCCGGGTGCCCACCGCCCGCCTCAATGCCTTCCTGACCGACCTGGTCGCGGCCACCCCGCCGCCGGTCCGCAGCGGTAAGCAGCCCAAGATCCTCTTCGCCACCCAGGCGTCGACGGAGCCGCCGAAGTTCGTGCTGTTCACCTCGGGCTTCCTGGAGGAGACCTACCGCCGCTTCATCGAGCGCCGGATCCGCGAGGAGTTCGGCTTCGCCGGATCGCCCATCGAGGTCACCATGAAGATCCGGGAGAAGCGCCAGGTGCAGAAGAAGAAGTAGGGAACCCCCTCACGAACGGCCCGGCCTACGCCGGGCCGTTCGTCGTTGCGGAGCCCTGCCGGGGCACGATGTTCCGTTCCTCGACGAAGGTCGCGAACGCGCGGCTGTCGAGGTGGCCCTTCGGCGTCCTGAGACAATGTGGAGCTGTGTGTCCGATTCCGACGGGGAACGCCGCACTGACAGCGAGAGGCCGGTTCCGCCCTGTTTCCGGTCCTGAACCAGAAGCTGCTCCGCGCTCGCGGAGAGGCTCCCGGCGGTCGCGCGCTGTGCGGAGACGCCTGTCTTACCGTTGTTCGACGAGACGCCACCGGGGATGCGACACGACGTCATTACTCGACGTAGCTGTTCGCTACGTTGGGTGATCCGTGTTATCAAGGGTTTGTTGATCTTTAAGGAGCGTCTCGGGAGGTTCGATGGGACTCGTTGGCGCAGGTCAGGTCCTGGCTCTGGCCGCGACCCTGTTTGTCGTCCCGGCCGTCGGTACGCCGGCGGCGGAGGTCGTGGCCACCGGTGCGCCGGAACGGGGTGGGGGTAGATTCACGGCCGGCCTGGTGGCCCGGCACAGTGGCAAGTGCCTGGACGTGCAGGGCGGCGGGATGGACGACGGGGCCAACATCCAGCAGTGGACCTGTAATGACAAGGGAAATCAGGAGTGGAGCCTGACGGCGACAGGTGGCGGCTACTACACCCTCAAGGCCACGCACAGCGGTAAGTGCATGGACGTGCTGGGCGACAGCTTGAGCATCGGGGCCGGCATCCAGCAGTGGACCTGCCTGATCGGGGCCCGGAACCAGGAGTGGGGGCTGAGCCAGCGGGATGACGGTTACTTCGTCCTGGTGGCCCGGCACAGCGGCAAGTGCCTGCAGGTGATGGACGGCGACATACGTGACGGTGCCCGCATCCGGCAGTGGACCTGTGTCAGAGGGCGGAAGAACCAGGAGTGGCGGCTCGCGTAAGTCGACGGCGCGGACTCGCCTGGGCTTGATGGCTCCAAGAGTGCGTACCCGGGTTGCCTACCTGGCGTAGCCGTTCGTCGCGTTGGGCGCTTCGCGTTATCAAGGGTTTGTTGATCTTCAGGGAGTACCTCGGGGGGCTCGATGAGATTTTTTCACGCCGGTCAGGTGTTCGTCCTGGCGGCGGCTCTGCTCGCGGTCCCGTCAGCCGGGTGGGCGTCGGCCGGCGGGGTCGCCGGTGCGCGGGAGGGGTTTCGGGCCAGGTTCACCGCGATCCTGGTGGCCCGGCACAGCGGCAAGTGCCTGGAGGTACTGGGCTCCGCCGTGGAGGACGGGGCCGACGTCCAGCAGCGGACCTGTGACGGCGGCACCAATCAGATGTGGAACCTGACGGCGACCAACGCCGGTTATTACACCGTTCGGGCCATGCACAGCGGCAAGTGCCTGCATGTGATGGACGGCGACCTGCGCAGTGGAGCCGACATCCGGCAGTGGGCCTGCGTGAGCGGGCGCTACAGCGAGGAGTGGCGGCTCGGTCAGCGGGCCAACGGTTACTTCGTCCTGGTGTCCCGGCACAGTGGCAAGTGCCTGGACATGCAGGGTGGCGGAACGGGAGACGGGACCAACGCCCTGCAGTGGACCTGTGTCAGGGGGCGAGCGAGCCAGGAGTGGCGGCTTGTCTGAGTGGGGTTTCCGCCGGTGATGATGGCCGGCCATTCGGGGACGCGACACGATGTCGATTACTTGACGTAGCTGTTCGTCGCGTTGGGTGATCCGTGTTATCAAGGGTTTGTTGATCTTCAGGGAGTGCCTCGGGGGGCTCGATGAGACTTTTTCACGCCGGTCAGGTGTTCGTCCTGGCGGCGGCTCTGCTCGCGGTCCCGTCGGCCGGGTGGGCGTCGGCCGGCGGGGTCGCCGGTGCGCGGGAGGGGTTTCGGGCCAGGTTCACCGCGATCCTGGTGGCCCGGCACAGCGACAAGTGCCTGGACGTGTTCACTCTGAGTGATGAGCTGAAGTTGGGGACCAGTGTCCAGCAGTGGCCCTGTAGCGACGACCACGATGGTCAGGTGTGGAACCTGACGGCGACCGGCGGCGGTTACTACAACTTCAGGGACGTGGCCAGCGGCCTGTGCATGGAGGTGCTGCCGGCCGACAGGCACAGTGGTGCCGGCCTCCAGTTGTGGACCTGTGTTCCCGGACATCGCAACCAGGAGTGGAAGTTGGTCCAGCGGGACAACGGTTACTTCGCGGTCGTGGTCCGGCACACCGGTATGTGTCTGGACGTACGGAATGCGCTGCTCAGGGATGGGGCCAACGTCCGGCAGGTGACCTGTGTCAGGGGCCGGAAGAACCAGGAGTGGCGGCTCGCCTGAGGCTCCTCACCCGGTCGCGGGGTTCGGCGTCCCGGCCAACGCCGTGCTGTGATGTCAGTGCGGCAACCGGTGCAGGGTGACACCTCGCACCACTCGGTTGACCTCGCCCGAAGGGAACGGGTTGTCAGGCCGGGTTCCTCGGAGCACAGCGGCGTTGAGGCCGATGAGCTGGGCACATACGACGGCGGGCAGGGCCAGCGCCGCGTCCTCGATGTCCTCGACACCGTGGAGCAGCCAGTTCTCCTCGTCCGGCGTGCCGTCGGTCCCGGCTTCGATCGCGATGACACTGCCGGGCGGCATGGTCGAGCGTAGTTCTGCGATGATGTCCAGATCGTACTGGCGGGTGTACGGGTCGTTCGACACGTACACGATCACAACGGTGCGCTCACTCAGCACGGCCTTGGGGCCGTGGCGGAATCCCAGGGCGGAGTCCGAGGTCGTGACGATCGCCCCGCCGGTCAGTTCGAGCGCCTTCAGCGCCGACTCCGCGGCCAGCCCCCTGAGAGCCCCGCTGCCCAGGTAGACGATCCGTTCGGGATCGCGGGCCAGTAGCGCGCCGATGTTCTTGTCGAAGACGCCGTCCTGAGTGATCCGCTCGGCTGCCCGGGCCAGCCGCTCCGCGACACCGGCATAGGCGGTTCCACCGAGGGCGAGCAGGGCGGCGAGCGTCATTCCGGTGAAACTCGATGTCATCGCGAAGCCACGGTCATTGGAGGCGGGCGGCATCAGGAGCACACACGAGGTGGTCCTCCCGGAATGTTCCCGAGCCAGCCGCCCCTCCTCATTGCAGGTGATCACGAGGTGGTGCACATCCGACAGGCACTGCTCGGCGAGTTCGGTGGCCGCGAGGCTCTCCGGGCTGTCCCCGGACCGGGCGAAGGAGACGAGAAGGGTCGGCAGATCCTCGGCGAAGCAGCCTCGCGGGTCGGCGACGATGTCCGTGGTGGACACGGCGTCGGCTCGCCGCCCGAGCCGCCGCGCCAGTGTCGTGGCCAGCACCTGCCCCGCGAAGCCCGAGGTGCCGGCGCCGGTGAGCACCACGCGCAGGTGGTCGCGAGCCACCAGCGGCTGGAGGAATCCGTCGAGCGTGGCCCGGGAGGCGGCGACGATACCGTCGATTTCCCGCCAGATGCCGGGCTGCTGCGTAATCTCACGGACAGTGTCACTGGCCCCGGTGTTGCGAGCCAGGGCGCCGAGAAGGCCGGTCACGAATACTCCTTGTGGTGGGGATCGCACGCGCGATCGTAGTCGCGCAGCACATCGCGGATGTGGTCGATCACCAACGCCCGCGGCTTCGCGGCGAGTTCCCCGCGGCGAACGCGCGCGTACTGATTGGGCAGATAGGCGCTGAGGAGCGATAGCGGAATGTCCCGCGCCGCGAGGTTGCCGAGGAGTCGCTCCTGCGCTTCGGTCACCTCGGGATCCGGCCAGTAGTAGCGCATCCGGTCGCTGTAGCTGTAGCGCCGGGCGAGGCGCCGCTCGGTGTCGTCGCTCGGGTAGTGGCCCTCCCAGTGGTCGGGCTCGGCGAGCATCCGCTGTTCGACGGCCTCGGGCAGCCGGGACCGTTCGCCCACGGGCACCAGTTCGTCCTCGATGGCTGCGAGAGCGAACAGCGCCTCACGGAGCGCGAAGGTCAGCCCGGGACCGACCTTGAGGACGGCCCAGTGGTCCTTGACCAGTGCTGTGAGTGCTTCGGCCAGTTGGTAGTCGGTCGAGTGCGCCTCGAACGCCATGGTGGGCTCCTCGTTGAGGACCGCTCCGAGCTCCGCGGTCCTCTCCGGCCGGTAGTCGATCACCTGCTGATGGTCGAACTCCACGCCCGGCTGGACGACGAGCGCCATGACGCGGGGCCAGACGTCCTCAAGCCCGTGCCCGGCGAACGCCTCGCGGTGACGTTCCAGGGTCGCCCGTGCGGCCTGCGCCGAGGTGGGCATGAGTTCGTTCAGTGTTTCGTGAGCGCCACCGGGCGTCGGCACCTCTGTTCCGATCACGTAGCGGATCCGGGCGGCGCCGCGCTCTCCCGCCGTGTCCTCGGCCACCCGTATCAACCGGGCGGCGCGCTCGGCCACCACGTCGTCAGTGAGCGGCGTGGGGTCGCCCGCGCAGGGGAAGCTGCAGTCCAGGTGGATTTTGGTGAAACCGGCCGTGACGTAGGCGGCGACAAGGGCTTCGGCCCGCTCCATCGCCTGGTCCGGTGGCAGGGCGCGCCACCGGTTGGGGCCAAGGTGGTCACCGCCGAGGATGACGCGGTCCAGTGGTAGACCCTGCTCGGTGGCGATGGCGTACACCAGGTCACGGAAGTCGTCGGGTCGCATGCCCGTGTAACCGCCGTACTGGTCGACCTGGTTGGAGGTCGCCTCCACCAAAACCTGCCTCCCGGTTTCGCGCGCCTGGAGCACAGCCGCCTCGATCACCAGCGGATGCGCCGAACAGACGGAGGTGATGCCCCTGGGCTCACCTGCCTTCTGACGCCGGACCACCTCGTCCAACAAGCTCCACATGATCCGCTCCTGTTCTCGCCCACGTTCCGGGTCGCGGCGCGCTCTTACGGCCGGCGACAAGCCGGAACAGTACTGGTCTGGTTTTTGGTCGTCAATGGCCGGAATCTGGTATGGTTCTGGTATGGCTTACTCGGATACACCCTCCTTCCCCAAAGGCCTGCTGAGCGATGACGCCCTGCCCCGCTACGTCCAGGTCGCCGCACGGCTCTGGGATGACATCTCGGCCCGCGGCGCCAGGGCGGGGGACCGGTTGCCATCGGAACGGAGTCTGGCCACGCGATACGAGGTGTCGCGGGAGACGCTGCGCGCCGCTCTGGCCGAACTGGCGGGCCGGGGCCTGCTCGAGTCCGCCGCGGCCCGCGGCTGGTTCGTCGCCGAAAGCGGCGAGGCTGTCAGGCTGACGGGTGGGCACACGGTGGAGGGGTTCGCCGACTACGCCCTGAAGCACGGCCTGGCCGTCCGCAGCCAAGTGCTGGAATCGGGAACCAGGCCGGCGACCGTGGATGAGGCCGAGACGCTGCGCATCGGTCCGGGCGCCGCGCTGTTCGAGATGCGGCGACTGCGTTTCCTCGACGACCTCGTCGTCGTACTGGAGCACAACCGGGTGCCTTTGACGCTCTGTCCCGCGCTGGCCGACACCGACTTCACCGCCGCGTCGCTCTACGCGACCCTGCGAGGCGCCGATCCGGCGCAGCTCCCCCGGGTCGCGGACTACTCGGTGGAGGCCCGGCAGCCCGAGGCTCGGGAGCGGGATCTGCTGGAGATCAAGGATGGGACTCCGGTGCTGGTCGCCGAGCAGCTCTCCTTCAATCAGGACGGGCGGCCGCTCGAACTGACGGTGCAGGTCTACCGAGGGGACCGCTACCGCTTCCGGGCTTCCATCACCGACTGACAGTGAGCGGGTGGCTATGGGGAGGAGCACCCAGGGGCAGGGGGCGCCGCCAGGCCCGTGAGGTACGGTCGGTAGCTCTCTCACCGACCAGGAGAATGTCGTGCGCATCGCCATCGCCGGACTGGCCACCAGCCACCCCTACACCGACGCCCGCACCCTCGCCTCCCGCGCCGACCTCATCGTGTGGGAGGAGGACCAGGCCCGGCTGGCCCGTTTCACGGAGGAACACCCCGCGGCCGAGGTCGCCGACGGGCTGGACGATCTGCTCGCCGCTCGCCCCGACGGGGTGGTGCTGACCGTGCCCAACCCGGGGGTGGCTCCCGCGCTCGCCCGGGTGCTGGCGGCGGACCTGCCGTGCTTCGTCAACAAGCCGGCCGCCGCGACCGCCGCCCAGCTCGCTGCCGTCGACGTGGTGGCCTCCTCGCGGCCCGAGCTGGTGCTGTCCACCTCGGTGCTGCGTTTCGCGCCCGCCTTCACCGCCCTGGTGGCCGAGGACCTCGGGGAGGTGCTCTCGGTGCGGGCCACCGTACGGCACGACGTGGGCCTCTGGGCGGGCGGCCACAACCCGTGGCAGGACGACCCGGCCGTGGGCGGCGGCACGATGGTGACGATGGGCGTGCACGGCGTGGAGCTGCTGGTCGCCCTTCTCGGTCCCGCCGTAAGGCTGGCCGGGGCGGCGGCCGCCACCCGCTCCTACCCCGCGCTGAAGTCGGAGGACATCGGCATCATGGCGCTGGCCTGGGAGAACGGCGCGGTCGGCGCCGTGGAGGTCATCGGGGTCACCGACGAGGAGTCTTACACGGTAAGCGTCCACACGCGCGCCGGCACCCGCGAGGTCGTGGTGGAGCCTGGCGCCGACCCCCTCTCCGGCCTGGGCTACCGGGGCACCGTGGAGGCGTTTCTGGCCATGGTGGGCGGTGCCCCGAGCCCGGTGCCCTGGGAGCAGACCAGGGCCGTACTCGGCATGCTGGTGTCCGCCCGCGAGGCCTGCGCCTAGCTGGGATCCCGTCCGCCCGGCACGCCGGGCGGACGTTGACAGCCTAACTCTCTCCCAGTTACGGTCTGGACCGTAAATGAGAGTGAGGAGTTCCGCGTGCGGACCATCGCAGAGCTGGAAGAACGCCTGTCACGCCCCCGTGACGGGCTGGTCGAGGATCTGGGCAAGCTCGACGGCGACATCATGGTGCTCGGCGCCGGAGGCAAGCTCGGCCCCAGCCTCGTCCGCCTGGCGCTGAACGGGGTCAGGGCGGCCGGGGGCGGCAGGCGCGTCATCGCGGTGTCGCGTTTCTCCGAGCCCGGCCTGGCGCAGGCGCTCAGCGACGAGGGCGCCACGGTCGTGGCGGCCGACATCGCCGACGAGAACGCGCTGCGGGAGCTGCCCGACGTGCCCAACGTGGTCTTCCTCGTCGGTGCCAAGTTCGGCACCCAGGGGCGCGAGCACGCCACCTGGTTCACCAACGCCTACCTGCCCGGTCGCGTGGCCGACCGGTTCGCGGGCAGCAGGATCGCCGCGCTGTCGACGGGCAACGTCTACCCGCTCGTTCCGATCGCCTCCGGTGGTTCCACCGAGGACTCGCCCACCGGGCCGGTCGGCGACTACGCCATGAGCTGCCTGGGCCGTGAGCGTGTGCTCACTCATTTCGCCGAGGAGCGCGGCACGCCGACGGCGCTGATCCGGCTCAACTACGCCGTCGAGATGCGCTACGGCGTGCTGGTCGACCTCGCGCAGAAGATCGTCGCCGGACAGGCCATAGACGTGACCACCGGCCAGGCGAACGTGGTCTGGCAGGGCTACGCCAACGAGGTGACGCTTCGCTCGCTGCTGCTGGCCTCCGTTCCGCCGTACGTGCTCAACGTGACCGGACCCGAGCTGGTCTCGGTACGGCAGGTCGCAGGCGACCTCGGCCGCCTGCTGGGCAGGGAGCCGGTCTTCGTCGGCGAGGAGGCCTCCACGGCGCTGTTGTCCAACGCCGCGCGCTGCCACGGTCTGTTCGGCTACCCCGATCTCACGCTTGCCGAACTGGTCGAGCACACCGCCCGCTGGGTGGGTGACGGAGGGGCGCTGTTGGGCAAGCCCACCAAGTTCGAGCGCCGTGACGGCGCGTTCTGACCGCATCGGCGAGAGTGAAAGGGGAACGTACGTGCTCAGCACGGCACCTGAGAGACATGGTTCCGTCCACGACCTGTTCCGCAAGGGCATAGTCATCCCGGCGCACCCGCTGGCGCTGACCGAGGACCGGCGGCTCGACGAGCGGCGGCAGCGGGCGCTGACCCGCTACTACGTCGAGGCCGGGGCGGGCGGTCTGGCCGTCGGGGTGCACACCACCCAGTTCGCGATCCACGGCACGGGCCTGCTGCCTCCCGTGCTGGAGCTGGCCGCCGAGACCGCCCGTGGCTACGAGCGCGAGGTGGTGCTGGTGGCGGGCGCGACCGGGAGCACCGCGCAGGCGGTGGCGGAGGCGGAGCTGGCGGCCTCGCTCGGTTACCACATGGTGCTGCTGAGCCCGTATCGCGAGCTGGACGAGGATCAGCTCATCGAGCGGACCCGCGCGGTGGGGGAGGTGTTGCCGGTGATCGGCTTCTACCTGCAGCCCGCCGTCGGCGGCCGGGCGCTGACCCGCGACTATTGGACGCGTCTGGCCTCGATCGAAGCGGTCGTCGGCATCAAGGTCGCCCCGTTCAACCGTTACCGGACGCTGGACGTGCTCCATGGCGTGGTGAGGGCCGGACGCACCCGTCAGGTGGCGCTCTACACCGGCAACGACGACCACATCCTGTCGGACCTGATCACCTCGCATCGCGTCGTCGTGGACGGCGAGGAGGTCGACGTCGAGTTCGTCGGTGGTCTCCTCGGCCAGTGGGCGGTGTGGGTGAAGCGGGCGGTCGAGCTGCTCGACGAGGCACGGCGCGCCCGTGGCGGCGACGACGCCGCCGTACGCAGGCTGCTCACCCTCGATGGGCACCTGACCGACGCCAACGCCGCCATCTTCGACGCCGAGCACGGCTTCCGCGGCTGCATCCCCGGTATCCACGAGGTTCTGCGTCGCCAGGGTCTGCTGGCCGGGCGCTGGTGCCTGGATCCGGAGGAGGAGCTCTCCTCCGGGCAGCTCGCCGAGATCGACCGGATCTGGGCGGCCTATCCGTGGCTACGCGACGACGAGTTCGTCGCCGAGGGCTTGGACCGGTGGCTGCGCTAAAGGGTCAGGCGGTAGAGCGTCAGCGGGCGGCCGCTGGAGCCGCTGGAAAGGTTACCGGTGCGTTCGGCCAGCCCGGCCAGCTCCAGGCGGTGCAGCATCCGGCGGGCCGTGCGCTGCTGCACCGCGAGCCGCTCGGCGATCTCGCGGGTGGTCAGTGGCTGATCGCCCACCGTCGCCCGCGCCTCCAGCAGCTTCTCCAGCGTCGCCACCGACAGGCCCACCCGGCGGGCCAGGAGCGGCAGGTTCGTATCTCTGGCCGGGGGCGGGGCGACCGACTCCAGCACGACGTCGGTGTCGGCCCGCAGCGACAACACCGCGGCCACGTCGCCGATGCGCCGGGCCCTGGCCAGCGCCCTGCGGGCCAGGCTCTCGGCCTCGGCGGCGCTGCGGCCCAGGCCGAACCCGGCCCGCACGACCCGGCTGTAGGCGGCCAGCCGCGACAGCATCGGCAGGGAGGAGAAGCCGCCCGTCGCGTCGTGCAGCGGGCCGCGGGTGGTGACCAGCAGGTGGACGCCGCCCCGGAAGGCCGCGAGCGTGCCGCCGAGCGCGGTCGCCTCGCGCAGCAGGCCCTCCTCGCCGTCGAGCTCGATCAGGCCCAGCGCGATCTGCGCGTCCTCCTGCGCCTGGCCCTCCGCCGACAGCAGGAGCCGGCGCAGGGCGATGCGGACCGAGTGCGTCGACGGCACCAGGCGCAGCACCGGGAGTTTGCCGCGCAACGCGTCGTGCACCGAGCTGAGGCAGGTGATCACGGTGTGCTCGCCGCCGCGGCGGTGGAAGGCGATGGCCGACCGCGAGGTCAGGCCGCTGCGCCAGGGGAGCACCCGCAGTTCGTCGGTGGGCAGGCCGGCCTCGGCGAACGTGGCGGCCACGTCGGCGCTCGACAGGGTGTCGATGGACAGACGTGTGACGTCGTGGCCCTGGTGCTGGAGCCGTACGAGGGCGCTGAGCAGGGTCGCGCCCGAGTAGTCGACGAACGCGGTGGGACGCGTGAGGACATCGGCCTCTTGCGCGAGCATGTACGGCACGACGCCGGTGAACAGCCAGCCCTCCACCGCGCCGGCGTGCGCCTCGACGATCGTGGGCGCCTGCGACTCGTGGTCGTAGTCGAGCCGCAGCGTGCTCACACCCGGTTGTTCCTCACAGATGGCCGCCACATCGTCGACCAGGTCGTGGGGGCCGACCACCCCGATGAGGATCCCCACTGAGACCTCCTGGCTAAATTACGGTCAAGACCGCTATTACTTTATCTGGTGCGAGGTGTTGCGTGACTCCGAAATTCCCCAGCGCCGCGGAAGCGGCCGGCAGGACACTCGGCGACGAGGAGGTGGCCGCCGCCGAGCGGGTGATCCGCTCGGGGATGCTCAACTCCGTCTGGGGCACCGAGACCAGGGCGCTCGAACGCGAGATGGCCGAGCTGTGCGGCGCCCGGCACGCCGTGGCGTGCAGCTCGGGCACCGCTGCCCTGCATCTCGCGGTCGTGGCGGCCGCTCCGAACCCGGCCGACGAGATCATAACGACGCCCATGACCGACTTCGGAACCGTGGCCCCCATCCTGGCGCAGAACGCGATCCCTGTCTTCGCGGACGTCGATCCGCTGTCCGGGAATCTCGATCCGGCCGCGGTGCGGGCCGCGATCACCCCGCGCACCAGGGCGATCATGGCGGTGCACCTCTTCGGTGCGCCCGCCGCCGTGGACGAGTTGCGGACGATCGCCGACGAGCACGGGATCATGCTGATCGAGGACTGCGCGCAGGCGTGGCTGGGCGAGCTGCCCGGCGGCCGGCCGGTGGGCGCCGCCGGCGAGATCGGCTGCTTCAGCCTGCAGCAGTGGAAGCACGTCACCTGCGGCGACGGCGGTCTCGTGGTCACCGACGACGACGCGCTGGCCCGGACGATGCGGCTGTTCTCCGACAAGGGCTGGGACCGGGCCGACGGGCGGCACCATCTGAGCTTCGGGCTCAACTACCGGATGACCGAGCTGCAGGCCGCGGTGGCCCGCGCGCAGCTGGCCAAACTGCCGGGCGTGGTGGCCGCCCGGCGGCACTGGGCCATGCGGTTGCTGCGGGAGCTGGCGGGGCTGCCGGGCCTCGCTCTGCCCGATCCGCGCGGGCACGCGTGGTGGTACTTCCCGGTCGTGCTGCCGGGCGGAGGAGCGCCGGAGCTCGCCGCCAGGCTGGCCGCCGACGGGATTCCGGCCCGGTCCGGGTATCTTGCCGAGCCGCTCAACCGGGCACCGCTGTGGGACGGGCCGATGTACGGTACGTCCAGGTTTCCGCTGTCGGCGCCGCCGGCCGCCTGCCCCGAGGCGGACCGCCTGGTCGGCGAGACGTTGCTGATCGTGGACCTGAACGAGAACTACACCGCCGACCATGTCGCGGCGATCGGCGATGGATTCCGTCGTTACGTTCAGATGTCGGGCATTGACCCTTCATAAGGGTGGTCGCTACATTTCGGTCTGGACCGGTATTGCCAATAAACCGGTGTTTCCAATGAAAGGAAGGCCTGATGAGGAAGGTCGCACTCGCCGGCCTCGCGGCCGCCCTGGGAGTCGCGCTCACCGGATGCGGCGGCTCCGGCTCAGGGTCGGACAAGAACACGGTGACAGTCTGGATGTACCCCGTGATCGGGGATCAGGCCAAGAACCAGGCGTTCTGGGCCAAGATCGAGAAGGACTTCGAGGCCGAGAACGCCACGATCGATCTCAAGGTCGACCATCAGCCCTGGGAGGGCCGTCAGGAGAAGATCACGACGGCGCTCGCCTCGAAGAAGGGCTTCGACCTGGTCGTGCTCACTCCCGACCAGATCCCGCAGTACGCCGAGCAGGGCGCCCTGGCCCCGGTGGACGACGTGGTGGCCGCCGCCAAGTCCTCCTTCCTGCCCAACGCCCTCACCGCGCTGAGCGTGGCGGGCAAGCTCTACGGCGTGCCGATCTACCAGACCATCACCGCGCCGATCTACAACAAGAAGGCGTTCACCGACGCGGGCGTGACCGAGTTCCCCCAGACCTGGGAGGCGTTCAAGGCCGCCGCGCCCAAGCTCGCCGCCAAGAAGGTCGCGATCCTCGACTACCCCGGCGCCCCCGAGGTCAGCCTGAACCAGAGCTTCTACCCGCTGCTGTGGGGCAACGGCGGCAGCGTGTTCGCCGCCGACGGCAAGAGCGTCGTCTTCAACGGTCCCGAGGGCATCGGGGCCCTGCAGTTCCTGCTCGACCTGCAGAAGCTGGGCGGCCTGCCGGAGAACGCGGCGACCAAGAAGAACGAGATCGAGGGCGGCGCCCTGGCCGGGGGCAAGACGGCCGTCTACCACGCGGCCACCGCGCTGCAGGTCACCCAGCTCGGCGCGGCGATCGGCGAGGACAACGTCGGCGTCGGGCTGCCGCTGGAGAACACGAAGAAGGTCGCGTTCGGCATCCCCGGCGGGCTCGTGCTGGCCAAGCACTCGCCGAACGCCGAGGCCGCCAAGAAGTTCGCCGCCTTCCTGTCCGCGCCGGAGGCCTCGGCGGCGCTGGCCAAGGAGTCGGGCTTCTTCTCCGCGCGTACCGATGTGACCGTGCCCGGCACCTCTCCGGTCGTGCAGGAGTTCGCCAAGTCGCTGGAGTACGCCTTCCCGGGTGACACCCACCCGATGGCCCGTCAGGTGATGGCGCTGATCGCGCCGGAGATCCAGGCGGCCCTGCTCGGCCAGAAGGACGCCAAGACGGCCCTGGACGACGCGGCCAAGGAGGCC
Source organism: Streptosporangium sp. NPDC049248 (assembly GCF_040678965.1). NCBI lineage: Bacteria > Bacillati > Actinomycetota > Actinomycetes > Streptosporangiales > Streptosporangiaceae > Streptosporangium > Streptosporangium sp. NPDC049248. The sequence goes on from NZ_JBFAQY010000005.1 coordinate 305,927, forward strand.
AATGCGCTGCTGGCCAACGGCGGCTGATGCGGTTCGCCCCCATCGTGGCGGGGGCCGTTACGTGCGAAAGGCGAGAACCTGATGCGACAGCGCTTGCGGGACCCCATGGCGGGCCTGCTGTTCGTCCTCCCCATGCTGGTGCTCTTCCTGGTCTTCAGGTTCGTGCCCATCCTGGGTGCGGGGGGCATGAGCCTGACCGACCTGAATCTCGGCGGGGAGTGGAACTTCGTCGGCGTCGACAACTACGCCCGGTTGCTCGACGACCCGAAGTTCTGGGACAGCCTGCGGATCACGCTGGTCTATGTCGCGATCTACGTGCCCCTGACCGTCCTCGTCGCGCTCGGCACCGCGCTGCTGCTCAACGCGGTCGTCTTCATGCGCGGCCTGTTCCGGGGCATGCTCTTCCTGCCGTACGTCACCAGCTTCGTGCTGGCGGGTGTGATCTGGCGGTGGATCTACGAGTTCGACGGGATGATCAACGGGCTGCTGGGCAAGTTCGACCTCGGCCCCGTCGGCTTCCTTGAGGAGGCCGCCCTCGTGCTGCCCGCGCTGGCGGTGGTGTCGGTGTGGAAGGGCTTCGGCTACTCCATGCTGATCCTGCTCGCCGGTCTCAAGTCGATCCCGGCCTCCTATCTGGAGGCGGCGACGGTCGACGGGGCCGGGCCGTGGCAGCGGTTCCGCCGGATCACGCTGCCACTGCTCAAGCCCACCCTGTTCTTCGTCGTCATCATCGAGACCATCGGCGCCTTCCAGACGTTCGACACCATCTACGTGATGACCGGCGGCGGGCCCGCCAGGGCGAGCTACACGCTCATCTACGGCCTGTACGACCAGGGCTTCAAATTCTCCAACCTCGGCTACGCGGCCACGATCGGCATCGTGCTCTTCGCGCTGGTGCTCGTCGTGTCGCTGGTCCAGCGCCGCCTGCTCGATCGGGGAAACGCATGACGCTCACCGCCACCCGGCCCGCCACCGCGGTCGTGAAGCCTCCGGTCAAGGCACGGCGCGGGTCCTTCCGATGGCCGCTGTGGGTGCTGCTCGCGCTCGTGTCGGTGATCACGGTCAGCCCGTTCTTCATGATGTTCGTGGTGGCGCTGTCGCCGCCGGGCGAGCCGACCCTGCCCGTCCAGTGGCCGGAGTCGCTGTCCCTGGACACCATCGCGGACCTGCTGTCGTCCTCCGGGTTCGCCGGCTGGACGGTCAACACGGTGATCTACGCGCTGGTGTCCGTGGTGATCACCCTGCTGACCGCGTCGATGGCCGGGTACGCCTTCGCCAAGAAGCGCTTCCCCGGGCGCGACACGATGATGTGGGCGTTCCTCGCGACGCTCATGGTGCCGTCCCAGGCGACGCTGATCCCGATGTTCGTGCTCATCTCCAACCTCGGCGGGGTGGACACCTTCTGGGGACTGATCGTGCCGACGCTGGCCAACTCGCAGGCGGTCTTCCTCATGCGGCAGTTCATCCGTGACCTGCCCGACGAGCTGTTCGAGGCGGCCAAGGTCGACGGGGCCTCCGAGTGGCGCGTCTACTGGCAGATCGTGCTCCCGCTGACCAGGCCGATCCTGGCCACGCTCGGGGTGTTCGTGTTCCTGTGGCACTGGAACGACTTCCTGTGGCCGCTCGTCATGGCGCAGTCGGACGAGATGCGCACGCTCACCGTGGGGCTGGCGTCGATGCGCACGGAGGGGTCGTCGCTGGCCGTGCTGATGGCCTCCGCCACGCTGTCGGTGCTGCCATGCCTGTTGGTGTTCGCGCTCCTGCAGCGGTACCTGGTCAACAGCATCACGATGACCGGACTCAAATAAAGTCTTTTAGATGGATATATCGTCACAGGCCGCGCGGCTGCGGGAGCAGCTGCGCGGCACGCTGCTCGCGGCGGCGGCCACCCCCATGACGGCCTTGGGCGAGGTGGACCTCGACCTGGTGACGGCCTATTTCCGCGGCCTGCTCGCCGACGGTGCCGACGGGCTCGCGGTGCTCGCCCACACCGGCCGCGGCCCCTTCCTGCCCCCGCCGGTGCGGTCCGCCGTGATCGAGTGCGCGGTCTCCCTGGGAGTACCGGTGCTGGTCGGCGTCGGCGGCGCCCCTGATGAGACACGGACGGGCGGAGTCACGGTCACGTTGAGCACGGCGCGACCGGACAGCTCGGCGGCTCCCCGGGACGCGCCCTCGGGTTCGGTGGAGCGGGCCGTCGAGGAGGCGCGAGTCGCCGCCGGGCTCGGGGCCGCCGGCGTGCTGGTGTTCCCCTCCGCCACCGACCGGCTCGCCCTGCACGATGCCGTCTGGCGGGGTGCGGGGCTGCCCATGATCGCCTTCGATCTCTACACGCTGCCCTGCCCGCCCGCCGTACTGAAGGAGATCGTCGGCCACCCCGGGGTGGCGGGACTGAAGGCGGCGCTGCTGTCGGACGCGATGGGATGCCAGGAGGCGATACGGATCACCCGTGAGGCGGGACGGCTGGCGATCACCGGGGAGGACCGGATGTTCGGCCCGTCGCTGCTGTGGGGTGCCGAGGCGGCGCTGGTCGGCCTCGCGGCCGCGCGGGTGGGCGTCACCCGCGACGTGATGCGCGCCTTCGCCGGGAACGACCTGCGGGAGTTCGAGCGGGCGTCTGCGCGGCTCGACCGGCTGGCCGCCGCGACGTTCACCGCGCCGATGGAGGGCTACGTCCAGCGCATGCTGTGGCTGGCCGCCGCTGAGGGGCGCGTTCCGCGCTCGCACGCCTTCGACCTGTACGGCCCGGCGACGGAGGAGACCGTCCTCGCCGAGGTCTGACCCACCCCGCGCCCGGGCCGGTCAGCCGAGCGGAAGGCGGAAGAGGGCGGCGGCGTTGCGCCAGGCCAGGCGGTCGGCCGCGTCGCCGGTCAGTCCCGCCGCCGCCACGGAGCCGAAGGCGGAGGCCGGGTCGATGAGCGTGGAGTCGGTGCCGAACAGCAGCTGTTTCGGGTCCACCGCGGCGGCGACCTCCGCGATGCGCCCGGCGGGGAAGTGCGACCAGCACGGCTCCAGGTAGAGGCGGTCGCAGGCGCGGGCGGCCTCGATGGCGTGCCGGTAGCCGTCCGCGCCCATGTGCCCGGCGATCACGCGCAGGCCCGGGGTGTCGAGACAGACCTGGGCCAGGTCGAGCACGGAGGCGCCCCAGGTGTGCACCAGCGCCGGGACGTCCGCCGCCGCCGCCAGAGCCAGCGCGTCGCGCAGCTGCGGGGAGGTGACGGGGGAACCGGTGTAGTCGGTGTGGATCTTCACGCCGACGAACCGGCCGGTGGGCAGGTAGGTGTTCAGGTCGCGCTCGGCCTCGGCCAGGCGGCGCGGGTTGACGGTCACGTAGCCGTACAGGCGGGCGGGGCCGGACACGGAGTCCAGGTAGGAGGCCAGGACGCGGTTACCCGCCGGGGCGTCGTAGATGACGGCCTCGGTGCCCGACACGATGGCCAGGTCGATCCCGTAGCGGTCCATGGCTCGGATCGTCAGCGCCGAGACGTCCATGGTGAAGAACCACGGACCCCAGTGCGCGTGGACATCTATGATCATGAGGGTTCCCCGAGGAGCAGGCGGCGGGCGTTGCCTCCGGCGACGAGCGCGACCTCGTCGGGCTTCAGGTCGCCGGTGGCCAGGCGGAGCAGGGGAACGAGCGGCTCGTAGTAGGGCGTGCGGGAGCCGAACAGCAGGCGGTCCGCCCCGATCTCGCCGGCGACGGTCTCCAACGCGTCAGGGGAGTTGAGCAGCCGGGTCGAGGTGTGGAAGCCCGGCTCGCCGGCGGCCGCCACGAGGAAGTCACCCAGGTGGTAGAAGTGCGTGTCGAGGAAGACGACCCGCAGGCCGAGACCGGTGAACGGCTGCCAGAATCGGCGCACGTCGCCTCCGGTCAGCACGGTCAGGCCGAGCGCGGCGGCCCGTACGGCGACGTGTCGCACCGAGGGGAAGCCCGCCTCGACGCCCTGCTCGTCGGGGAAGAGCCGGACCGCCCGTACTCCCAGGGCGGCCAGCCGCTCCATCTCGCGCACCGCGCCCAGGGGGTCGCGCAGGTCGAGGGCTCCGACGGGCACGACCGCCGCGCCGCCTGCGGCCGGAAGTGCGGTGCCGCCGGTCGCCGAGGCGAGGGTCTCGTCGTTGCCCGACGCCATGTCGAAGAGCGCGGCACGCAGGCTGGCCACCGCGCCCGCGGTGATGTCGTGGCGGGCCAGGATATGCGGGGCGGGCTCTTGGGGGAGGCCACGGTCGGGGTAGGCGCCGCCGAGCACGTCGGCGTCGAGCGTCACCACCAGGTCGCCGATCAGGCGCCGGGTGTCGAAGGGTGTCATCCGGGCATCCTTCCGTTCGTATACCGGTCATGACCATAATCTTCGAGACCGGTGACCGCAAGGGTGGGAGCGTTGACGGTTTCCGGTTGAACAGGCTGTTCGGGCGAGAGTGTTGACGGCTTCTGCTCACTTGATTACGGTCTGGACCAATATGGTGCAGAAGTGAATTCTCGCAAGGAGTGGTCCCATGCCTCCCAGCCGATCGCTGCGAGCCGTCCTCGTCACCGCCGCCGCGCTACCCGTCCTGCTCGTCCCCTCGATCGCCGCCGCCGCGCAGGGGCCGCCCGCCGAGCAGAGCCCCGCCGTACAGAGCTCGCGGACTCAGGAGGCGCAGTGTGAGGGGACCGGGGTGCAGAGGTTCGGCCCCGCGTCCGTGACCGGCGCCATCGTCGGCGCCGTCACCCATGAGGGGCGCGGATACGTCGTCACCCGCGGCCTGAAGCCGCCCGTGCTCGCCGAGATCGACCTCGCCACCCGCAAGACGCTCCGCTCGGTGCGGCTGCCCGACGCGCCCGCCGCCGGTGAGGCCGAGGGAGCCTGGGCCATGACGGTCGCGGGCGGCAAGATCTATGCCGGCACCTACCCGGTGCCGGACCTGTACAGGTTCGATCCGGCGACGGGCGAGGTCGAGCACCTGGCCTCCTTCGGCGGCAGCGGCGGGTACATCTGGAGCCTGGCAGCCTCCCCCGACGGGAAGATCTATGCCGGGACCTATCCCGACGGCAGGGTCCGCGAGTACGACCCGGCCACCGGCGCGGTACGTGTCTTCGGGGTGCTGGCCGCAGGCGAGCGCTACGTGCGCAGCCTCACCGTCGACGACCATAATGTCTATGCCGGGCTGCTCGACAAGGCCAAGCTGGTCGCGATCGACCGCGCGAGCGGCGCGGTGCGCGAGCTGGCGGCGGGCGGCACCGGGTTCGGCGCGGTCGCCGAGCACGGTGACCGGGTGCTCGGGGCCAGCGGGAACACCCTCTTCGACGTGCGGAAGGACGGCACGGACGCCAGACAGGTCGGCCTCGGCGACCTCACCCTCGACATGATCGGCTTCGCCGGCGACGGCACCGCGTACGTGTCGTCCAGGCCGCGGGGCACGATCTACCGCTATCGCACGGGCGACACCGCGCTCACCGAGGTCGGCACCCCCAGGACCGGCGAGGAGACCCGCCGGTTGGTGCCCGAGGGCGACACGCTGCTCGGCTTCTCCGGCAGCGGCGGCATGTGGACGATGGACGTGCGCACCGGCCAGACCGCGTTCACCGACTTGATCGAGGCGGGCCTGCCGACCGGCTCGGAGCGCCCGCAGTCGATGCTGCTCGACCGTGGCCGGACGCTGTACGTCGGCGGCCATTTCTCCCTCACCATCCGCGACCTGCGCAGCGGCGACCAGCGCCGGATCTGGCTGCCGGGAGAGCCGAAGGACCTGGTCCGCCGCGGCGACAAGATCTACGCCGCGATCTACCCCAGCGGGCAGATCGTCGAGATCGACCGGCGCGACCGCGTCCGCAGCCTCGGCTACCTCGGTCACGGTCAGCAGCGGCCGTGGGACCTGGAGTACGACCCCCGCACCGACAAGCTGCTCGTCGCCTCGGCGCCACTGGGCGCCAACCTGAAGGGGGCACTGTCGGTCGTCGACCCCGACACCGGCAAGATGGACGTCTACCTGGACGTCATCCCCGACCAGAGCCTCATGAGCCTCTCGCTCGACTCCCGCAAGGGCATCGTCTACCTCGGCGGCGACGTGCTCGGCGGCGGCGGCACCCCGCCGGTGAAGACGTCGGCGTCCGTCGCGGCGTTCGACCTGCGCAGCCGCAAGGTGCTCTGGCAGGTGGACCCGGTCGCCGGCTACCGGACCTTCCAGGACATCAAGGTGCACGACGGCGTGCTCTACGGGGTCTACAAGCGCAACGCGAGCTGGTTCGCGATGGACCTGGCCACCCGCACGATCACTCACCAGGGCCCGCTGCCCGGGTACGGCGAGTTGACCGTCCATCGGGGCCGCGTCTTCACCTCCACCTTCTTCGGCGGCGGCAACGTTTACGAACTGGGCACCGAGGCCAAGCTCGTGGCGACCGGTCTGGGAGACGAGTGGTACACCAACCCGCAGCTCCACTTCGAGCACGGCTCCTGGAACGCCTGGGCCCTGGCCGGGCGTGACCTGGCGCTGATCCGGCTCGATCCCCGCTGCCCGACCTTGACGATCCCTCCGGCCTGAGATTCGCCTTCGAAGCAGACCCAGCCAGGTTCACGAGGCCCTCGTGAACCTGGCACAGCCGGATCAGATGAGCGTCATGTCGCGATGGCCCAGATGTTGTCGTCCACAGCCTGTGCTCCCCTGGCCGCGAAGAAGAGCTCCTCCTGCGTGAGCGACTCCTCCCGCCCGGCGCCCGGATCCCAGACCTTGAAGTTCATGGGCATCCATGGGATGTGGCTCGCGTTGGTTGTCTCGAAGCCGCCGTAGCCGTGGATGACGATGTAGTGCCGGACGCTCCCGGACACGTTCGGAGACCAGGGCAACTGGCCAGGCTTGACGAGAACGGCGACCGGCCTGCCCCTCGACAGCGACGTCACAATCGTGTTGAGTCCGATCTCCCTGGCGGTCCCGCTGGGAGGGATGTCGTAGTCCTTGTAGGGGAAGTCCTGAGGCACGCTTGCGTTGAGGCCGAGTTTCATCATCCACGGCATCGTTCCGAGGGCGGTCGTCTCCGAGATATCGGCCAGGCTGGACTGCGAGGGAGCCGAGATGCCCATCGTGGCGATGATCGTCTGCGCCGATCCGGGACCGCACCAGTTCGACTTCTCCTGATACTTGGCGGAGAGAGTCATGTCCAGGGCGCGTACGGGCGTCCTCCACGCGCCGGCGATACCGAAGGTGGCGTCGGCCACCACATAGGGCCGCCTGAGCGCGGTCCATCCGGTCCAGCATGCGCGACTGCCGTTAGTCGTCATCGTCGGGCACGACTGGGGGATGCTGACGCCGTTGCCACCGAACCAGAGCCTCATGTTGACCTGGAAATTGGTGTACGCGCCGGGGTTGATGAAGGAGATGGCCCGCACTTGCGTGCGTGCCGAGTTGAACTCCAGGCACACCTGATAAGCGGTCCCGTTGTAAGTTCTGGAATTGGAACAGGTCCTGTTCCCGGAACTTGTGGGGTACTCCCCCCAGGTGCCGGCCTGCGCGGGGATCGCGGGGACGGTGACGAACGCGAGCACCGTTCCGCTCAGGACCGCGAGTAATGCTCTGATCATTCTTCGCACGAGCCTGCTTCCTTTGTGTCGAGGGCATGGCTGGTCGAGAGGCCCATATCGGTTCAGGCCGAAGTAAGAGAGCGGCTGTCCTCACTCCTGGGGAACGGCAAGCCTGTACAGCCGCTCGTTGATCTTGTAATAGAGATTGCCGAGGCCGTCGGCCGTCAGGCCTTCCATCCCTGGGATCGTCAGCAGCACGGTCAGCACCTTCGTCGACTTGTTGATCTTGAAGATCTGGTCGCCCATCGTGCCGTACACGTGGAGGGGATCCTGGGTCACGGTCAGCAGCACCCCGTCGCGCCAGGCCAGACTGGGCTTACCGGCATAGTCGGGGTCGGGGAACAGCCGTCTGGCCGTGATCGCCGCGGGCCGCGCCGGATCGAGGGTGAACAGTGAGCCGCCCGCCAGGCCCCAAAGCTCACCGTCCACCTCCGCGAGGGCTGTGACGGCCTTGGGTGCCGTCAGCGGGAGCGGATGTGGGTGCACGGCACCGGTGGTGGGGTCGAAGGAGAACAGTGTGGCCGACGCCCCGGGCGCGTAGACGGGGTCGACACCCAGAGCGCCGCGTGTGGAGGTGCCGCCGAACAGCTTGCCTCCCGCGTAGGCCAGCGAGACGACGGACTGGTTCGGCACCACGCAGAGGGTCCGCCCGGCCGTGCCTTCCTTCCAGACGGTGAGGGCGCCGCTGCGTTTGCCGTACTTCGGCACCGTGCCCATGTAGACGGTGCCGTCCGGCCCGCCGGCGAGCGCGTATGGCCGGTCCTGCGGCGGCGGGCCCTTGCCCGGCTCGCAGTCGTTGGCCTTGTCTCCCGCCTCGCCGCCGGTGTACCTGAGCGTGGGCGGCCAGGAACCCGCGGGGTTGTGGCTGTAGAGCTTGGCCGACGGGTAGACGCCCAGGTAGAGCAGGCCGTTGTGGGCCAGCAGGCTGTCGGTCTGGCTGAGCCCATTGAGGGTCGGGGTGTCCGGCCGGCCGTCGTCGCCGTCGCCCCGCAGCGGGTCGTGGACACCGATGCCGCCGGTCAGGTAGCCGCCGGTGTAGATGTCGCCGTCGGGCCCCGCGCCGAGCGCGTTGATCGCGGCGGGCAGGACGGGGGCGCCGGAGACGACCCTGCTACTCCAGTTGCCGCTCACGGGGTCGTACTTGAAGATCCTGGTGCCGTCCGAGGCCGCACCGAGGCCGACCAACGTGCCGTCGGCCCAGGTGTACCCGGTGACGTCGAGTCCGGGCCGGACGGAGGTCGCCCGCACGGACCCGGTGCCCACGTCGTAGGAGTGCAGTAGACCCTCCTTGACGAACCAGACCTTGCCGTCGCGAGCCGGCGAGTGGTGCAGGTCCACGTCGGTGATCGCGGCGTCTGTGACGGCGGCGTGCGAGCCGTCGGCGTTGCGGACGACGCGCAGGACGAGCAGCGTGCGGTCGATCCAGGCGAACAGCCTGTTCCCCGTCCAGGTGAGCCCGCCCACCATGGAGTTGTGCGCATAGGCCGCCGGAAGGAGGCTGTCCACGCGCCCCGTGACGTTGTCGAACCTGGTCAGCGCGGCGTTCGTGCCGGTGCCCAGGTACGTGGCGTTGGCGTCCGGGTCGTGGGCGAGGCTGCGCACGTACTGAGCGCCGGCCGCGATGGGCACGTTGCCGATCGTGGTGAAGGCGCCGTTGTCGTACTTGAAGTAGCGGCCGTCGTTGTAGGTGCCGCCGTACACCTTCCCGCCCGCTCCCGGCTCCAGGTCCCAGATGAACGAGTAACCGCCCTCCGCCCGCCCGAGGTCGGTGACCGTGGACTGGCCGGGGACGTACCGGTAGAGCTTGGAGTTGGGATAGGTGCCGAGGTAGACGCTGCCGTCGGTGGCCGTGGCCGCCGCCCAGCCGCCGACGGTGGGCGTGACCGCGGTGTCGGGAATGGTGATCTTCCGGGTCACCTCCTCGCCGGCCACGTCGATCACGGCGAGCTGTGGGTTGGCGTCGGCGGTGCCGGTGTAGAGGGCGTAGGCGCTGCCGCCCGAGAAGGTGGTGGCGTTGGGCACGCTGCTCTCGATCTGCACGCCCAGATCGGTCAGGTCCCTGGTGATCAGCACCTCGTCCCAGTAGGCGGTGCCCACGTCGGCCACACCCGAGTAGATGAGGGCCGAGACGGTGGCCGTGCCGGTGGGCGCGACGCCCGAGGCCGTGACGCGGTTCCACCGTCTGCCCGTCACCGAGGCGTTCGCGCCGCCGCCGAGAAGACGGCCGGAGGCATCCCTGAAGCGCAGGTACAGATGCGCGGTGCCGCTATCGGCCCAGACCTCGGCGTGCAGTGTGTAGCGAGTCCCCGCCGTGGCGGGCAGGCCCGGCATGCTCTCCCTGCCGTACGCGGCCCCCGGGTCTGTGTCGGCGACGCGCGCAGTGGTGCGCCCGTCCCAGACCACGACGCCGACGCCGCCCGGGCTGTGCGAACCGCTCCATCCGGCCAACCCCTCGTCGAAACCTCCGTTGACGATCCGCAGGTCGGCCGCGGACGCCGACGTGAACGGCACCGCGAGCAGCGCCGCCAGGAACGCCATCGCCACCGCCCCGCGCAGGGCGCGGCTCACGCGCCTGTACCTGTCCTGCGGACAGGCATCGGCCCCGCCAATAGGTCCTCCAGGCGAATCTGCACAGTGCGCCACCTCCACGATGCGTTCATTTGTGTTCAATTTCAGCCACGACCGTAATCTCATATGGCGCCCCCGCTCCCACCGTATGAACCGGCGGGCGCGGGGATCCCCTCACGGCGTGGACGTGTCGGAGCAGGTGATGTAGCCGTAGGACGTGTCCCTCTTGTCGCGATCCGGCAGCAGACTGTCGTTGTCGGCGATGACCGCCAGACCGGCGGTCGTCAGGCGGGTCATCGAACGGGTCAAGTTCTGCTCCCCGGGTTAAGGTCGGCCCGCGGGCGGCGGGCTGAGCATGATCGTTAGTTTGCATACCGTGTCGATTACGGTCAAGGCCCAAATAAATGAAACGGGACCGAGGCGGACCAACATCCAACGCCGGCCGAGCCCCCCTGATTCGGTTCGGGAAGTTCACCTTGACCTACCGGAAACCGGCGTGTGCTCCGCGACACAGGCCCGGCTCGGCCCAGCCGATGCCGCGCGAGTTGGCGACGCGGCCGGTGATCGGCGCGCCAGTGCCGGTGACGGCACGGGTGCGCGGGGTCGCAGTAGACCCGGCCCTGCTCGCCGGGCGGGGAGGCGTCGAGCCTGTCGGCCCACGCGCCCGCGGCGGTGACCTACCCATGCGTGGGACCCGGACTCGCGCTGCCGAACGAGCGGGGCGTCCTGCGGCGGCACGCCCAGCTCGGTGATCCTGCCCAGGGTGTGGGCCTCGGCGGACCCCTGGGGTGCCGGCGCGGCGGATGCCGCGGCGACGATCGCCAATAATTTTCCTATTAGGGTCATGACCGGAAACCTAAAGGACGCTAATCTTTCCGTCGTGGGTCGATTTCGGCAACGACCGAATTGGAAAGACTCATGCGTCTACCCCCTGCCCTGCTTCTCCTCCCTGCTCCCGCCACCCCCGCCCACGCCGCCGTGCTGCCCGGCGGAAAGGTCTGCTCCGTCGTCACGTACGACCGTCCGCGCGCGACCTCGCCCTCGAACCGGGTCGATCTGGGCGGCCACATCTTCGGTACGGCCGGGTCCGCGCCGAGACCTCTTCCCACATCGGAGCGGTGTCCTACGACCCACTCCCATCCATGGTGACCGGAAAGGTTCCCCCACATGATCCACCGTCGTAGATTCCTGCAGCTCACCGCCGTCGCGGGCGGCTCCGCACTGCTGCCCGCCGTCCCCGCCCACGCCCACACCGCCGCCGAAGGCGAGGTGACCGTCCTGGGCCCCGCCAGCGTCACCAGCGCCCTCGGCAACGGCGAGTTCGTCGGCGGCGTGCTCTACGCCGGCACCCGTGGGCTGTCACCCAACGTCGTGGGCGCATACGACCTGGCCCGCGACACGGTGACCGGGCACACCGACATCCCCACGGGCATCGGCGTGTGGGCGATGTGCGCCGTCGGCACCGATGTCTACGTCGGTACCCACGGCCGCTCCGACCTCTACCGGCTCGACACGCTCACCGGCGCGCTGTCCAAAGTGGGCGCCTACAGCCACCCCTACATCTGGAACATGGCCTCCTCACCCGACGGCAAGGTCTACCTGGCGATCTCCGAACCTGGCCGGGTCGTGGAGTACGACCCGGTCACGGGAACGAGCCGCGACCTGGGCGTCATCGTCGAGGGTGAGGCGTACGTGCGGAGCATCGCCGTCGACGCCACCACCGTCTACGCGGGTATCGGCGCGCACGCCCATCTGATCGCGATCGACCGGGCCACGGGTGCCAAGCGCGACATCCTGCCCGCCGAACTGGCCGCCCGCGACTTCGTCGCGAGCCTGACGATCTCCGATACCCACCTCGCGGGCGGTATCTCCTCCAACGGCGAGGTGCTGGTGATGTCGAAGTCGGACCCGTCCGACCACCGCGTGCTCGCCACCGGAGAGAAGTACATTCCCTCGGTCCTGCTGCACGACGGCTATGTCTACTTCACCGGGCGGCCCACCGGCACGCTCTACCGCTGCCGGCTGGACGGCGGCGCGGTGGAGACGCTCGGCGTGGCGCTTCCCGAGGCGGCCACCCACCGGCTCCTCTCGCACGAAGGCCGGGTCTACGGCGTCCAGGACGGCGCGGTCTTCGTCTATGACCCGGCCGACGGCTCGCTCGACTACGTCAACCTCGTCCAGCGGGGGTTCAGGGCCGCGCCGGAACAGCCCATGTCCGTGCACTCCGACGGGCGGCGGGTCTACGTCGGCGGCAAGGGCGGCGCCGACATCCACGACCTGAAGGCGGGCACCAGCACCCGCCTCGGCATCCCCGGCGAGCCCAAGACCGCGCTCACCGTGCGGGACGTCACCTATCTCGGCGTCTACACCCAGGGTCTGCTGTACGCGCACCGGGCCGGCGAGCCGTCGGCCACGTTGCTCGCCAAGACGGGCAACCAGCAGGATCGCCCCCGCGACCTCGCCCACGACGCGCTGACCGGGCTGATCGCGATGACCACCCAGCCCGAGCCCGGCCAGCTCAACGGCGCGCTGTCGCTCTACTCCCTCCGCACGGGGAAGCTGGACACCTACCGGCCGGTCGTCGAGCGGCAGAGCCTGTACGCCGTCACCTGCCGGGCCGGGGTCGCCTACCTCGGCACCAATATCCAGGAGGGCCTCGGACTTCCGCCGGTCACCACGACCGCCCGGCTGGCCGCCTTTGACCTGCGCGCGCGCAGGCTGCTGTGGCAGCTCGAACCCGTGCCGGGTGCGAAGGTCGTCCGGGGCCTGGCGCACACGCCCCTGGCCGTGTACGGCGTGACGGACACCGGGATCATGTTCGAGTACGACCTGTTGCGCCGCAAGGTCACCCGCACCGTGAAGGTCGGTGCGAAGGGGAGCGACCTGCATGTGTCCGGTCTGGTCGCCTACACCACCGACGGTGACGCGATCTACAAGGTCGACCTCGTGACGTTCGCCGTGAAGACCATCGCCTCCGGCCTGGCGGGCGAGTGGTTCGGTGGCGAGCCGAAGCTGGCCCTCGACCCCTCGCGCAAGGCACTCTACGGCGTACGCGGCCGCGACCTGGTCCGGATCGCCGTCACCGGGCGGCGCTGACCACGGCCGGGCCGGTCATCCCCGGGCCGCGAGCACCGTGGCCCGGGGCCTCGCTCACATCGCCGCGCGGGCGGGGGCGTCCAGACAGTCGCTGCGAGCGCTTTTATGCCAGAAAGTTCTGCGATCGGGGTCAGGCATTGGCCGGGGTGGAGAGTAGCCAGGGGAGGGTGAACTCGTCGTCGTGGGTCGCTCCGTCGAGGAAGGCGTGCCATTCGTCGAGGGTGTAGTGGATGGTGGACGTGGGCGGGGTGTCGCTGTCCTGGATCGTGACGCGGTCGCCGTCGAAGCCGATGAGCAGGCGGCCCGCGAAGAGGGCGGGGGTGCCCAGCTTCTGCGGGGCGAGATCGTCGGCGTGTACACGGTCGAGGAAAGCGAGCCAGTCCTCCGGGGTGATGGTGATGGCCGGGCCTTGGGGGGAGGGGTTGTTGGAGTTGTGCAGCCAGACGACGGTGCCGTCGAAGCGGGCTTCGACGCAGTTGCTCTGAGCGCCACTGCGAGCGCTTTTACGCCAAACTCCGCAGGAATGCTGATCGCCAACCATCGTTGAACGTCCTCCCTGGATAAATCATGCCAATTAGAGCGTAACGGCTATCTCCTGCAGGAAAGAGTCTGATTTATCAGGACTCAGGGCAAGGTCGCAGAGGTGGTCGAAAGCTCGGAGATACTGTTCGACGCTGTGTTCGTCTTCGATGTAGGCATCGGTGTTCATCGTCTCGACGTGGGCAACGTCCAGGCTGGGAAGACGCAGGATGGTGAAGGCTCCTGACATTCCAGGATGAGGTTGGCCGGTGAACGGCAGAATCTGCAGGGTGACGTTGGGCCATGCCGCGCACTCGCGTAGATACTCGATCTGATCACGGAAGATCTCCGGGCCGCCGATGGGGTGGCGGAGGGCGGCCTCGCTGATCAGGGCGTGTAGGGTGACCGGCTCCTGCCGCCTGAGGATGGTCTTGCGCGCCGCCCGGACGGCGACGAATTCCCCAAGCTCGGTGGCGCTGCTCAGACCTTGCATGGCGGATACGAACGTTCGGGCATACGCCTCCGTCTGTAGCAGCCCCGGCATCAGGTATGCCTCGTAAGTTCGGATCTCGGTCGCCGTCGATTCGAGCCGTATCAGGTCTACGTACGAAGGCGCCAACGCGTCGCCGTGCTCGACCCACCAACCGCGTCGTTCCTGCTGTATCTCGGCTGCGACGATCATGAGCTTGTCGTGGACGTTCGGGTCGGTGACTCCGTAGGCGGCCAGGATCGGAGGCACGTCGCGCGGAGGGATGCCGACCATGCCGTTTTCGATACGGCTGAGTGAGGCCGTGGAACGTTTGCATTTGTCGGCCGCTATGGCAAGTGAGGGGATTCCCGCCGCCGCTCGAAGTTCTGCCAGTTTCGCGCCGAGCCAGCGCTGTCGAAGTGACGGTATGTCGGTGTTCATTTTCCCTCCCGTAGTGATGAGCCCGATCAAGGCGGGCCGAAAATGGAACTCAGCGTAACTATTTCGCTCAACCAGCTTGCGTGACGGAACCGCGAAGCTCACTGTAGACCTCAGCGATCGGTCACCGAAGGCGATCGATCAAAAGCGATCTGTAATCAAGATTGGGCGGGCTCGGTGCTTGAAGCATCGGGGGCGTCGCTCACGTCGCGGAAGGTGGTGACCGTGTGAGCTGCCGGGTGGTGGCGTACTGCCATGGGGTCGGGCCGTGTCAGGCGGCGATGGAACGTTCCCGGGCCGATCGGCGCCGTGGACGAGGGAAGGGACAGGTATGATCATGAAGCGTTCGCGTGCTCTGATCGTCGGCGGGATCTCCGGGTTGTTCCGGGGCGGGCGTTTCGGCGGTGCGGATCGGAGGTTCTCCGGCCTGGACTGGCAGTTGTTCGCGCTGGACGTGCTGTCCGCCTCCCCGAGTTTCTCCCGCCGGTTCGCGGCCACGGCCTCGCAGGTCAGGCCCGCCCGCACCTTCGTCGCGGACCTGCTGGGGGACGAGCATCCGCGTAGGGACGACGCCGTCCTGCTCACCAGCGAGCTTGCCGGGAACGTGATCCAGCACGCGATCCAGCGGGAGTTCCTCGTCTCGCTGGCGTTCGCCACCGGCGGCGTGCTGGTCGCGGTCCGGGACTGCGGTTCGTCCAGGATCCCGTACCCGAGACAGGCGGAGGAGGAGGCCCCGAGCGGCCGGGGTCTCGCCCTGGTCGACACCCTGGCGGCCCGCTGGGGTTTCCACCGATCCCCCGGGAGCACGAGCGTCTGGTTCCAACTCGCCACGCCCCTGCCCGGCCTGGGCGGAGACGGCTGATCATTCGGGGTTGTTCCCCCGGTTTCGGCTTGTCGCCTCCTGCCTGGCCTGGGCTGGGAGTGGCTGATCATTCGGGGTTGTTGCCGGAGGCATGACCGGCGTCGTAGGGGGTGGTGACGCCCTCGTAGGCGAAGTGGAAGGTCATGCCGAGGGCCGCGTGGCCCAGGTCGTGGCAGTGCGACAGCCAGATGCCCGGATTGTCGGCGCGCAGCGCGACCTCCCAGACCTCTCCGGGGCCGACGTCGAAGGTGTCCATCCACAGCTCTCCGGTGGCGGGTACGCCGTTGCGGGACAGCACGCGGATGTGGTGGCCGTGCGGATGGATGGGGTGGACGTCCCCGCTCCGGTTCGCCACCGTGATCTTCACCAGTTCACCCTCGCGCAGCACCGGGGTGGTGATGCGCGGCCAGACCTCGCCGTTGACCGTGTGGGCCAGGGTGGGGACCCCGTCCAGCATGGCCAGGCCCCGGTCCAGGATCCAGCTGATCTCCCGGTCGAACCGTTCGGGGCGCTTGGACCCGTCGGACCTGCCGGGCTCGGAAAGGCCGTCCGAGTCGTACGTCGCGATGTCCAGCAGGGGGCCGGCGGCCGGTGCCGGGGCGGTGCCCGAGCCGGGGGTGACCAGCAGGCCGAGGTCGGAGCGGCCGTCCACCGAGAGCAGGACGGGCGCGGCGGGCATCGTGAAGGTCAGGTCGTAGCGCCCGCCCGCGGCCAGCTGGACCCGCCGGTCCCCGATCTCGCCGGGCCGTGACAGGTCCCGTCCGTCCACGGCGGCGATCCGGTACGGCGTGCCGCTCAGGCCCAGTGTCCGCCGGACGTTGTCGGTCGCCGTGACGCGGAGCCGGACCGGCGTCCCCGGGGTGACCCTGAGCCGGGCCAGGCCGTCCACCGGGCCTTCGTCGTCGACGGCCACCGTCTGGATGCCGCCGAGCACATGGGTGGAGACGGTGTGGTCCGACACCTTCGTCCCGGTGCCGGTTGAGGAGCCGGAACCGGCCGGTCCGCCCGAGGTGTCCGAGGCACCCGATGGGGACCCGGGGGAGGCCGCCGTTGGAGAGGTGCTCGCGCCTTTGGCCGCCGGGTCGACGACGAGCATGCCGTACAGGCCCATCCGGACCGCCGGGTCCGACAGGTCGTGGCTGTGGTACCAGTAGCTGCCCGGGTCCTCGGCCAGGAAGCGGTAGACGAACTCGCCTCCCGGCTTCACCGCGTCCTGGGTGACGCCCGCGACACCGTCCTCGCCAACGGGGACGTCGTAACCGTGCCAGTGCAGGGTCACCCCGATGTCGGGCATCGCGTTGCGCAGCCGCACCTCGACCAGTTCCCCCTGGCGGACGCGGATGGTGGGACCCGGCACCGTGCCGTCGAACGTCCACGCCTCGACGCGGCGGCCGGAGGCCAGGGTCACGGTCGCGGGCCTGGCGGTGAGGGTGAAGCGCCGTACCTTCGCACCGGTGGCCGGACCGCGCAGGTCCGTCACCGCCCTGGTCGCGGCGGCGGGCCGGACGGTGCTCTGGGCGCCGTCCCGGTGGTGGGCGCCGAGATCCAGCGTCGCGGGTATCCGGCTCGACCACGCCGACAGGCCCGCCCAGACCAGGGCCGCGCACAGCACCGCGATCCCCGCCGTGGTGCTCCACCTCCCGCGCGCCACGGTTCCGGTCGTGGTCTCCGCGTCTCCCGTACGGGAGACGGTACCGAGCAGCTGCCAGGTGATGGTGGCACCGACGGCGACCAGGGCGACGAGGACGCCGGACAGGACCGGAGGGACGGGGTGGGAGACCGTGAGTGCCGCGACGACACCGCCCAGGGCGCCGTACCCGGCGGTCAGCGTGGGCACGGCGGTGGCGGGTGACGGCGAGGGGCGGAACAGCCGGGGGAGGGCGACGACGGCGGTGACCAGCGCGGGGACGCCGACCAGCGGCAGGGCGAGGACGAGCTTGTCGGCGGCGAACCACCACCCCGAACGGCTCAGCGTGACCGCCAGTCCGACGCGCAGGCCGGTGGCGGCCAGTGCCGCCAGGGTCAGGCCGAGGGCGATCAGGCGGGTGCGGTGGTCGCGGCGGGCCATGACCGTGCCGACCCCGGCGCCGAGCCAGAGCGCGGCGACGAGAACGAGCAGAATGCGGTCCAGGGCGAGGAGCTGCGCGGTATTCATGATCTTTCAGGGTGGGTCGAAGAGCCGGAACCGTGAGAGACGGCGCGGCAGTGGGAGGAGCGGACCGGGTGAGGTCAGAACGAGGAGGAGACCAGGTGGGGGGTCCGCCCCCTGGCGTGGGCGGCAGTCGAGGCCAGCGCCCTCGCCTCGCGGAAGATCACCACGGAGGCCCAGAGCAGCACCAGGCCGAGGACCGCGTGGAAGCCGAACACGATGTGGGCGAAGGTGTTGGTCTGCTCCTTGGTGGCGCCGGACAGCTCGACCAGCGGGAAGATCACGAAAAGCTGGCCCAGCACGACCGCCAGCGGGACGAGGCTCAGCCAGATCATCTTGCTGCCGGCGCGGGCCGCCGCGGCGACGATCGCGGTGATCAGGGAGAGCGCCGGGATCACCGCGACCCCGTTGATCGCGTGCGGGGTGATGGCACTGGAGGCACCCGGGCTCGGGGTGGGGCGCTCGAAGGCGCCGAAGGTGGAGAGGTAGAACTGGGCGATCACGGCGAGCAGCAGGAGTGCGGCGGAGCCGAGGAAGACCTTGCGCATGGAACGTTCCTTGAAGTGCAGGTCGGGGGAGGTTGACGATCCAAGGGTCGCCTTCACCACTTGGCAGGCTCTTGCTGTTGTCTGCGCCACCACTTGGGGCCCCTGTGCCGGATCCCGGAACGGTACGGGCAGACTTTGCCGGGTGAAGCGAATCCTCATCATCGGCATCGGTGCCGGTGATCCCGACCATCTCACCCTCCAGGCGGTCAAGGCCATCGCCCGTACCGACGTGTTCTTCGTCCTGGACAAGGGCGAGGCCAAGCACGACCTCGTCCAGTTGCGGCACGACCTCGTCGACGCGCACGCCCGCCCGCCGTACCGGATCGTCGAGGCCGGCGATCCCGAACGGGACCGGACCACTCCGGACTACGCGCCCGCGGTCGAGGACTGGCGCTCGCGCCGCGCCGACGTCTGCGAGCGGTTCATCCGCGACGAGCTCGCCGAGGGGCAGACGGGTGCCTTCCTGGTGTGGGGCGATCCGGGCCTGTACGACAGCACCCTGGCCATCGTCGAGGAGATTCGGCAGCGGGGCTCGGTCCACTTCGAGCACGAGGTGATTCCGGGTGTCAGCAGCGTGTCCGCGCTCACCGCCCGGCACCGGGTCGGCCTGACCCGGGTCGCCCGGCCGGTGCACGTCACCACCGGCCGACGTCTCGCCGAGGAGGGGCCCTCGGCCGACGACGTCGTCGTCATGCTGGACGCGCACTGCGCCTTCGCCGATCTGGGCGCCGACTTCGACATCTACTGGGGTGCCTACGTCGGCACCCCCGACGAGATCCTGGTCGCCGGACCGGTGCCCGAGGTCGCCGACCGCATCCGCGAGCTGCGTGCCGAGGCGCGGGCACGCAAGGGCTGGATCATGGACACCTATCTGCTCCGCCGGGTGTCTCGCTGAGCGTTCGTCGCGGCGGCCCGCACCGGCCGCCGCACGTCCGGCGGGATGAGCTCAGCTCATGGGATGCGCAGGGTGGGACGGCGGGCCCAGGTGGCCCAGCGCCAGAGCCACTCCATGGGGCCCTGGCGATAGCGGCGCAGCCAGAGAGTGGAGAACAGCCACTGGGCCGCCAGGATGACTCCCGCGGCTTGGAACGCGGCCGACGACGACTGGCCGATCGGCAGGCCGAGGACGTGAGCGGCCGCCAGAACGAGGAGTGTGGCGGTCAGGTAATTGGTCAGCGCCATCCGGCCCAGTGGCGCGAAGACGAACCGCAGCGCCGGTCGCAGCGGTGTTCTGAGCAGGACCAGCAGGACGCACACGTATATACCGGCGAGCAGCAGATCGGCCAGGGTGGTCGTGGCAGGCAGGTACGTCGTGGCCCCCACGGCCCGCATGTCGGCCTGTACCCATAGGGCGGCGGCCAGTCCCGCCGCGAAGACCAGGCCCAGCAGGAGCGGCCCTCGGGTGGACCGTTCGATCTTCTCGATCACCCCGTACCGGACCAGTGCCGAGCCCAGCAGGAACAGCCCGGCGATCAGCAGGGGCCCGCCCCCGCTGATCACCGCCCCTGTCACGAACGCGGCGGAGAGGCCGGCCACGGCCCACCGCGGCAGCCAGCTCGAGGGCAGCAGCACCAGCAGGCCGGCGATGGCGTACTTGGTCAGGACTTCGCCCGGCCACAGCAGCATGTGTACGAGGCCGATCGCGAGCAGCGTCAGAAGCCGGCGCAGCAGGGCCAGCCGTGGGCGGGGGGCGCGGTTCGCGGCGGAGTCCAGCAGCAGCGAGAACCCGATGCCGAACAGCAGGGAGAAAATCGGGAGCCCGAGCCAAGGGTCCCAGTCCCCCAGGGGCTGCGCCACGACGGCGGTGCCGCCGTCGGCTATCAACTGGATGTTGGCGAGCAGGATCTCACACAGCGTGAACCCGCGCAGAACGTCGAGCGCGGCGATACGCGCCCGGCCGGGAGAGGTCGTCTGCGGGGTCTCCCATGCCGTCGCCTCGGCGCGGGCGGAGGGGGCACCGGGAGCGCCGGTCGGATCTCCGGGGTTCGGTCCCGGAGCGTGATCTTCATAGGGCATGGGGCCTCATCATGCGGACGCGGCCCGGTACGGACATCGACCACAAGTCGGGTCTCGCGGTCTGCGACCATACTTTCGGCCGATTTCAGCGCAGATGTCAGTCGCTAGATGTCGGCGTGCTTTCAGCGCACGATCTTCTCCTCCGGCCACGCGCTGAGGTACCGACTCACTTGTATTTCGGCAACCCCTCCGTCGCCCGGCTCACCACGCCGGATTCCCATTCGTGCTCGACCAGTTGACCGGTCCGCGGCCCAAGTGGAAGGGCAGCGCCCTGATCGATCCGGCCCGGATCGCGATGGCGGGCCAGTCCATCGGAGGGGCCGCCGCCCCGGAGACCATGTTGAAGGACTCCCGGGTGCGCGCTGGGATCAACATGGACGGCAGCATGTTCCTCCCGATCCCCGGGAGCGGACTGGCGCGACCGTTCATGTTGATGGGCGCCCCCTCGGACGACAGCACCTGGAAACGTGACTGGGAGCACCTGACCGGGTGGAAACGCTGGCTGGTGGTGAAGGGGGCGCTGCACCCGTCCTTCACCGACTACGACATGCTGCTCCAGCAGCTCGGTGTGGATCTCGGCGGCGGCCTGAAGGAAACCCGCTCGATGGACATCACCCGTAAGTACGTCGCCGCCTTCTTCGACCTGCAGCTGCGCGGCAAGCCGCAGCCCCTGCTGGACAAGCCCTCTCCGCGCTACCCCGAGGTCCGATTCTGCGCACCTTCGGCCAGGAACTGCTGATGTTGAACGCCTGCGCTCCAGGCCGATGATCATCCATGGCAGCGGTGTCCGAGTGGTCGTTCAGCCGAGCTGCCGGGTGATCGTCGGGTCGGTGATCGCCGTGTCGTCGGCCAGGAGGTACGCCTTCGAAAGGATCACCGACAGCGTCCCCCCGTCGTCCTCGAACGGCAGGAACACCGATCCGGCCGCGCGCCCGCTCGCCGGGACGACGCACAGGTACGCGTCGTTGGGCTCCATCAGGATGTTCGTCGACCCCAGATGGATCTTGTACGTCCTCAGATCACCCCGTACGAGAAGGAATCTGTCGGTCAGCTCCACCCGGGAGGAGATCTTCAGTTTCGGCAGCAGCCGCGCCAGCACCTCGCGCCGGGTCTTGGCCGTCTCCGTCAGCTCGCCGAAGCCGTGGGAGCGCCAATAGCGTTCGTGGCCGATCAGCGCCTGGTCGTCGCGGGCGACCGAGGCCACGCCCACGGCGAGGTCGGCCTCGCGGAGGATCTCCGACAGCACCAGCGGCGGCAGATCGGCCATCGACGCCGGTCGCCCGTCGCGGTGGAAGGTGATGCTCTCGGTGGCGCACAGCATGGTGGTCTCGGCCCCGGGGGCGGAGACGATGTGCATGGCCCAGCGGGCCTGCCAGCCCGCCAGGTCGCGCACCACCTCGCCCTGGTCGCCGCCGTTCTCGTAGTCCCAGTTGCCGATCGACCGGCCGGTCCAGCCGCGCTGGCCCAGCAGGGTCCGGGCCTGGCCGTAGCGCAGAATGTGGCCGGCGAAACGGTTGGAGAAGGTGCCGGTCCGCTCCTCGGCGGGGGTCAGCAGGTAGAGCTCGCGGAAGACCTGCTTGAACGGCTGGCGTACACCACCTTCGAGAAGACGGTCGCGCCACGCCGCCACCTCGTCGGCGGTCGCGTGGATCGGGTGCCACAGGCCCGCCACGGCGTCGGGGGCGGGGCGGTGGCCGGCCAGTTCCCAGCCGTCGGCGGTCTTGACCGGCAGGGCCGCCGGGCCGCCGGCGATCTGCCAGACCAGGGCGCGGGCGTAGGGGCCGGTGACGGGATGGTCGAGGAAGTACTCGGTCACCTCGCGCCAGTGCCACGTCCGTTCATGGACGATCGCCTGTTCCAGGCGGGACCGCTCGGCCGCCTGCGTCAGCTTGAGCTCCTTCAGGATGGCCCGCAGATCGGACAGCTCCGCGCGCAGATCCTTCGGCAGCGACTTGACGGTCTTGCCGGCGGCGTTCACGTAGCGCAGGGCGGGCACGTCGGCGCACAGCCTGACCCGGTAGTCGCCGATCTTCTCCTCGCGGACGCCGTCGGTGTCCAGGCCGAAGGTGGGGACCGTCCGGTCGAGCAGCTGCTCGCGGGTCAGCCCGTTCTCGTCGGCCACCGCGTCGAGGGCGAGGCTCAGATTCCTCTGTACGGACCTCGCGCGCACCTTCGCCTGGATTCTGGACAGCGGGACGATCACGTCGAGGCCGCCCCTGCGGGCCAGGACGCCGACGGCGGCGTTGGTGACGGGTTCGCAGCGGCACGTGGAGCCCATCCCGTTGCTGCCGGTGCCGCAGGTCATCGCGACGTCGGTGACGAGCGAGGTCACCCAGCGCTCGTCGATGACCTGGCAGGTCCACAGGATGCCGCGCACCACGACGATGGTGTCCTCCTTGAGGAAGACCTTGTCCCGCCACTCCTCGTCGTCATAGCGGACGACCCAGTCTCCGCCCCGGTAGGCCACCAGCCGCGTGAGCAGCTCACGGACCAGCGCGACCGCGCCGGGGGTGAGCATCCGTGCGGCGTTCCTGAGCCACCGGGCGCTGGGTTTGGTCGAGCGTGCGGTGTTCCAGTGGCGGAACAGCGGCAGCACCTCGACCAGGCGCGGGCCGTACTCCTCGGCCAGCATGCGGGCGAAGTGGTCGGTGTCCCCGATCTCGGTCCGGACCACCCCGGCCGGGCCGTGCTCGGCGGGTTCGGTGAGCAGCTCGGTCACCTGCTCGGCCAGGAGCGCCCGCGCGTCCTTCAGCCACGCTCCCGACGTCAGCCAGCGCAGCAGGTCCCGGCGCAGCTGGTAGTCGAACCGGCGGGCCGCCGCGAGCGGGATCCGGAACAGCTCCTCGTAGCGGGTGTGCCCCTGCCGCACCCAGTACTCCGCCCGGCCCATGAGGTGGTGCGCCTCCCGGTAGGTGAAGTCGATGTCGCGCTCGGCCACCGACCGGACCACGCGCAGCACCCGCTCGTCGTAGTCGTGGCCGCCTTCCGGCCCCAGCCAGAGCCTCATCTGCGCGTAGGTGCCGTAGACCCGCCAGTCGACGCCGGGGCCGGGGTCGAGTCCCTGCTCGGTGAGCTCGTCGAACCGCTGGTAGGCGGCCCTCGTGGCCAGGTCCATGTGGTCCCATTTGCCCGCTGACGTCATGACATGGCTCCACTAATGATCGGAAACGCTGGGTGATCATGGGTATCAGCCGGAACCGACAGATTCCCCCTGCCGTGATTCGGACTTGTCTCCACGAAAGCCGCTTCCGCCTCCTCGTCCGATTCGGACCGGGGACGTCATGGCCGCGCACTGACGCGGGTGAGGTATCGGCCCCGAACCTTTTCACGTCGCATCCGCCGGTGCGGTCACAAACCCGGCAGGCCGCACATCCGGGCCATGATGATCGAGATGACGGCGACCGCAACCGTGACCGTGCCTGATCAACGGGCTGAAGCGCCGTCCCGCAGGTTGGACAGCCGCCATCAACCATTCGGTGGATTACGGAGATCCGGCGGAGCGGGGATTCTCGAAACATGGCAGTCATCGAGATCAACGGCTTGCAGAAGAGCTACAGAACACACAAGGCGCTGGACAGCGTCACCCTGACGGTCGAGCGAGGCGAGATCTTCGGCATCCTCGGCCCCAACGGAGCCGGCAAGACCACCGTGGTGGAGTGCGCGTCCGGACTGCGCAAGCCCGACGGCGGCACCCTGCGCGTGCTCGGCATGGACCCGCGGACCCGGCGACATGAGCTGCTCCAGCGCATCGGCGCCCAACTGCAGGAAGCCGCCCTGCCCGACGCCATCAAGGTCGGCGAGGCACTGCGGATGTACGCCTCCTTCTACGACAAGCCTGCCGACTGGCGCGCACTGATGCAGGAATGGGGACTGGCCGAGAAGAAGCGCGCCCGCTTCGCGGGTCTGTCCGGCGGCTGGAAGCAGCGCCTGTTCATCGCGCTGGCCCTGGTCGGCAACCCCGAGGTCGTCTTCCTCGACGAGCTGACCACCGGCCTGGACCCCGCTGCCCGCCGGCTGACCTGGGGACTGATCCGCGACATGCGCGACCGCGGCGTCACCGTCGTGCTGGTCACCCACTTCATGGACGAGGCGGAGGCCCTCTGCGACCGCATCGCCGTAATCGACCAGGGGCGTGTCGTTCACGAGGGCAGCCCCGGCGAGCTCATCGACAGAAGTCACGCCGGCTCCCTTGAGGACGCCTACTTCACACTCATCGAGAGGACCGTGTGATGAAGGGACTCGGCAACGTCATCGCGATCGAACTCAAACTGGCCGTGCGCGATCCGATGGCCGCCTTCTTCGCACTGGCCTTCCCCGCGGTCATCCTGTGGGTGAAGATGCGCAACGGCGGCACACTGCCCGGCGGGCTGCCTGTCATCGACGCCGTCGTCCCGATGCTCAGCGTCTTCGTCGTCGGCCTGGCCTCCCTGGTCGTCCTGCCGGCCACCCTGGCCCAGTACCGCGAACGCCACGTGCTCAAGCGGCTGCGCGCCACCCCGGCCTCTTCCACCATGATCTTCGGCGCCCAGTGGGCCGCGCACATGCTGCTGGCCGTACTCGGCACCGCTCTGCTCACCGTCATCGGCCTGGCCGCCTACGGCCTGAGCGGGCCGGCCAACCTTGCCGACGTCGTCCTCGCCTGGGTCCTCGGCGCCCTCAGCCTCGGTTCCATCGGGCTGCTCATCGGCGCCCTGGTGCCCAGCGGCCGCGCCGCCACGGTGATCGGCCTGGCCGTCTTCTTCCCCATGGTCTTCGTCTCCGGCGCCATGAGCGCCCGCGAGACACTGCCGGAGTCGATGCGCTCCATCGGCGACCTGACCCCCATGGCACCCGCCGTCCAAGCCATCCGCGCCGGCTGGGAAGGCCACCCCGTCTCTCCGCTCACCCTCGCCGTCATGGCCGCGATCTTCATCGTCGCCGGCGGGGCCGCGCTGAAGGCGTTCCGCTGGTGACAGGCACCGAACCCGACGTCTCGCGATGGGACCGCGCCTGGCCGGTCCTGCCGTACCTCTTCATCCTGCTACCGACGGTCTTCGCCCTGCTGCGGGACTGGAGGCTGGACGTGCTGGTCCTGGCGGTGTTCGTCGGAGCCTGGCACTGGTTCATGGTCTCCTCGCGATTCAGCCGGATCGAGCGGCCGGCGGTGGCGATCGTCTACTTCATCGTGATGCTCGCCTTCATCGCGGTGCTGGTCAGGATCGACTCGCTGTTCACGGTGGCCGGTCTGGGCGCGTTCGTCCAGTCCTTCGCCCTGCTGCGCGGGTGGATGGCCTACCTGGGGGTGGCCGCCACAGCCGCCGTGCTGGTCGGCGTCCGCCCCGATCCCCGGCCGCCGAGCGAGATGGTCTTCTCCTTCCTGCTCGCCGTCCTGATCACCTCGACCGTCGGCCTGTTCATCCAGACCATCTCGGAGCAGAGCCGGCAGCGCCAGGAAATGATCGCGCAGCTGAAGGCCGCCGGCACCGAACTGGTCGAGCTGGCGGAGGAGAAGGCGAGACTGCAGGCGCAACTGCTGACCAGCGCCCGCGAGGCGGGCGTGCTCGGCGAGCGCCAGCGGATGGCCAGGGAGATCCACGACACGATCGCCCAAGGGCTGACCGCCATCCTCACCCAGCTCGAAGTCGCCGAGAACGTCATTGAGAACGTGCCTGCCGCCCGCTCCAGACTGAACACCGTACGCACGCTGGCCAGGGACAGTCTCAACGAGGCCCGCCGGTCGGTTCTGGCGATGCGCCCTGCTCCGCTGGAGGAGGCCCAGCTCTCGGCCGCCCTCGAGGACGTCGCGGCCACCTGGTCACAGACGACCGGCATGCCGGTTCCGGTGTCGGTCACCGGCGAGGCCAGACCGCTGCACGCCGAAGTGGAGACGACCCTGCTGCGAGTGGCTCAGGAGGCGCTGGCCAACGTCGGCAAGCACGCCTCTGCCAGCAGGGTCGCCGTTACCCTG
Organism: Streptosporangium sp. NPDC049248; assembly: GCF_040678965.1. Classification (NCBI taxonomy): domain Bacteria; kingdom Bacillati; phylum Actinomycetota; class Actinomycetes; order Streptosporangiales; family Streptosporangiaceae; genus Streptosporangium; species Streptosporangium sp. NPDC049248. Next base: position 332,089 of record NZ_JBFAQY010000005.1, read on the forward strand.
TCCTACATGGAGGATGTGGTGGTGCTCGACGTGCGCGACGACGGATCCGGGTTCGACCCCCAGACGGTGAACCTGTCGGTCGCGGGCGGATTCGGGCTCATCGCGATGCGTCAGCGGGTCACCCGGCTGGCCGGTGACTTCGAGATCGAGACCGCTCCCGGCCAGGGAACGGGCGTCTCCGCCACGGTGCCCGCCATCCCCGCCGACCCCGGAAACGTGTGAGGCATGCCGATTCGTATCATCGTCGTGGACGATCACCCGGTCGTCCGCGACGGGCTACGCGAGATCTTCTCCACCGATGAGGCCTTCGAGGTCGTCGGCGAGGCGGCCGACGGGCCGGAGGCTCTCGCCCTGGCGCGGCTGACCGACCCCGATCTCGTGCTCATGGACCTGCGGATGCCGAAGATGAGCGGCACCGAGCTGATCCGCCGGCTGCGCGAGCAGAAACCGGGCATCAACGTGCTGGTCCTGACCACGTTCGACAACGACGCGGACGTGCTGCCCGCCATCGAGCAGGGCGCCACCGGCTACCTGCTCAAGGACACCCCGCGTGTCGAGCTGCTCCGCGCCGCGCAGGCGGCCGCCCGCGGCGAGACGGTGCTGTCCCCCGCCGTGGCCGGGCTGCTCACGCGGAAGGTACGCGCCCCCGAGCGGCAGACGCTGAGCCGGCGGGAGCTCGAAGTGCTCGGGCTGATCGCCCGCGGCGCCACCAATCGCGAGGTCGCCGCGAAGCTGTTCATCACCGAGGCGACGGTCAAGACACACCTGCTGCACATCTTCGCCAAACTCGGGGTGAAGGACCGGGCCGCCGCGGTGGCGGCGGCCTACGAGACCGGGCTGCTCAAGCGGGCTTCAGAGACCTGATCAAGGGCGCCCGGTGCGCCGGTCCTGAGTACCGGTGTCACCATGTGAGCCGTGTCCTGCTGCAGGCGGCCCGCGCGGTGCGTTCCGCCGGAGAGATGGGGGACACCAGACTGGAGCGGCGTCCGCGGTGCCGTGACAGATCACCCCACATTGACGGCCCGCTCTAAAAAAGGTTACATTGCGGACGATTTCGCGGTGGTCCGAGGGAAGTCCGGTGAGAAGCCGGTGCGGTCGCGCCACTGTATCCGGAACGTGAGTTCCGGGAGCCAGGTTACTTGGCCGCCGCGTCCTCACATGTCGGGACGCGTCATCCCCAAGGAGGCTACTCATGCGTGAGCTGTCCGTTTCTCAGCCCGTTCCCCTTTCCCACCTGGCCCGCTGGCTCGTGGCGGTTCCGCTGCTCCTGCTGGTGGCCTACCTGGTCACCTTCGACCAGGGGGTGGTGTCGCAGGCGGGCGACTATCTGCACGAACTCATGCACGACGGGCGCCACCTGCTCGGCGTTCCCTGCCACTAGACGCGCGCCGTGATACGTACCCTGCTGCTCCGCGGCCTGCTCGTCGGGCTGGTCGCCGGGCTGATCGCCGCCGCGTTCGCCTACCTGCTGGGCGAGCCGAACATCGACCAGGCCATCGCGCTCGAAGAGGCCGCCTCCCACGCCCAGAGCGAGGCCGGGCACTCCCACGGGGAGGAGGCACTGGTCAGCCGGTCCGGCCAGCGGGCCGGGCTCTTCCTCGCCCTGGCCCTGTACGGCATGTCCGTGGGGGGTGTCTTCTCCCTCGTCTTCGCCGGGCTGCGCGGCCGGATCGGCCCCCGCTCCGACGCGGTGCTGGCCGCGACGATGGCCGCCACGGCGTTCGTCGCGCTCGTGCTGGTGCCGTTCGTCAAGTACCCGGCCAACCCGCCCGCCGTCGGTGACCCGGACACCATCGGCAGCCGGACCGTGCTCTACCTGGTCCTGGTCGCCATCGGCCTGCTGTCCGTGGCGGTGGGCGTGGCCTGCGCCCGCAAGGTGCCGGCCAGGCCCTGGCTCGCCGGCGTGGCCGGTTTCCTGGTCCCCGTGATCGTCACCCTGCTCGTGCTGCCGACGGTCAACGAGGTGCCCGACGGCTTCCCCGCCCAGCTGCTGTGGGACTTCCGCGTCTCCTCCCTCGGCACCCAACTCGTGCTCTGGTCGGCCATCGGCGTCCTGTACGGCATCGCCGTGCAGCGCGTCGTTCGCCGTGACGCGCTCGCGGCGGCCCCGAACTGAATATTCGGCGGGCCGGACACGTCAACAGGATCTCGCAGAAAGAAACCTCGTGATCGGTGCCTATCCGTTCAGCGCCGTCGTCGGCCTCGACGACCTCAAGCTCGCGCTGATCCTCAACGCGGTCTCGCCACGGGTGGGCGGTGTGCTGGTCCGGGGGGAGAAGGGGACCGCCAAGTCCACGATCGTCCGCGCGCTCGCCGCACAGCTCCCCGGGGTCAAGGTGATCGCCGGCTGCCGCTTCTCCTGCGACCCGGCCGAACCGGATCCGGCCTGCCCCGACGGCCCGCACGGTACGGGCGAGAGCGGTCAGGAGCGTCCGGCCGCGCTGGTGGAGTTGCCCGTCGGCGCGTCGGAGGACCGGCTGGTCGGCGCGCTCGACATCGAGCGCGCGCTCACCGAGGGGGTCCGGGCGTTCGAGCCTGGCCTGCTCGCCGCCGCGCATCGAGGTGTCCTCTACGTCGACGAGGTCAACCTGCTGCACGACCACCTGGTGGACCTGCTGCTCGACGCCGCCGCGCTCGGCACCTGCTTCGTCGAGCGCGAATCGGTCTCGGTACGGCACGCGGCGCGGTTCCTGCTGGTCGGCACGATGAACCCGGAGGAGGGCGAGCTGCGGCCACAGCTCCTGGACCGTTTCGGGCTGACCGTCGAGGTGCGGGCGTCCAGGAATCCGGACGAGCGGGCCGAGGTGGTACGGCGCCGGCTGGCCTTCGACGCCGATCCCGCCTCCTTCGCCGCCGGGTGGGCGGAACAGGAGGCGGCCCTGGCGCGGCGGATCGCCGAGGCCAGGGAGCGGGTCACCAAGGTCGTGCTGCCGGACGCCCGGCTGCGCCAGATCGCGGCGGTGTGCGCCGCCTTCGAGGTGGACGGGCTCCGGGCCGATCTGGTCACGGCCAATGCGGCCGTCGCGCACGCGGCCTGGCGCGGCGGCGCCGAGGTCACGGCCGAGGACGTGCGCGCGGCGGCCCGTCTCTCGCTGCCGCACCGCCGCCGCCGGGACCCGTTCGACGCGCCGGGCCTCGACGAGTCACGGCTCGACGACCTGCTGGCGGAACACGGCGGCGACGAGCCGGACGGTCCGGACGGCGGCCCGGACGGCGGCCCGGGCCGCGGTCCGGGCGGCTCCGGCGGTCCGGGTGATTCGGACGGTCCCGAGGGATCCGCGGACTCCGGGGACGCTCCGGAGAGCGGCTCCGCGGAAGGTTCCGTGCGCGCCGGTTCCGATGAGGGGGACTCGCACGACGACGGGGCCGGCGCCTCCGCTGCTCCAGGTGCCTCCGACGGGAACGGCACCCCGCCGGATCTTCCCGCCGCGGAACCGTACCGGGTGCGCCCCTTCCAGGTCCCCGGGCTGGGCGACGGCGCCTCGGGCCGGCGGTCACGGGCCCGGACCCCCAACGGGCGGACCACCGGATCGCGGGTTCCCGCCGGGCGGCTCCAGCGGCCGCACCTGCCGGCGACGCTCCGCGCCGCCGCGCCGTACCAGCGCGAGCGCGGCCGCAGTGGCCCCGGCCTGCTGGTACGTGACACCGACCTGCGCGAGGCCGTCCGCGAGGGCAAGGAGGGCAACCTGGTGCTCTTCGTGGTGGACGCGAGCGGTTCCATGGCGGCCCGGCAGCGGATGCGCGAGGTCAAGGCGGCCGTGCTCAGCCTGCTGCTCGACGCCTACCAGCGGCGGGACAAGGTCGGGCTGATCACCTTCAGGGGATCCACGGCGGAGTTGGTGCTGCCCCCGACCTCCTCGGTCGAGGTAGGCGCGGCGCGGCTGCGGGAGCTGCCGACCGGCGGTCGCACCCCGCTGGCCGCCGGGCTGCGCCGGGCCGCCGAGGTGCTCAGGGTGGAACGGCTGCGCGACCCGGCCAGAAGGCCGCTGCTCGTGGTGGTCACCGACGGCCGGGCCACCTCGGGGTCCGACGTGGCGGCCTCCGCCGCGCTGCTCGCCGGTACGGCGGCGGTCGTGGTCGACTGCGAGAGCGGTCCGGTACGGCTCGGTCTGGCCCTCGACCTGGCGGCCAGACTGGGCGCGCCCGTCGTACGGCTCGACGCGCCGGCGGCGGGCGGTGGGCTCGGCGGGCTCGGCGGGCTCGTCCGCGACCACAGGACCGACTACCGGAAGGCGGTCTGAGATGCCGCGGGGCAAGCCGGACACGGTGCCCGAGGACGGGCTCACCACGCGCCAGCGCCGCAACCGGCCGCTGCTGATCGTGCACACCGGGCCGGGTAAGGGGAAGTCCACCGCCGCCTTCGGGATGGCGCTGCGCGCGTGGAACCAGGGCTGGCCGGTCGGGGTGTTCCAGTTCGTCAAGTCGGCGAAGTGGCGCATCGGCGAGGAACGGGCGCTCGTGCTGCTCGGCGAGTCCGTCGAGGGCGGCAGCGTGACCTGGCACAAGATGGGCGAGGGCTGGTCGTGGATCCAGCGGCCGGGCAGCGAGGAGGACCACGCCGCCGACGCCCGCGAGGGCTGGGAGCAGATCAGGCGCGACCTGGCCGCGGAGACCTACCGCTTCTACGTGCTCGACGAGTTCACCTACCCGCTGAAATGGGGCTGGCTGGACGTGGACGACGTGGTCGCCACCCTGGCCGCGCGACCGGGCAACCAGCACGTCGTGATCACCGGCAGGGACGCCGACCCGAGGCTGGTCGAGGTCGCCGACCTGGTGACCGAGATGGGCAAGGTCAGGCACCCGATGGACGCCGGGCAGAAGGGCCAGAAGGGCATCGAATGGTAGTGCCGCGACTGGTGATCGCCGCGCCGTCCTCGGGCAGCGGGAAGACCACCGTCGCGACCGGCCTGATGGCGGCGCTGCGCGCGCGGGGCCTGCGCGTATCCCCGCACAAGGTGGGACCCGACTACATCGACCCCGGCTACCACGCACTCGCCACCGGACGCCCCGGCCGCAACCTCGACCCCTGGCTGACCGGTGAGGACCGGGTCGCGCCGCTCCTCCTGCACGGCGCGCGGGACGCCGACATCGCGGTGGTCGAGGGGGTCATGGGCCTGTACGACGGCGCCGGGAGCGGGGACTTCGCCTCCACCGCGCACGTCGCCAGGCTGATCGGTGCGCCGGTGGTCCTCGTGGTGGACGCCGCGCGGCAGGGCAGGTCGGTGGCCGCGCTGGTGCAGGGCTTCGTCTCCTTCGACACCCGGGTCCGGCTGGCCGGGGTGATCCTCAACCGGGTCGGCTCGCCGCGGCACGAGGAGATCTGCCGCGCCGCGCTGGACGAGAGCGGCATCTCGGTACTGGGCGTGATCCCGCGGGTGGACGGGGTGGCGACCCCCTCCCGCCATCTCGGGCTGATCCCGGCGGCCGAGCGCAGCGGGGACGCGGTGGCGGCGGTGGAGCGGATGGGCGCCCTGGTCGCCGGCTCCTGCGACCTCGAAGGACTGGTGGCCCTGGCACGCTCGGCGCCACCGCTGCCCGCGCGCCCCTGGACCCCGTTCCTCTTCCCGGCGGTGACCGGGGCCGGCAGGCGGCCGGTGGTGGCCGTGGCGGGCGGGGCGGCGTTCACCTTCGGGTACGCCGAGCAGGTCGAACTGCTCGCGGCGGCGGGGGCCGAAGTGGTGACCTTCGACCCGCTCAGGGACGAATGCCTCCCCGACAACACCGGGGCGGTCGTCATCGGCGGCGGCTTCCCCGAGATGTACGCGGCGGAGCTGTCCGCCAACGAGCCGCTTCGCCGCCGGGTGGCCGCCTTCGACGGCCCGATCGTCGCCGAGTGCGCCGGGCTGCTCTACCTGGCGCGCGAGCTGGACGGCCATCCCATGTGCGGAAGGCTCGACATCACCGCGACGATGACCGGCGGGCTCACGCTGGGCTACCGCGACGCGGTGGCGACCGCCAAGTCCGTGCTCACCCGCGAGGGCGAGCGCTACCGGGGCCACGAGTTCCACCGCACGGCCACCGATCCCGGGCACGCGACGCCGCCGCTGTTCCGCTGGAGGGGCGCGGCCGACGGTTTCGCCGAGCCCCTGCTGGCCGCCTCCTACCTGCACCTGCACTGGGCCGGCAGCCCCGAGCTGGCCGAACGCCTGGTCGCGGCCATCGGCTGACCCGCCCCCACCCCGGGGCGGGTCAGCGGTCCTCCAGGTCGCCCTCGACGGTGAGGTACGCCTCCCGCAGGGCCGCCATGATCTCGGGGTCGGGGTGCTCCCACATCTTCCGGTCGGCCGCCTCGAGCAGCCGCTCGGCGATGCCGTGCAGCGCCCACGGGTTCGAGGCGGCCATGAACGCCCGGTTCTCCGGGTCCAGGACGTAGACGGCGGCCAGCCTGTCGTACATCCAGTCGGCCAGCACGCCCGTCGTGGCGTCGTAGCCGAACAGGTAGTCCACGGTGGCGGCCAGCTCGAACGCGCCCTTGTACCCGTGCCTGCGCATCGCCGCCAGCCAGTTGGGGTTGACCACCCGGGCACGGAAGACCCGCGCGGTCTCCTCGTGCAGGGTCCTGGTCCGCACCGCGTCCGGGCGGGTGCTGTCGCCCACGTACGCGGCGGGCGCCCGGCCGGTGAGCGCCCGCACGGTGGCGATCATCCCGCCGTGGTACTGGAAGTAGTCGTCGGAGTCGGCGATGTCGTGCTCGCGGGTGTCGACGTTCTTCGCGGCCACCGCGATCCGCCGGTAGGCGCTCTCCATGTCCTGCCGGGCCGGTGCCCCGTCGAGGTCGCGGCCGTAGGCGAAGCCGCCCCAGACCGCGTACACCTCGGCCAGGTCGGCGTCGTCGCGCCAGTTCCCGCTCTCCATCAGCGGCAGCAGGCCCGCACCGTAGGCACCCGGCCGGGAGCCGAAGATCCGCAGGGTGGCCCGCCGCTCGTCGCCGTGCGCGGCCAGGTCGGCGTCGGCGTGCGCCCGCACGTAGTTCTCCTCGGCGGTCTCCGCGAGGCCCGCGACCAGCCGTACCGCGTCGTCCAGCATGGTGACGACGTGCGGGAAGGCGTCCCTGAAGAACCCGCTGATCCGGACGGTCACGTCGATCCTGGGCCGGCCGAGTTCGGCGAGCGGGACCGGTTCGAGGCCGCTGACCCGGCGGGACGCCTCATCCCAGACCGGCCGCACGCCGAGCAGCGCGAGCACCTCCGCCACGTCGTCGCCCGCCGTGCGCATGGCACTGGTGCCCCAGACCGACAGCCCGACGGAGCGCGGCCACTCACCGGTGTCGGAGCGGTACCGCTCCAGCAGGGAGTCGGCCATGGCCTGCCCGGTCTCCCACGCCAGCCTGCTGGGCACCGCCCGGGGATCGACGGAGTAGAAGTTCCGCCCGGTCGGCAGCACGTTGACCAGCCCGCGCAGCGGTGACCCGCTCGGCCCGGCGGGGACGTAACCGCCGTCGAGCGCGTGCAGCACCGCGCCGATCTCGTCCGTGGTCCTGGCGAGCCGGGGCACGATCTCCCCGGCCGCGAACCCGAGCACCTTCTCCACGGCGGCCAGGACCCCGGAGCCGCGGTCACCCCCGCCGGCCAGGACGGACGCGGTGACGGGGGAGACGGCGAACGGATCCCAGCCGCGCTCCTCCATGCCCTCGACGAGGGCGCGGGCCAGCGACTCGGCCTCGTCCACGCTCACCCTCGCGGCGCCGCCGTCCTCGGCCAGGCCGAGGGCCTCACGCAGGCCGGGGAGTGCCTCCTGACCGGCCCAGATCTGGCGGGCGCGGAGCATGGCCAGCACGAGGTCGACGCGGGCCTTCCCCTCGGGGGCGTCGCCGAGCACGTGCAGGCCGTCACGGATCTGGACGTCCTTGACCTCGCAGAGCCATCCGTCGACGTGCAGCAGGAAGTCGTCGAACCCGCTGTCCTGCGGCCGGTCGTCGACGCCCAGGTCGTGGTCGAGCCTGGCGGCCTGGATCAGCGTCCAGATCTGCGCCCGGACGGCGGGCAGCTTGGCCGGGTCCATGGCCGCGATCGAGGCGTGCTCGTCCAGCAGCTGCTCCAGCCGGGCGATGTCGCCGTAGGTCTCCGCACGGGCCATCGGCGGCACCAGATGGTCGACCAGTACGGCGTGCGCCCGCCGCTTGGCCTGCGTGCCCTCACCGGGGTCGTTGACCAGGAACGGGTAGACCAGCGGCAGGTCACCGAGCGCCGCGTCGGGGCCGCAGGAGGCCGACATCCCCGCCGACTTGCCGGGCAGCCACTCCAGGTTGCCGTGCTTGCCGACGTGCACGATCGCGTGCGCGCCGAAGTCGTCGGCCAGCCACCGGTAGGCGGCCAGGTAGTGGTGGCTCGGCGGCAGGTCGGGGTCGTGGTAGATGGCGACCGGGTTCTCCCCGAAGCCGCGCGGCGGCTGGACCATCACCACGAGGTTGCCCGCGCGCAGCGCGGCCAGCACGATCTCGCCGTCCGGATCGCGGCTCCGGTCGACGAACGACTCGCCCGGCGGCGGCCCCCAGTGCGCCTCGACGCCGTGCCGCAGGTCCTCGGGCAGCGTCTCGAACCACGCCCGGTAGCGCGCGGCCGGGATCCGCACCGGGTTCGCGGCCAGTTGCTCCTCGGTGAGCCAGTTCCGGTCCTGGCCGCCCGCCGCGATCAGCGCGTGGATAAGCGCGTCGCCGTCCAGTTCCGCCACGCCGGGGAAACCGTCTCCGAGGTCGTACCCGGCCTCCGTCATGGCCGTGAGCAGCCTGACCACGCTGGCCGGTGTGTCCAGGCCGACCGCGTTGCCGATCCTGGAGTGCTTGGTCGGGTACGCCGACAGCATCACCGCGATCCGCCGTTCCGGTGCCCTGACGTGCCGGAGCAGACCGTGCCGTACCGCGATGCCGGCCACCCGCGAGGCCCGCTCGGGATCGGCCACGTACACGGTCAGACCCTCGTCGTCGACCTCCTTGAAGGAGAACGGCACGGTGATGATCCGCCCGTCGAACTCGGGGATCGCCACCTGGGAGGCCGCGTCGAGCGGGGACAGGCCGTCGTCGTTCTCCCGCCAGGCGTCCCTTCCCGTGGTCAGGCAGAGGCCCTGCAGGATCGGCACGTCCAGCTCGGCGAGCGCGCCGACGTCCCACGCGGAGTCGTCCCCGCCCGCCGAGGCGGTCGCCGGACGGGTGCCCCCGGCGGCGAGCACGGTGACCACCAGGGCGTCCGCGGCCCGGAGCGTGTCGAACAGGCCGGGCTCGGCGCTGCGCAGGGAACCGCAGTAGACGGGCAGGGCCTGGCCGCCCGCCTCCTCGATGGCCAGGCAGAGCGTCTCGACGAAGGCGGTGTTGCCCGCGACGTGGTGCGCGCGGTAGTAGAGCACTCCGATGACGGGGCCCTCGGTGCGTCGCGCGACACGTTCGAGGGGGCCCCAGCCCGGGGTGGGCGCGGGCGGTGCGAAGCCGTACCCGGTGAGCAGCGCCGTGTCGGAGAGGAAGGCGTGCAACTGGGCCAGGTTCGCCGGACCGCCGTGCGCGAGGTAGGCGTGCGCCTCGGCGCAGACCCCGCCGGGCACCGTGGACAGCTCCATCAGCTCGGCGTCGGGGGCCTGTTCGCCACCGAGGATCACGACGGGCCGCCGGTCGGCGAGCAGCGCGTCCAGCCCGTCCTGCCATGCCCGCCGGCCGCCGAGCAGCCGCACGACCACGAGGTCCGTGCCCTCGGTCAGCGCGGGCAGGTCCTCGGCGGACAGCCGCGCCGGGTTGCCGAGCCGGTAGTTCGCGCCGCTCGTCCGCGCGCTGAGCAGGTCGGTGTCGGAGGTCGACAGCAGCAGGACGGCGGGTGGCGCGGGCGGTGCGGCCGATCGTGGGGTGGGCGGCACGGAACGCATGCGGAAGTCCTCCCTCGGGGTCCTCGCCCCGGGTCGTCGTCATCGCGACGGCAGGAGTCTCCTGGCTCCCGGATCAACGCTCACCCCGGCCTTCCCGTCCGTTACCGGACCGTGGCCTTCGGTGGGGTTCGCTCCCCGGTTACAGTGGCGGGACCGCGCCGGTTTCACACCGGCTTCCTCCCTGCGCCGTCGCCTAGGTCACACTATGCCAGGCGGACATCCGTAAAGAAATGGGAGCTACCATCCACTGCGTGTCAATAACCGACCCTCCCGGAAGAAACCGGGCCGACGCGTGTCCCGGAGCGCTCCAGGTGCACGCCGCGGCCGACGGCGGCCTGGCACGGATCAGGATTCCCGGCGGGGCGCTCACGGCGGGTCAGCTCCGCGTGGTCGCCGCCGCCGCCCGGGAGCTCGGATCCGGCGTGATCGAGCTGACCTCCCGGGCGAACCTCCAGGTGCGCGGCCTCCCGCCGCAGGACGGCGAGCCCCTTCCCGCCGTGCGTCCGGCACCCGGCGACGCGCGCGTTCCGGACGACGCTCGGCGGCCTTCCCCGGCATCCGACCTCGCCGTGCGGCTGGCCGCCGCCGGGCTGCTGCCGTCGGCCACGCATGAGCTGGTACGCAACATCGTGGCCTCACCCCTGGCCGGGCGGGCACCCGCGAGCCTGCTCGACGTCCGTCCGCTCGTGTCCCGGCTGGACGGGGAACTCCGCGCCCGGCCCGTGCTCGCCGACCTGCCCGGCCGGTTCCTCTTCGCGCTCGACGACGGCTCGGGCGACATGGCGGCCCTCGGCGCGGACGTCACACTGCTGCCGGTCGAACCGGTGGACGCCTCGGTGGACGACGTCTCCGAGGTGGCGCTGCTGCTCGCCGGTGCCGACCGGGGGCTGCGCGCACCCGTCTCCTCCGCCGTCACCGGCATGCTCGCGGTCGCCGAGGCGTTCCTGGCCGAGCGCGCCGAGCAGGGGTCGGGCGCGTGGCGGCTCGCCGAGCTGACCGACGGTCCAGGACGGGTCTCGGCCCGCGTTCTCGGGACGGAGCCGGCTCTCCGGCTGTCCGCCCCCGCCGTACGACGGGCGCGGACGGCGGGGGGAGGCACGGTCGGGGTCATCGCACAGCGTGACGGAAGATCGGCCCTCACCGTTCTCGCCGCGCTCGGGCGGCTCACGGCGGCCCAGCTGGAGGCGCTCGCCCGGGCGGCCGAGCACGGCGGGGGAGAGGTCCGGGTGACGCCGTGGCGGACGATCGTCGTCCCCGACCTGCCGCCGCGGGAGGTCGACGGCCGGCGGGCGGCGCTCGCGGACGCGGGCCTGGTCGGCGACCCGGCGTCACCGTGGCTGGGCCTGACCGCCTGCGTCGGCCGGCCCGGATGCGCGAAGGCCCTCGCCGACGTCCACGCCGACGTCCACGCGGGTGTGCACGCGAACGGCGGCACCGGCTCCGAGTCCGGTGCGGGCGGTCCTGACGGCGTCCGCCCCCCGCGGAGCCGCACCCGTGCGCTTCCCGTGCACTGGTCGGGCTGCGAGCGGCGATGCGGACGCCCGCGCGGCCAGGTCGTGGACGTGGTCGCGACCGGAGACGGATACCGCGTCGAGGCGGACGGCGTGAGCCGTACGTTCGCCGACGCCGAGCAGACGAGCGCCGCGGTGGCGGCGACCAGAGAGGGAAAGTGATCGACTACATCAGGGACGGAGCGGAGATCTACCGCCGCTCCTTCGCCACCATCCGCGCGGAGACGGACCTCGGCGGCATGCCGCCGGGCGTCGCACAGGTCGCGGTCCGCATGGTGCACGCCTGCGGCATGGTCGACCTCGTCAACGACCTCGCGTGGTCGCCGGGAGTCGTCACGGCGGCGCGCGGGGCGCTGCGCGACGGCGCGCCCGTGCTGTGCGACGCCATGATGGTCGCCTCCGGCGTCACCAGGCGGCGGCTGCCGAAGGCGAACGAGGTGATCTGCACGCTCGGCGACCCGCGGGTGCCGGAGCTGGCGCTGCGGCTGGGCACCACCCGCAGCGCCGCGGCGCTGGAGTTGTGGCGCGACCGGCTCGACGGCGCGGTGGTCGCGATCGGCAACGCGCCGACCGCACTGTTCCGCCTGCTCGAACTGGTCGAGGAGGGTGCCGGACGCCCGGCGGCGGTGCTGGGCGTGCCGGTCGGCTTCATCGGGGCCGCGGAGTCGAAGCTGGCCCTGGCCGAGCACCCGGCCGGACTCGACCACCTGGTGGTGCACGGGCGCAGGGGCGGCAGTGCGATGGCGGCGGCCGCGGTCAACGCGGTCGCGAGTGAGGAGGAGTGAGCGGGTTGAGCGGGGATCTCGGGTGCCGGTGCGGGGTCGGGCTCGCGATGGCGGCGGCTGTCGTCAACGCGGTCGCGGGTGAGGGGGAGTGAGCGGGTTGAGCGAGGGTCTCGGGTGCCTGTACGGGGTCGGGCTGGGGCCGGGAGACCCGGAGCTGGTGACGGTGAAGGCGGCCAGGCTGCTCGGTGCGGCCGACGTGATCGCCTACCACAGCGCCCGGCACGGGCGGAGCATCGCCAGGTCGGTGGCGCTGCCCTACCTGCGGGGAGACCAGGTCGAGGAGGCGCTGATCTACCCGGTGACCACCGAGACCACCGACCACCCCGGCGGATACCAGGGCGCGCTCGACGACTTCTACGCCGACTGCGCCGTGCGGCTGGCCGCGCACCTGGACGCCGGACGCGACGTGGTGGTGCTCTGCGAGGGCGACCCGCTCTTCTACGGCTCCTACATGCACATGCACAAGCGGCTCGCGCACCGGTACCCGACCGAGGTGGTGCCGGGAGTGACCTCGGTCAGCGGGGCCGCCGCGGTGCTCGGCCGCCCGCTGGTCGAACGGGACGAGACGCTGACCGTGCTGCCCGGCACGCTCCCGGCGGACGTGCTGGCCGAGCGGCTGGCCGCCGCAGACTCGGCCGCGGTGCTGAAACTCGGCAGGACCTTCGAGAAGGTCCGCGCCGCCTTCGCCGAGGCCGGTCGTCTCGACGATGCCTGGTACGTCGAGCGGGCCACCACCGGCAAGCAGCGCATCGAGCCGCTGGCGGACGTCGACCCCGAGTCGGTCCCCTACTTCTCCCTCGCGCTGCTGCCCAGCCCGCTCACGCCGTTCTCCGCGAAGGCCGCGGCCGACCGCGAGGAGCAGGCCGGAGACGAGCGGCGCGGCGAGGTCGTCGTGGTGGGACTCGGCCCCGCCGGGCGGCCGTGGCTGACCCCCGAGGCGCAGGACGCCCTCGCCCGGGCCGACGAGCTGATCGGCTACGGCCCCTACCTCGATCGGGTGCCGCCCAACCCGCGCCAGCGCCGCCACCCCACGGACAACCGGGTCGAGGCCGAGCGCGCCGCGCACGCGCTGGGGCTGGCCGCCGCCGGATCGCGGGTGGCCGTGGTCTCCTCGGGTGATCCGGGGGTGTTCGCCATGGCCAGCGCGGTGCTCGAGGTCGCGTCCGAGCCGAGGTTCGCCGATGTCGAGGTACGCGTGCTGCCCGGCCTGACCGCCGCCCAGGCGGTGGCCAGTCGCGCCGGGGCCCCGCTGGGCCACGACTTCTGCGTGCTGTCGCTGTCCGACCTGCTCAAGCCGTGGGAGGTCGTCGCGGACCGGATCACCGCCGCGGCACGGGCCGACCTGGTGCTGGCGATCTACAATCCGGCCTCGCGGAGCCGGACCTGGCAGGTGGCCGCCATGCGCGACCTGCTGCTCGAACACCGTTCCCCGCGCACGCCCGTCGTCATCGGGCGGGATGTCGGCGGCCCGCAGGAGAGCGTGCGCGTCGTGGAACTGGCCGATCTCGACCCCGCCGCGATCGACATGCGCTGCCTGCTGATCGTGGGCTCGTCCACCACCCGGCTCACCGAACGCGGCGGACGGCCCGTCGTCTACACCCCGCGCCGTTACCCGGCCTGAGCCTCCACCCAGGCCGCGGCCGCCTCGGCGGTGTCCGCCAGCGGGACACCGCCGGGAACCGGCGGCCGCCGTACGATGACCACCGGAAGCCCCAGCTCCCGAGCGGCGGCCAGCTTGGCGGTGGTCATCTCGCCGCCGCTGTCCTTGGTCACCAGCACCTCGACGCGGTGCTCGCGCATCAGCTCCAGCTCTCCGCGCAGGGTGTACGGCCCCCGGGAGAGCACGACCACCGTCCGGCCGGGCAGCGGTGGGGTGGGCGGATCGACGGACCTGGCCAGGAACCACAGGTCAAGGCCGGTGAACGCGGCCAGGCTGCGGCGGCCGGTGGTGAGGAAGACCCGCCTCCCCAGCTCGGGCAGCAGGCGGGCGGCGGCCTCAAGCGTGGGCACCCAGCGCCAGTCGTCGTCCGGACCCTGCTGCCAGCCGGGGCGGCGCAGCACCAGCAGCGGCACCCCGGTGCCGGCGGAGGCCGCGACGGCCGAGGCGGTCATCCGCCGGGCGAACGGGTGGGTGGCGTCGACGACCAGGTCGATCGCGTGCTCCCGTAGCCACCCGGCGAGCCCCTCGGGGCCGCCGAATCCACCCTCGCGCACCTCGCCGACCGGGAGCCTGGGGTTGGCGACCCGTCCCGCCAGCGAGGACACCACGTGCAGATCCGCCTGCCCGTCCAGCCGGGCGGCCAGCGCCCTGGCCTCCGCGGTGCCGCCCAGGATCAGCAGGCGTCGCATCGGCCGCTCACCCCCGGCACCTGTCCGCCGAGTAGAGGTGGCTGTCGGGGAACGCCGAGGCCGTCAGCACCCGCCCGACCACGATCACCGCCGTCCGCAGCACCCCGGCGGCCCTGACCCGCTCGGCGATGTCGGCCAGGGTGCCCCGCAGGATCACCTCGTCGTCCCTGCTCGCCCGGGCCACCACCGCCACCGGGCAGTCGGCGCCGTAGGCGGGGAGCAGCTCCGCGACGACCGCCTCGATCCGCTGCACGGCCAGGTGCAGCACCATGGTCGCCCGGCTCGCGCCGAGCGTGGCCAGCTCCTCGCCCTGCGGCATCGGCGTGGCACGCGCGGACGTACGGGTGAGGATGACGGACTGCCCGACTCCCGGCACGGTGAGCTCCCGCTTCAGCGAGGCCGCCGCGGCCGCGAAGGCCGGGACGCCCGGCACCACGTCGTACGGGATGCCGAGCGCGTCCAGCCGCCGCATCTGCTCGGCCATCGCGCTGAAGACGGAGGGGTCGCCCGAGTGCAGCCGGGCGACGTCCAGCCCGGCCGCGTGCGCGCCGGCCATCTCGGCGACGATCTCGTCGAGGGTGAGCCCGGCCGTGTCCACCAGCCGTGCCCCGGGCGGGCAGTCGTCCAGCAGCTCGCGCGGCACCAGCGATCCGGCGTACAGACACACCGGGGACGAGGCGATCACCCGCAGGCCGCGCACCGTGACGAGGTCGGCGGCTCCGGGACCCGCTCCGACGAAACGCACCCTGGCCGTCAAGACTCCTCCTCCTTGACCGGTGACTCTTTGACCGGTGACTCTTTGACCGATGACCAGACGGTCACCGGCATCATCGTCCGCCAGCCGGTGAAGCCGCCGACCGGGGCGGCGCGGCCGACCGCGAGGCGCACCAGGTCCCCGCCGTACCTGCCGTACCAGTCGGCCACCACCGCCTCGGACTCCAGGGTCACCGCGTTGACCACCAGCCTGCCGCCCGGCCTGAGCGCCGCCCAGCAGGTGCTCAGCACCCCGGGGGCCGTCGCGCCGCCGCCGACGAAGACGGCGTCGGGCGTGGCCAGCCCGGCGAGCGCGCCGGGGGCCGCGCCGACGACGATCTCCAGCTCGGGCACTCCCAGTGCGGCGGCGTTGCGCGCGGCCCGCTCCGCCCGGTCCCGGCGGCTCTCCACCGCCACGGCCCGGCACGCGGGATGGCAGCGCATCCACTCGATCGCGATGCTCCCCGCACCCGCGCCGACGTCCCACAGCAGCTCGCCGGGGACGGGCGCGAGGCGGGACAGGGTGACCGCCCGCACCTCGCGCTTGGTCAGCTGCCCGTCGTGCTCGAACGCCTCGTCCGGCAGCCCGGGGACGCGGGGGAGCGGGACGTGTCCCGGGTCAGACATTGCCGAGCACCCGGGTCACCTGGATCTCGATCACGACACGGTCGGGGTTCACCCGGGGGGCGCGGTAGCGCAGCGTGTACCGGCGCTCGGCGTCGGCGACCTCCTCGGGGGTGTCCCGGAGCACCGCACGCCCCTCCAGGGTGGACCAGCGCCGCCCGTCGACCTGGCAGACGGCGGCCGGCGCGCCCGCCGGACCCGCGGCGGCCACCAGCCGGGCCTTGTACGACCCGCGCGAGGTGATGACCCGGGCGATCGCCGTGCCGGCGTCGAGTGTCACCCCGACGGGCACCACGTGCGGCGTCCCGTCGGAGCGGACGGTGGTCAGCGTGCACAGGTGCCGCTCATGCCAGAACGCGTCGAATCCCTCGCCGAGTCCGGCCAGGTCCGGTCGCGTGGCCCCCACAAGCATCACATCATCCCAATGGTCGTCGGTACGTTCGCCCGGTGACGAACCCCCGTCACACCGTCGCGGGGTGCCGCCCCCTCCCGGTGCCGGGCGGGGCACGCCGCACGTCACCCGTGGCGGGGCCAGAGTGTACTTGGAGACGGAGGCGACGGCCGAGGCCAGGGTCCCGAGCGGCACCGGGCCGGGTACCGCGTGGGCGAGGCCGCCGCCCGGATCAGACCGGATCAGACCGGATCAGACCGGGTCGGACGACCCGGACCCGCTCGGCAGCAGCAGCGCGACCAGCACGCCCACCCCGCACAGGGCGGCGGTGATCAGGAAGATCTCGCTGTACTCGGTGTGCAGCGCCGCCCTGACCTTCCCCTCGTACTCGGCGAGCCGGGTGGCGTACACGGCCGGGTCCACGCCGAAGGGCAGCGGTGTGTCCAGGTCCGCGGTGAGGGACTGGAAGCGGTGGAAGCCCCAGGCGGACAGCGCGGCGACACCGAGCAGCATGCCCATCATCCGGGCCACGACCACCGCCGCCGAGGCCACCCCGTGCTGGACGGCGGGGACGGCGCGCAGCACCGCGGAGGAGACCGGTGCGATCACCAGACCCAGACCCAGACCGGCGACGATCAGGTCGGCGTCCATCCGGTACCCGGCCGAGGCGAGGTCCAGTGGCCACTGGCCGATGCGCACGTAGCCGACCGCGGCCAGCGCCAGCCCGATCACCGTCACCGCGCGCTCACCGTACCGGCGGGACGCCAGGCCGCCCACCAGAGCGGCCACCGAGAGCGCGACCAGGAAGCGCGACAGCACCAGGGCGCCGTCCAGGGTGTCCAGGCGCAGCAGGGTCTGGGCCGACAGCTGCACGTCGACCAGGGTGACCAGCAGCGCGGCACCGGTCAGGAAGCTCACTCCGAGCGTGGCGAAGAACGGGCCGCGCAGCACCCCCGCCATGTCGATCAACCGGGTTCTGGCACGCGTCTCCCACGCGACGAACACGGCGCCGGACACGACCCCGCCGACGATCGCCGGCAGGCCCCAGGGCGGGAGGACCGCCTTGCTCGGGTCGGGGTTGTAGAGACCGGCCACGAGCAGGCCGAGCGCGAGCGCCAGCAGCAGCCCGCCGACCACGTCGACGCGGCTGCCGCCGGCGCCGCTCCGGTCACGGCCGGGGGGCGGCACCGACCGATGTACGGCGACCGCGGCCAGGGCCACCAGCGGGATGTTCAGCCAGAAGATCGACCGCCAGCCGCCGAGTTGCACGCCGCCGAACTGGAGGGTGGGCGGGACCAGGGCGGCGAGGGCCGCGCCGTACAGGGGGCCCAGCACGCTGCCGAGCTCCTGGGCCGATCCCACCGCGCCGAGCGCCACCGGACGCTCGTCCTCATCCCACAGATCTCCGATCAGAGCCATGGTGATGGGCAGCAGCGCACCGCCGGCGACCCCCTGCAGGGCCCGTCCGGCGACCAGCCAGGGCACCGTCTCACCCAGCGCGGTGACCACCGAGCCCACCGCGAAGCCCGCCAGGCAGAGCTGGATGAGCGGGCGCCTGCCGTACCGGTCGGAGAGCTGGCCGAGCAGCGGCATGGCCGCGATGTAGCCGAGCAGGAAGCCGGTGACGATCGGGGTGGCCCGCTCCATGTGGTTGAGCGGGACGTCGACGTCCTTGGCGATGTCGACGAGGACCGTGACCACGACGTACGCGTCCAGCGCCGCCAGCAGCACCGCGGTGCCGCCGACGCCGAGAGCGGCCCGTCGCCGGGCCGTCCGGCCACCGTCCTCCGAGACGGCGCGGGTCGCCATCACTGGGCCGGAGCGGTGACCTGGACCGGCACGTCGTAGTCGCCGAAGACCACGATCACCTTGCCGCCGGTCAGTGGCAGATCCGCCTTGAGCAGGCGGCTGGTGGTCTTGTCGATCCAGAGCGTGCCGTCCACGCTCTGCGCGAGGCCGGGCACCATCGTGGCGAGCACCTGCTGGGAGAGCGTCGCCGAGACCCGGTAGGAGTCGACGCCGTTCACCTTCTCGGCCGCCTGGGTCTTCGGGTCCAGCGCGTTGCTCAGCAACTGTACGAGGCCCCTCTCCGGGTTGAGGATGGCGGACGGGTCGTAGATCGCCGCCAGCTGGCTCCGTGACATCTTCTGGAAGCCTCCGGTCACCCCCTTGAAGTGGACGGTCTCCCCGATCAGCACGAAGCTGATCTCCTGGAGGCTGCCCGCCACGTCGATCTGGATGGTGCCGTCCGCGTCGCCGGTCCCGCTGAGGCGGCCGGAGGCCTTCTTGACCGGCACCGCGGGAGTGCCCTCGGTCTCCATGGAGAAGGTCGCCGACTTCACGGCACGTGTCGCCTCCGCGGACTTCTTGACCAGCTCGGCTCCGCTGGGGAGGGCCGTCGTAGCGTCGGAGGCGTTGCCGCCGCTGCAGGCGGTGACCAGGGAGCACGCGGTGAGCACCGCGGCGATGAAGATCCGGCGAGCAGACATGGGCGGATCGTAACGACAGCGTGGTCTAGTAAGGGAGTACGGGCGGTATCGGTTTCGCGTCAGCGAAAGTTTTTGAGGTGCTCCACCACCGGAGCGTAGGCGATTTCCAGCTCGATCAGCTGATCGTCGGTGAGCAGGTCGATGAAATGCCGGCGTACGCCGGCCACATGGTGCGGCGCGACCCTGTTGATGGTGTCCCAGCCGTGCTCGGTGAGGACGGCGAAGGTGCCGCGCCGGTCATCGGCGCAGGTCTCCCTGGCGACCAGCTCGGCCTTCTCCATCCGGGAGATCTGGTGCGACAGCCGGCTGCGGGACTGGATCGTGGCGTCCGCCAGGTCGCTCATCCGCATGCGGTGCCCGGGGGTCTCCGACAGGTTCACCAGGATCTCGTAGTCGTTCACCGAGAGCCCGAAGGGCTGTAGTTCGCGGTCGAGGCGGTGTTCGAGGAGTTTGTGCGCGGCGAGGTGGGCACGCCACGCGCGCTGCTCGACTGACGACAGCCAGCGAGGCGTCTCGTCGTTCACCGGTCGCTCACCACTCTCGTTCCCCGCGCCGGTGACTTCGGCGGGTCCGCCCCCCGGCCGACCACTCCGTTCGCCGGGCGAGGCCTGCTGCAGGGTCATGGATCAGAACCTACCTCAGAAGGCGCCGATCACTCGTGGTAGGCGGCGTCAGCGCGGCCGGAGGGGGTTCTCTCCGTCGTCAATCGCTCTTCTTACTCGGCGACGGTGCCGGGGATGACGTCGGGGACGGCTCGGCGGTCTCGCCGTTCGGGTCGGTGACCAGTTCCTCGGCGGCGCCCATCACCGTGGCCGCGTTCACCTTCCACTGGCCCCCCGTCTTGATCAGGCTCAGCTCCATGTACGTGCCGAGCATGCGCCGGGTCCCGGCCGTGCTCGTGACCTGGGAGTCGACCACCGTGATCGCCTTCGCCCTGCCCTCGCCGACCCCTGAGACGTAGACGCCGCGGATCGAGGCCGAAGAGCTCGCCCGCATCGTGATGATCACGCTTTCGAGCGGGCTGAACGCCTCGTTGTAGGTCTTCTCGAAGTCCTCGCCGGAGATGGCGAAGACCCGGTCGCGGTAGGCCTGCAGGTCGGTGTGGTCGTAGGTCTGCAGGGCCACGGCGAACTCGCCCGCCCGGGTGGACACCGCCCCGCGGTCGGCCTTCTCCCGCGCCAGCCGGTCGGCGGCCGTCCACTGGAGCACCGCGGTGGTCGCGGTCGCCGCGAACAGCATGACCGCGACGGCACCGGCCAGCCTGCCGCGCCACGTGCTGAATCCGCTCTTTTCCCGGTCCGCGGCTCCGTGCTCCCGCTCGGGGTCCGCGTTCGCTCCGGCGGAGGGTCCGGCCTTCGTCTCGTCAGCGGCCTCCTGGCCCTGCTTCTGCTCGGGAACCGGAGCGTCCTCCTCCGCGCTCGTCCCGGTGGAGGGTCCGGCCTCCGTCTCCTCAGCGGATTCCCGGTCCTGGTCCGGAGTGTCCTCGGCGGGGTCGTGCCGGCGCTGTTCCGACGTGCGGGGGGTGGGGGTCAAGGGCTTACTCCTGTTCACGGCGGCGGGAGGCCCGGCCGACGGCGATCCAGCCGAGCACACCGCCGGAGACGACGACCGCGGCGAAGATCGCAACGATGAGGGGGGTCATGTCCTGGGAGGACTCCGGGGTCCGGTCGGCGTCCGCGGCCGGTACCGGCTCCTGGCTCTCCTCGGGCGCCGGCGTCGCGTCGCCTGGTTCGGCGGTCGCTCCGTCCGCCGAGTCGTCGGCGGTTCCTTCGGTGTTCTCGTCGCGGGGAGCCTCCTCGTCCCTTCCGACCGCCACCTTGCTCGCGGGCCCCTTCGGGCAGGTACGGAGCTTGGGAATCGTCGGGGGAGCCAGCGGGTTGCGATACTCCCGCGCGGCCTTGGGGCCGCCGGGGACGCTGAAGATGAACGCGGTCCTGCCGTACAGGCCGCCGGCCTGCCTGTCGCCCACGTCGGCGAGCAGCGCCTGTGCGGTGGGTATGTTGCGGAGCAGGCGGTTGACGTTGTCGGGGGCGGCGCCGCCGAACACCTTGCCGGGTTTGATGCCTCCGGCGGTCAGCACGCAGGAAAGGCCGGGGCGCGCGGTGGTGAGCAGGGTGTTGACCTGCCGGAAGAAGCTCGGTCCGTGGTCGAGGGCGGCGTTCAGCTGTTTGCGGGAGTCGCGGATGGCCTGGGTCACCCCGGCCAGGTCCTGCACCCCCTCGGACAGTTTCTCGCGTCGGCCCGCCAGGGTCCCGGTGAGCCTGGTGAGCTGCACCGACAGCTCGTCCAGCACGTCGGTGTTGTCGGCGAGGGTCGCGGTGAGGTCGTGCGCGTTGTCGACGATCTCCCGGATCGAGGTCGTCCGCCCGTTCAGCCCGGCCGCCAGCTCTCCCACGATGGTCCGGGCGTCCTCGGCCGGCACCGCGTCGAGCAGCTTGCCGATTCCGTCGAACAGTTTCCGGTAGTCGAGCGGCACCGAGGTGCTGGCCAGCGGGATGGTGGCGCCCGCGGCCAGGACGGCGCCCCCACCGGCTCCGCCTTCGGGCGGGGAGATCTCCACGTACGGCTCGCCGACGGCGGACTTACGGCGCACCTCGGCGGTGACGTCCCGGGGCAGTCGCACCCCGCGATCGATGCTCAGCGCGACAACGATCTTGCCGGGGGCCAGCTGCACGCCGCTGATCCGGCCGATCCGCACACCGAGGTAGGCCACGTCGAAGCCCTCCACCAGGCCGGGGGAGGAGAGGAACTCGGCGTTGATCCGGTACGGCCGCTCGACGAGGTCGAGCTTGATGATGGTGGTGAACGCCCACACGGTCATCACGACGCCGAGTACCACGAAGAAGCCGAGGTTGATCCAGATGCGGTTCCTCATCGCGGCGGCCCCAGCAGCAGGCGGAAGTCGTCCACCGAGTTGGGCAGGCGGGGCCGCTCGCTCTTCTTCGGCTCGGACACCAGCAGTCCTTTCAGCCACACGGAGATCAGCAACTGGCCGTTCACCACGAGCGGTGGCTGGTCGAGGAAGCTCTGCACCCGGCTCACCAGCAGCTTCAGGTCCTCCTTGCCGCGTACCGCGGAGGCGGAGACCGCGTCGAGTTCGCGCAGCAGGGTGCGCAGCCGGGCCTCGTGCCTGGGATAGATGGTGTCGTTGGCCTCGCGGGCCAGCGCGGTGAGTTCTTTGAGGGTCTTCTTGATGTGCCTGCGGCCGTGGTTCAGGCGGGTGGTGGCGTCGGCGAGCGTGCCGGGCAGCCGGTCCAGCTCCGCGGTGCCCTTGGCGAGTTCGTCGCCGAGCCTGGCCAGGCCGTCGATGGTACGGGCCAGGTCCTCGCGGGACTGCGCGTAGGCGGTGGTGACCTCGGTGGTCTGCCGCAGGAGCCGGTTGAGGTCCTTGCCCTTGCCGCCGATCCCGGTCGCCGCCGCGTCCAGGACGGCGTTCACGTCCTGGGCGCCGAGCGCGTCGATGAGCGGCCCGGCCCGTTCGGTGACCTGCTCGATGTCGGGCTTGACGGAGGTCACGGCGATGGCCGAGCCGTTCCGCAGGAACGGCCCCGTCGTCATGTCCCGTCCTTCGGGAAGATCCAGTTCGACGTAGTTCTCGCCGAGGATCGAGGTCTTGGCGACGACGGCGCTCGTCCCCTCGGGCACCTGGTTGCCGTCCTCGATGGACATGGTGACCTTCGCCCGGTAGCCCTCCAGCCGGATGTCGGTCACGCTGCCCACCCGCACGTCGGAGACCTGCACGCTGTGCCCGGCGACCAGACTCTGCACGTCGTCGAAGGTCGCGGTCAGGGTGAGCCCGCCGGTCGGCGCGCCCAGGGTCTGCAGGCTGCACGCCGTGCCCAGCCAGAGCACGGCCAGCCCGGCGGCCGGGCGGGTCCACCACCGCCACCGGTCCGCGATCCTTCGTCCCATGCCCGGCGGTGGCGCCGATGGACTCTCGGTCCGATCCCGTACCACCGCGCCCATCAGCGGCCCTTCCCGTTCTTCTGCCAGGGGCAGTTGCTCAGCTCTCCCGGCAGGCAGGGCACCCTGCCCAGGCCCAGGGCCTCGAAGAGCGGGGTCAGCCAGGCCCGGGTCAGGGCGTTGAGCACCACACGGATCTTGAGCACGTGGTTCTTCCTGTCCCACGACAGGATCATGTTGTCGAGGAACTTCCTGGTGCTCCTGATACCTTCGGCCACCGACTCGCTGTTGACCTTGAGGGTCAGCACCAGCTCGGCCAAGTTGGCCACCCCCCTGGGCAGCCGTTCCTGGTACGCCTCGATCAGCACGTCACCGCGCTGCACGAGCTCCGCCAGGCCGGTGATGAAGCGTTTCATCCGCTGCCGCTCGTCGGCGAGGGTGGCACCGGCCTCGGCGAAGGCGTCGATGGTGGTCTTCACCTGCTTCTCACGCCTGTTGAGGTTGGTGGCGATCCGGTTGAGTCCTTTGGCCAGCTCGATCAGCTGCTCGTCCTGCCCGGCGAGGGTGCGGGTCAGTGCGGCGGCGTCGGCGAGCGCGCCGTTGATCTGGGTGCCCCGGCCCCTGACGGTGTCGGCCAGGTTGCCGGCCACATCGCCCATCTTGTCGGTGTCGAGGGCGTCGGTGAGCTTGGTGAACGCCTCCAGGGCGTCGTCGATCTCCACCGGCAGGTCGGTCCGCTCCAGCGGGATCACCGTATTGGGGGCGATCTTCGGTTTGCCGGGCGTCCAGGGCGGGTGGAGCACCACGTTCCGTTCGCCCAGCGTGTTCTGTGCGGCCACGACGGCGTTGACATCGGCGGGCAGCGGTACCTCACCGTCGATCAGCAGGTCCGCCCGGACCCGGTCGCCCTCGACCGTGAGCTTCTGCACGGTTCCCGCGTCCAGGCCCAGCACCTTGACCTTCGCCTGCTCGTACAGCGAGGGCGCCGCGCTGAAGTAGGCGGTCAGCCGGTAGGGGCCGGCCCCGCCCGGCAGCAGCGAACACCCTCCGGTGGAGGCCAGCAGCACTCCTGCGAGCAGCGCCGCGATCCCCCTGCGCGCCGGGGGCCGCGCCGCGGCGCGGGCGCGGTGCGGGCGGCTCGCTCCCTGCTGTCCCTGTGCTGTCAACGGCTGTTCCTGTCCTTGCGGATGGCGGCGAGCACTTCGGGGTCGATCGGTCCCAGCCCGGTGGCGATGGCCTCCACCCACGGCCCGTGACCGCCGGCCGCGGCGAGCCCGGAGAAGGTGGGGCCGACCCAGGCGAGAACCGAGTTGAGGTTCTTGCCGCTGGTGGAGTCGAGGCGGTTACTGATGGCGGTCACGTCGTCGAGCACCGTGATCAGGTCCTTCTCGTGCCGGTTGACCAGGGTGGTGATGCTGCCGACCAGGTCGCTGCCGTCGCCGAGCAGCGACTTCAGCTCGTCACGGCGGAGTCGCAGCTCGTTGAGCATGACCTCGATCGAGTCGATCAGGCGGCCGATCTGCGCGTCCTTCTTCTCCAGCACATCCATGATCTTGTTGCCGTTGTCCAGCAGCCGCCGCAGCTGGGGCTCGCTCTCGCTGATGATCTCCGACAGCTCGCCGATGTTGTCCAGCAGCCTGCTGACCCTGCCCTGGCGGGCGGGCTTGAGCTCCGCCAGCTCGGCCAGCAGCTTGTCGACGGAGTCGGTGTCGAGCCGCTGCGCCAGCCGGGTCGCGTCCTTGAGCGCGTCGGTGATCAGCACGGGGGTGCTCGTCCGGGACATGGGGATCCGGCGTTGCTCCTCGGGCAGCTCGTCCATGTACGGGCGGGTGACCGGCCCGGTGAGCCTGACGTAGCGCCCGCCCAGCAGGTTGGACAGGGCGATCTCGGCCCGGGTCTGCGGGCCGAGCCTGATCCCGTCGTCCACCCTCCAGGTCACCACGACGTGCCCCTGGGAGTAGTCGGCACGGACCCCGGTGACCTTGCCGACCGTCACCCCCGCCACCCGGACGTCGTTGCCGGAACGCAGCCCGGCCGAGTCGGGCAGCACCGCCGACATCGTGTATCCCCCCTCCAGCAGCCCCAGGTTGCCGATGAGGAAGGTGACGGCCAGCACGACGGCGAGGACCGCCATCGAGACCAGGCCGACGAGGGTCCTGTCGCGGTCGCGGAACGACTTGAGCGCCATCAGGGCCCCACCAGAACCCGCCGAAGGTCACCGGTGTCGGACAGCTTGAAGGAGCCGCGCAGCGGCGGAGGGCTCTTCATCGGGTACGGGCAGGGCAGCGGGCCGAGCGCGAAGCAGGGCACGTACGCGGTGACGAAGTCGCCCTGCGCGGTCACCTGGAACGAGCGCCGCATCGGCGGGGGGAGCGTGCCGAGCAGCTTCTCCACACCGCCGATGTTGCGCCGGAAGCCGCCGGTGAACCGGGTCAGACGGCCCACCACCCGGCCGAGCTCCTGGGAGTTCGCGCCGAGCACCCGGTCGCTGACCCTGACCGTGGTGGACAGTTCCACCAGGGCGTCGTCGACCAGTTCGCGGTTACGGGCGAACGCGCCGGTCAGCGCGACCAGGTTGTCGACCAGCTGGGCTATCTGCCGGTCCCTGCGGGCGACGACGTCGGTCACCGTGGCGTAGTCCTCCAGCAGCCCCTGGATGACCTTCTTGCGTTCGGCGATCGTGCCGGTCAGGTCGTCGAGGTTGTCGACCAGCTTGGGGATGTTCTCCTGGTTGCCGTCCAGCGCCTCGCCCGCCGCGGTCAGCAACCGGTTGATCTGCTCGGGGTCGAGGCTGCGGGTGAGCGGGCCCAGGTCGCTGACGAGCTCGCCGATGTCGACCACCGAACTCGTCCGCTCCACGCGGGCGCCGTCGCCGAGCGTCCTGTCCGCGGTGCCCGGCTCCAGGTAGACCACCCGCTGCCCGATCGTGTTGCGCCAGCGGATCGAGGCCGAGCTGTCGGTTGGAACCCGGACGTCCGTCCGTACGTTGAGCGTGACCTCGGCCCGGCCGGCGACCACCTCGATCGTGCCGACCTGCCCGACGGGCGCACCCGCGATCTTCACCTGGTCTCCCTCGTGCAGACCGGAGACGTCGTCGAAGGTGGCGACGAGGCTGTAGGAGTCGCCCACGTTCACCCTGGCGATCTGGCCGCCGATCAGGATGATCAGCGTGCCCGTCACCAGGAGGAAGAGCGCGAACTTGCCCAGTGTCCAGCGGCGCTGAACCTGCTCCGCGGATCCGGCCACGCGTTCACCCGCCCTTCGTGGAGCCGCACGCGCCGACGAAGAGCTCGCACACGTCCGTCGAGATGAAGGTCTCCATCTTGATCTGGGCGGTACCGTTCGGGCCCTGCCCCGAGGCCAGGTCGTTGAGCGCGGAGAGCAGCTGGTTCAGCCCTCGCACACCGTCCCCGACGATGCCGAGCTGCGCGTACAGCAGGGAGGCGAGGCGTTCACCGGAGTTGACGGCGGCTTTGAGGTCGCCGCGGTGCTTGCGCAGACCGTGCGCGCTCAGGTGGGAGAGATCGTCGAACTCCTTGAGCAGGGCGCGTACCTTGTCGGCCCGCTTCAGCAGGTCGGGGGTGATCACGTTGGTGTTCGCGGAGATGGCCACCAGCTCGTCGCCCTTGTCGGCGAGGGACGTGCTGAGGTCCCCGGCGTCGCCGATGAACCGCCGGAAGTCGGCGCGGTGCCGATGGGCCACCCCGATGATCTTCCCGGCGTCGTCGACGATCGCCCGCAGCTGCGGACCCTTGCCGTCCAGGCCCCGGCCAAGGGTGTGCACGATGGTCGTGACGTCCTGCGGGTCGATCGCCTTCAGCCCCTCGTACGCGTCGGTGAGGGAGTCCGACAGGTCGGAGGGGGCCTCGGTCCTGGTGATGACCGCGCCGCTGAGCAGGTAGGGGCCGGAGGTCTCGCCGGAGCCGGGGACGAGGTTGACGAACTTGGGGCCGAAGACCGAGCTCGGCTCGATCGTGGCGGTGACGCTCTGGGGCACCCTGACCCCGGGATCCACATAGATGGCGACCACGGCCTGGCCCTGCCGGTTCAGGGTGACCGAGCTGACCCCGCCCACCGTGATGCCGCGGATCTTGACGGGGGAGTTGGGGTCCAGGCCCTGGCCCGAACGGGTGAACACCGCGCTCAGCCGGGTGCCGCTCACCTCGGCCGCACCCCGCACCACCAGGAGGACGGATCCGGCCAGGACCAGCAGCACGGCGACCGAGATCGCCAGTCTGATCGGCAGCGCCACCTCGCCCCTGGTCGCCATCGGGCTCACCCCGTCAGCTTCAGGCTGCTGCCGCCACCCCAGAACAGGTAGGACAGCAGCAGGTTGAGGAGAATGACCGTGATGATCGACTGCCGGATCGCCCGCCCGGCCGCGACGCCCACGCCGACCGGGCCGCCGGTGGCGTTGAACCCGTAGTAGCAGTGGATGCTGACCACGGCGAACGCGAACACCACCACTTTGACCACGCTGTAGACGATGTCGATCACCGGCAGGCCGAGGTAGAAGTAGTAGTCGTAGACGCCGGGCGACATGCCGAACAGGACGGTGCACATCAGCCGGGTGGCGAAGAAGCTGGCGAACAGCGCGATCATGTAGACCGGGATCAGCGCGATCATCGCGGCCACCACGCGGGTGCAGATGAGGTAGGTGAACGCGTTGATGGCCATCACCTCCAGCGCGTCGATCTCCTCGGAGATCCGCATGGCGCCGAGTTCGGCGGTGAAGGACGAGCCGACCTGGGCCGCGAGCGCGACCGCCGCGATGATCGGGGTGATCTCCCGCACGTTGGCGAAGCTGCCCACCAGCCCGATGAAGGACTCGGCTCCGATCGACTGCAGGCCCTGGTAGCCCTGGAGTCCGACGGTGGCACCGACCGCGAAGGCCATGGTGAACACCACGAAGACCATGCCGCCGCCGATGACCGTCGCGCCGACGCCCACCACCACGTCGCTGACCTGGCGCAGCACGACCTTGGAGAACTTCAGCCGCAGGACGATGTCCCTGACCGAGTAGAAGACGACCTTCCACAGGAAGAGCGGCCAGTCCGACAGCGAGGCCAGCCGGTCCAGGCCGTCGCGGGCCAGCCCGTACGCGCGGACCCCCGCGGTGCGCACCTCCGGTACGGCGGCCATCACATGCTCCTCGGCGGGTAGGCGAGGAAGTAGATCATGGTGATCACGTAGTTGACCGCGAAGACCAGCATGAACGTGACGACCGTCGACTGGTTCACCGCCCGGCCCACGCCGACCGGGCTGGTCTGGCAGGTCATGCCGAAGTAGCACGACATGATGGCCGCGATGAAGCCGAAGATCCAGGCCTTGAGCAGCGTGACCAGCAGGTCGCTGGTGACCAGCAGCGAGACCGCGCCGTCGAAGTAGGCGCCGGGCGTGACGCCCTGGACGATGACGTTGAAGAAGTAGCCGCCGCCCGCCCCGGCCACGATGACCAGCGGTACCAGCAGCACCGCCACCGTGCTCGCCGCCCAGAGCCGGGGGGTGACCAGGCGGTGGATCGGGTTGACCGCCATCACCTCCATGGCGGCCAGTTCGTCACGGATGTTGCGGGCGCCGATGTCGGAGGTCATGGCCGAGCCCCCGGCCCCGGCGATCAGCAGGGCCGAGGCCATCGGGGCGACCTCGCGGACCAGGCCGACGACCACCGCGCCGCCGGTGGCGGAGGAGGCGCCCAGCTGCCAGGCCAGCTGGCCCACCTGCAGGGCGACGGTCGCGCCCAGCGGGAGCGAGACCAGCAGCACGGGCAGGCTCGTGACACGGGCCAGGAACCAGCACTGCTGGACGAACTCCCAGAACCAGGTCCTGACGTCCCAGGTGCGGCGGAAACCCTCAAGGGCGATCACCGACATGTCGCCGACCCGGTCCAGCACGCCGGTCGTCCGGCGGACCAGGTAACCGGTTACCCTCGTCCGTCCGCCGACCGCCATCAACCCGCCGTCCGTTGAGCCATGACCACCTCGGAACTAGCGACTCAGACCATGGATCAGCCACGCTACTGACGGGTATTCCAGTAAGTCGATGCTTCTCAAGTAATTTGATGAAAAGGTATGACCCCCACCTTTCAACTTGTCAGCCCCCCACATTTTCCTCCCGCCTCCCATGGGGACGCGCCCCTACCCGCCCCACGGAAGCCGCCTCACCTACGAGCCCCATGAGGCTGCTTACCTACGGGCCCGTGAGGCCGCGCCGGCGACTGGACTGAGGAGAGCGGGGCCGCGAGGAACGAGCGACCCCGGTCGACGAGGGAAGGAGCCGGGTAAGAGCGGCCGAACCGCGACGCGTTAGCGTCGCCAGTGACTCGCGAGGAACGAACGACCACCCTCGACGAGGGAAGGAGCCGGACAAGAGCGGCCGAACCGCGACGCGTTAGCGTCGCAATTAGCACTGCATCCACTTCTCGATCTCGTCCGGGTGGCGGGGCAGACCGCCTGACATGAGACGGGCGCCGTCGGCCGTGATGACGAGGTCGTCCTCGACGCGCACCCCGATGCCGCGCAGCTCCGGCGGCAGCGTCAGGTCGTCAGGCTGCAGGTAGAGGCCGGGTTCGACGGTCAGCACCTGACCCTCCTCCAGCACGCCGTCCAGATAGACCTCCGCGCGGGCCCTGGCGCAGTCGTGCACGTCCATGCCGAGCATGTGGCCGCTGCTGCACAGCGTGTAGCGGCGGTACAGGCCGCTGTCCGGCTCCATCGCCTCGTCCGCACTGATCTTCAGCACGCCCCAGTCGCGCAGTCCCTCCGCGATGACCCGCATGGCCGCACCGTGGAAGTCGCGGAAGCTCGCACCGGGTCGCAGGACGGCGATCGCCGCCTCCTGGGCCTCGTACACCAGCTCGTAGACCTGGCGCTGGACGGGGGCGAAGCGCCCGGAAAGCGGCAGGGTCCTGGTGATGTCGGCGGTGTAGAGGTGGTCGGTCTCCACGCCCGCGTCGAGGAGGAGCAGCTCGTTCTCGTTCAGCCGCCCGTCGTTGCGGATCCAGTGCAGCACGCACGCGTTCGCGCCGGAGGCCACGATGCTGTCGTAGCCGACCGCGTTGCCCTCCAGGCGGGAGCGTAGGCCGAAGATCCCCTCCAGGTAGCGCTCGCCGCGCCGGTGCCCCAGGGCGGCGGGCAGGGCCCGCACCACGTCCTCGAACCCGCGGGTGGTCGCGTCCACCGCGAACTGCAGCTCCGCGATCTCCCAGTCGTCCTTGATCAGCCGCATCTCGGACAGGAACGTCTCCAGTTCCTCGTCCCCGTCGCCGGGCGCGACTCGCCCGTCCACCGACGCGTCCACCCCGCGCAGCACCCGCGCGGGCCCGCCGAGCACGTCGTCGAGCCTGTCGATCGGCGCGCAGGCGATCTGGTACAGCGCCTCCGCCTCGGCCAGGTCGGGGCGGCGGCCGACCCAGAACTCGCCGTAGCGGCGGTCGCGGTAGAACTCCTGCCCGGCCTGTCCCGGCGCCGACCGCACCGAGCGGGGGCGCAGGAACAGGACGGCCTCCCCGGAGGGCTCGACGACCAGCACGTCGTCGGGTTCCTGGTCGCCGGTGAGGTAGGCGAACGCGCTGTGCGTCCGGAACCGGTAGTCGCTGTCGTTGCTACGCGCCTTGAGCGTGCCGGACGGGACGACCAGCCGCTCGCCGGGGAAGCGGGCGGCGAGCGCGGCACGCCGCTTGGCGGTGTAGGCGGCCTGTGGCAGCGCGGCCAGGTCGTCGCGGTGGGTGTCGGCCCAGCCGGTGTTCATGAACTCGGCGAGGGCGTCGGAGACCGGCAGGTCGTGGCTGCCGGTATTGAGCTTCTGGGTCATCGTGTCCCCGGGCGCGAAGGTCTGTGGTCCCCGCCACGCTAGCCCGGAGCGGGAGCGCCCCGCACCTCCGTCGCGGGAGGTGCGGGGCGCCGCCGTGAACCGCGGATCAGCCCACCGGGACCTGGTAGGTCTTGGCCAGGTCGGAGGTGGCGGCCTCCTTGAAGATCACCGCGCCGCCCAGGGCGTCCTTGTCCGGCTTGGCGACGTACGACAGCAGCGAGGCGGGCTTGTCGAACGTGGTGAAGTCCATGACGGTGCCGAACTCCGCGCCCCAGGCCGACTGGCCGCGGTGCGCGGCGACCACGGCGGCCCGGGTCAGGTCCTTGCCCTCGCAGGCCTTCTTGAGCGCGTCGACGACGATCGCCGCCGCCGAGTAACCGGCGGAGACACCGCTGTCGATGGCCGCGTCCGGATACTTCGCCGCGTAGTCGGCGGCCAGCTTCTTCATGGCCGGCTGGTCGGCGCTGATCGGGGTGCCGGCGGTGATGTAGTAGAAGTCCTTCAGCAGCGCGGGGCCCGCCGGGGTGGGCAGCAGTTGCGGGGAGTAGGCCGAGTTGCTGCCGACGAACGGCACGTCCATGCCCTTGGCGAGCGAGACGCCGACGAGCGAGGCGGTCTGCCTGGGGCCGACGGAGACCAGGACGGCCTTGACGCCCTCGGCCTTGAAGGCGGCGACCTGGGCGCTCATGTCCTGGTCGGTGGCCTTGATCTTCTGCTCCACGAGCTTGAGGCCGAGCTTCTCCGCCGCGTACTTGGAGCCGTTCAGCGCGCTCTCGCCGTAGTCGCCCTCGAAGTACAGGTGGCCGATCTTGTCGCCGGACTTGATGCCCTTCTCCTTGGTGAGGAAGTCCACCCCGTTGATCATGTCGATGTCGTAGGTCGTCCCGGTGACCTGGATGGGCTTGCTGCCGAGCAGCCCGGTCGCCCACGCCTGCGGGATGGTGAGCATGTCGTCGGCCTCGATGCGCTGCTTGACCGCGTTGACCATGGGGGAGCCGACGACGTGGGCGAGGGCCACCACCTTCGGGGAGATCTCGGTGTAGGCCGCGACCGCCTTCTGCACGTCGTAGCCGTGGTCACGGACCAGAGCCTCCAGTTGCCGCCCGCACACGCCCCCCGCCGCGTTCGTCTGCTCGAAGTAGAGCTGTTGTGCCTGGGTCAGGCTCTTGCCGAAGGAGGCGTACGGGCCGGTGAGGTCGGTCATCAGACCGATTGTGATCTTGTCGGTGGTGACGCCGGGGCCGGTCTTCACGCCGTCCCCCCCGACGGCGGAGGGGGCGCCCCCGCTGCCCCCGGTGGCCTTCTCACTGGCGCACGCGGTGACGGCCAGGGCCAGGAGGGCGAGTACCGCGATTCGTCGGACCGGGGTTCTTGGGATTCCCATTGTCAGTTCCTTGTGTCGGGGGAGGGGGTGGGAGAGGGGGAGAGCGGGGTCTTCCTCGCCGTGGGGGCCGGGGTGAGCCGCCGGGTCACGGCGAGGCGCAGGCGCCTGGCGAGGCCGAGCAGCCCGCCGGGCAGGAAGAGGACGATGACGACGACGGCGGCGCCGTACAGGATGCGGGACGCCTCGGCGGGTGAGACCCCGCCCGATCCGGGCTCGGCCACCAGCGGCAGGGCGTCGCTGTAGCGGCTGAGCAGCTGGGGGAGCAGGGAGATGAAGAACGCGCCGATCACCGCGCCCGCGACGGAGCCGAGGCCGCCGATGATGATCATCGCCAGGTAGTCGAGGGAGAGCAGCAGGCCGAAGTAGTCGGGTACGGTGCGCTGGAAGACCAGCGCGATCAGGACCCCGGCCAGCCCTCCGTACATCGACGACAGCACGAACACCCCGGCGCGGTAGCGGGCCACCGGCACGCCCATCACCCCGGCCGCGATCTCGTGGTCGCGGATGGTGTTCATGGCCCGTCCCGGCCGGCCGCGCAGCACCCCGCGGGCGAACAGCGCCGCGCAGGTCAGCACGGCCAGGCCGAGGAACCACAGGCGCTCCAGCGACCCGAACGGCACCTGGGCGATCACCAGTTCGGGGGAGTCGGCGAACACGAATCCGAACAGCTCCATCGGCGGCACCGCCCGCCCGTTGTAGCCGCCCGTCACAGGTTCGGCGTTGAACAGCACGTGCTGGCCGACGAAGATCAGCGCGAGGGTGGCGATGCCGAGGTACGCGCCCTTCAGGCGTCCCGCGATGGGGCTGAACACCCCGCCCGCGACGCCCGCGGTGAGCACCGCGAGCAGTGCCGCGACCGGCGTGGGCAGGCCGAGGCCGCCGAGGGCGTGCGCGCCGCCCTCCGGTTCGGCGGCGAAGTAGACGTAGGCGTACGCGCCGACCGCGAGGAAGAACGCGTGGCCCATGGAGAGCTGGCCGGTGGCACCGGTCAGCAGGTTGAGGCCGATCGCCCCGATCGCCGCCGACATCGCGAAGAGTCCGGCCTGCAGCCAGAAGCCCTCCAGGTAGAACGGTACGGCGACCGCCGCCGCGACCAGCACGACACAGGAGAGGATGACCTTCTTAGACACGTGCCAGCTCCCTCGTCCCGAACAGCCCCGCGGGGCGGATGAGCAGGACCACGATCATCACCAGGAACGGCGCGACGTCGCCGATACCCCGGCCGAGGAAGACCAGGTCGTTCTGGTAGCCGCTCATCATCGCCTCGGTGACACCGATGATCAGCCCGCCGGCCAGTGCCCCGGTGGTGGAGTCGAGGCCGCCGAGGATCGCCGCGGGGAACGCCTTCATCGCCGCGAAGGTGGTGCTGCGATCCAGCCCCGGTGTGGGGAAGACGCACAGGAAGAGCGCGGCGACGGCGGCGAGCGCCCCGGCGACCGCCCAGGCCCCCATCGAGATCCGCCCGCGCCGCACGCCCATCAGCGCGGCGGTCTCGGTGTCCTCCGCGGTGGCGCGCATGGCGATGCCCCAGTTCGTGTACTTGAACGCCAGCAGGAACGCGGAGATCAGGACCGCGGCGACGGCCAGCGCGACGAGCCGGGTCTCGGCGATGCTGACGCCTCCCAGGTGCAGCACCCGGTCGCGCCACGGGTCGCCCAGGGCGAGCACGTCGGTGCCGATCTGCCTGGTGAGCTCGGTGGTCAGCACGATGTCGACACCGATCGTCACGATCGCGAGGACACTGTGCGAGATGACGTTCGCCCTGCGGATGATCAGGAATTCGATCAGGGCGCCCACGACCGCCGCACCGGCGATGCCCAGCAGCAGCGCGGTCCAGAAGCCGATCAGCGGGTGCAGCCTCGCGACCACGAATCCGCCGACCAGCAGCAGCGAGGCGTGGGCGAAGTTCACCACCTCGGTCGCCTTGAAGATGATCACGAAGCCCAGGGCGATCAGCGCGTACACCGCTCCGACGGAGATGCCGTTCACCAGGAGTTCGAGAAAGGTGATCATGAGGTGACCTCCTCGGTCCCGCTCGCGGTCGTGCTCTCGGCCGCCGCGCCCAGGTAGGCGCGGATGACCTCGGGGTCGTTCTGCACCTCGCCGGGCGGGCCGTCCGCGATGCGCCTGCCGAAGTCCAGGACCGTCACCGCGTCGGCGAGCCGCATGACCATCCCCATGTCGTGCTCGACCAGCAGGATCGAGATGCCGAGGCTCTCCCGTACCGCGACGATCAGTTCGGCCATGTCGCGGCGCTCGCCGCCGTTCATGCCGGCGACCGGCTCGTCCAGCAGCAGCAGCAGCGGCTCCATGCACAGTGCCCGGGCCAGTTCCACGCGCTTCTGCACGCCGTACGACAGGAGTCCGACGGGCGTGGCCAGGTGCTCGGAGAGCCCGACGAACGCGGCGATCTCGGTCACCCGCTCGCCGTGCGCGGCTGCCTCGCGCCGGGCCGACGGCAGTCGCAGCCCGGCGGAGAGGAACCCGGCGCGGGTCAGCCGGTGGCGGCCGAGCATCAGGTTATCCCGGACCGACAGCATCGGCGACAGCGCGATGTTCTGGAAGGTGCGCGCCACGCCCAGGGCGGCGATGCGGTGCGGGGCCAGGGCGGTCAGCTCCGCGTCGCCGAACCGCACGCTGCCCGAGGTGGCCCGGTAGACGCCCGACAGGACGTTGAAGCAGGTCGACTTGCCCGCCCCGTTGGGCCCGATCACAGCGTGCACACTGCCGGGCTCGACGGTGAAGCCGACCGCGTCCAGCGCGGTGAGCCCGGCGAAGCGCACCGTCACCTCGCGCACGTCGAGCCGGGGAACGGCGGTGTTCGTGTCGCTCACGCGGACCACCTGGCCAGCACGGGACGGGCGCCGGCCGCGGCCGCGGGCGCGTCCTCGGGTGCGTCCTCGATGCCCAGGTAGCGGCGGCGCACCTCGTCGCTCGCGGCGAGTTCGGCGGCCGGTCCCGACAGGACCACCTCGCCGACCTCCAGCACGTAGGCGTGCGAGGCCAGGGACAGGGCCATGGCGGCGTTCTGCTCCACCAGGAGCACCGTGGTCCCCCCGGCGTTGATCTCGCGAACGGTGTCGGCGATCCGGGAGGCCATCATCGGCGCCAGGCCGAGGGTGGGTTCGTCGAGCAGGAGCATCCTCGGCCTGGCCATCAGCGCGCGGCCGATGGCGAGCATCTGCTGCTCGCCCCCGGACAGCAGCCCCGCGCGCTGCCCGGCGCGCTCGGCGAGCACGGGGAAGAGCGTGAGCACCCGCTCCTTCGCCTCGGCCGCCGACCGCCGGTCGGGCGCGCCGAGGGCGCCGGCCCGCAGGTTCTCCTCCACGGTCATTCGCGCGAAGACCCGGCGGCCCTCGGGTACCTGAACGACGCCGCCGGCCACGACGGCAGAGGTGGTGGCGCCGGATAGCCGCGTCCCGCCGAAGGTGACCTCGCCCGCGGTGATCCCGCCCCGGTGGAACCTGAGGGTGCCCGATATGGCGCGCAGCAGGGTGGACTTCCCCGCGCCGTTGCCGCCGAGCACCGCGACGACCGAACCGCGAGGGACGTCCAGCGAGACACCCCGCAGGGCCAGGACAGGGCCGTAACCCACCGCCAGATCCCTGACGACCAGCCCGGAGTCTCCGGGCGGGCGAGGGTCGTGCACGTCCATGTGTTCCTCCTGTACAGCCGATGAACGCACCCAACCGAGGTGGTTCACCGGCGTCCAGAGGGCCGGGTGAAGTCGGGGCGGGCGCCCATGGCGGACGGGGCACGGTTGTGCGCGAGTACAACGCCGGATCACGAAACAGAACAGAACCTTGTTCCACTGCGGGTCTTGCTGACACGATTCCCAGATGGGGACCCGGCCGGTTACGGACGACGAAGTACGCAGGATCATGCGCCTGGCGGCCCGCCGGCTGCTGCTGAGACTTCCCGAGCTCACCGACGAGCTCGTCGCGAAGATCCGGGACACCGACGAGGCGTACCGCAGGATGGTGCCCACCGACGACCACTGGCAGAGCGTCTACGAGGCGATGCGGGACGGCATCGGCGCCATCCTGCTGCCCCGCCCCGAGCGGCGTGACCTGCCGCAGGCGGAGAAGACCGCCCGGCGCAGGGCGGAGCAGGGCCTGCCCATGGACTCCCTGCTGCGCAGCTACCGGCTCTCCGCGCAGGTGATGTGGGACGGCCTCATCGACGTGGTCACCGAGGAGGAGTCCGACAGCCTGCCGGTCCTGATCCGCAGTGCCACGAAGGTGTGGCACGCCATCGACAGGCAGGCGATCGCCGCCGCCGAGGCCTACCGAAGACGGGAGGCCGAGATGTTCGGCCGCACAGCCGAGCGGGTCCAGGCTCTGCTCGACGCGCTCCTGGAGGACCGGGCGGACGCCGCCCTGGTCCGCAGTGCCGCCGCCGCGCTGGACCTGCCCGAGCTGGGCCGGTACGCCGTCGTCATCACCAGGTTGCCGGGCCGCCACGACCACGGGGACGACGCGCCGCGGCCGACCGCCCTGGGTGCGATGCGGTTGCTGTGGCGGATGCGCCCCGACTACGAGGTGTCGGTGGTGCTGCTGCACGACGCGGACATGGAACACCTGGCCGAGGAGCTGCGCCCGCACGTCACCGGCTGCGCCGGGATCAGTCCGATCGTCGAGGGACTGGCCGAGCTGGGCCGCGCCAGGCGGCTCGCCGAGCTCGCGCTGCGGACGTGCGTGGGCGACGGCCCGGAGATCGCCAGGTTGGAGGACAGGCTGCCCGCCGCCCTGGTGGTCAGCCAGCCCGAGCTCGCGGGCCACCTCAGCGGAGCTGTGCTGCGGCCCATCCTCGCTCTCGACCAGGCGGACAGGGACGTGCTCCTCGGCACCCTGCAGGCGTGGCTGCGCTGCGAGGGTTCGGCCATGCGCGCCGCGGGGCAGCTGTACTGCCACCGCAACACGGTCTTCAACCGCATCCGCCGCATCGAGCAGCTCACCGGCCGTTCCCTGGCGCGCCCGCTCGACATCGTCGAGCTCACCCTGGCCCTCGACGCGGTCCGGCTGCTGCCCGTTACCTGACGGTCACACGTTTTGCCGACTTGGTGGCTTAGCGTGAGAGCCGATTGGGCAGAGGAAAGGGATACCCGCGCCAGGCTGAACCGAGGTGGTGTCAATGCTGATCGGTACGATTCTGCAAGGCAAGGGAACAGAGGTGGCGACCGTACGCCCCGATGCGACGGTCACGGAACTCCTGGCCATCCTGGCCGAGAGGAACATCGGCGCCGTGGTGGTGTCCGAGGACGGCTCCTCCATCGAGGGCATCGTCTCCGAGCGCGACGTGGTACGACGGCTGTACGACCGGGGCGCGCGGGTGCTGGAGGACACGGTGTCGTCCATCATGACGACCGAGGTCCGCACCTGCCCCCCGGACACCGACGTCGACGACCTTCGCCAGACCATGACCACGCACCGCATCCGGCACGTGCCGGTCGTCGACGCCGGTCGGCTGGCCGGGATCGTGAGCATCGGCGACGTGGTCAAGAGCTCCATCGAGGTGCTGGAGACGGAGAAGGCGTACCTGGTCGACTACCTCCACCGCTGAGTGCCTGTTCCCCGAAGTTCCCCTGAAGACCCGATGGGCCCGGCGCGTCGCGCCGGGCCCATCGGTCCGACATCCCCTCCCGCTACTGGACGACTATCTTGTCCACCTCGATGGTCACGCCCTTGACCTGCGGTGTCGACGTTCCCGTCGTCACCTTCCCGGTCCCGGCGCTGACACCCTTGATCTTCATCGTGTAGGTCAGGCTGCCACCCGGGGCGCCGGGCGTGCTGGTCACCCGGAGGTCCTCGGTCGGCGGGCCGGTGATCTGGCCGCCCGCGGTGCCGTCACCGTTCTCGGCCCCCACGGTCAGGCCGTAGCCCGCCGGGGGAGCGCCGGGCAGATTGCCCGGGTCGTAGGTGTAGGTGATGTCCTCGGTCCCGTTCAGCCCGATCCACTGCTGGAACACCTTGGTGTCGGTCGTTCCGTAGAGGTTGACCCGCCACTCGATGACGAGCCAGTCGCTGACGCCGTCGGTCAGCGTCCCGGCGTAGACGCCCGGCGCGCCGGTGCCGTCCAGGTCGGTCCAGTAGGGGGCGAGCACGTTGTTCGGGGTCGAGGGGTCGGGCAGGGTCTGCGGTTCGAACGAGATGTCCGTCGACCCCGAGCTCCCTCCGGCGACGGTGTAGCCGTTGGAGACGATGCCGATCCTGGTGTAGGTCCTGCCCGCGTACTGGAACGCGGGGACGGTGAAGTTGATCGCCTGCTCGTCGCCGATCGGTACCGGTGCGATGCCGAAGGCGTCGAGCGGCAGGTACGGGGCCGGCCCGGTGCCCGGGGCGATGCCCGGCCGGTCCGGCTGCCTGGCCGCGAGGGTGGTCTTCGCCGTCGCGACCTGGGAACCGACCTTGGTGGCGCCGGTCACCGAGTTCAGGCGCAGCTTGGCGTCCAGCGTGCTGACCGCGGTGACCTCGGCGTCCTGGAGCGTGTCGTTCCGCACGCTGACGGTGCAGGTGGACTCGCCGGTGTTACGCGGGATGGTGGCCGGGGCGCAGGTCTGCTCCACCGGGACGGCGCCCTGCTTGCGGACGAACGCGACCGGCAGGTGCAGGTTGCGCGAGCCGCCCACCTGCTTGAGGTTCACCTGGCCGAAGTACTGCCCCTCGGGCAGGTCGGGCGCGGTGATCACCACGCTGAACTTGGCGGTCTTGCCCGCCTTCACGGTGAACAGCGGCGGTAGCACCGAGATGTTGGCGCCGGCCACGGTCGTGCCGGTGGCGGCGAAGGTGAGTGTCTTGTCCGTGACGTTGGTGACCGTCCGCTTGGCGGTGATGAGACCCGGCATGATCGGGGCGTTCACCGACGGCAGGTTCAGGTCGATGCGGTTCAGCGGGTCGTCGGCCGCGGCCAGGAAGTTCGCGCCCGTCTCGTCCAGGGTCAGGCCGGGGTCGCCGGCCTTGGTCAGGTCGATGCGCCCGCCGCCGGTGTCGAACGGGTCGGCCGGGGTGACGCCGTCCTGCTTGGTGACCGAGGTCTTGGCCGTCGTCTCCAGCGCGGACTTCACCTGGCCGGGAGTCCAGTCCGGGTGCAGCGCGAACACCAGGGCCGCGGAGCCCGCGACGTGCGGCGACGACATCGAGGTGCCCGCGATGACCTGGTACAGGTTGTTCTGCGGGCCACCGGCCGGCCCCTCCAGCACCGGCGTCTGCCCGGCCACGATGTGCAGGCCGGGGGCGGTGACGTCAGGCTTGAGGAAGTCGCCGCCGGGGCCGCGCGAGGAGAACGTGGTGATCCTGTCGCTCTGCCAGGTGGCCTTGGTGCCCTGGGTGAACGAGGCGGTCGCGCCGGGGTTGGCCGACAGGAACGTCAGCAGCGCGTCCGTATCGGGCTTGTCGATGTGGACCGTGGGGAGCCAGTGGTTGTCGGTCATCACGTCGAGCGGGCTGGAGTTGTACAGGATCACGCCGGCCGCGCCGCCCTGTTTGACGGTGAAGCTCTTCAGGACCCGGTTGGGACCGCGCTCACAGAGGACGATCTTCCCGGAGAACAGGCCCGGGGGCGCGGGCGTGGTGCACAGCGCGTTGGAGTACGGCGGTGCCGAGGCCCGCACCAGCGGCAGCGCGGAGGGCACGCCCCCCGTGATGGAGGCGCCCTGCAGCGTGGCCGTCGCGCCGCCGGAACCGGACAGCGTGATCGTCGACTGGAAGGTCCTGGGCTGGGTGGAGGCCGCCACCGTGGTCACCCACGGGGCGACGTGGTTGACCGTCGCCGCGCCGGGACCCGCGTTGCCCGCCGAGGCCGAGACGAGCACGCCGGCCGCGTAGGCGTCGAGGAAGGCCAGCTCCACCGGGTCGCTGTAGGGGGAGGTGCCACCCGAGATCGAGAAGTTGATCACGCGGACGCCGTCGAGGATGGCCCGGCCGACCGCCTGGGCGGAGTCGGAGGGGAAGCAGCCCTCGACGCCGCAGACCTTGTAGATCGACACGTGCGCCGCCGGGGCGATGCCGTGGATCGGGCCGCGGCTGATGCCGAGCGGGTTGGCGTCGGCGACCGGACCGCCCGCCGAGGTGGTCGCGGTGTGGGTGCCGTGACCGTTGGAGTCGCGGGCGCTGGTCGGGAAGTACTCGCCGGGGTAGACCGCGTTGTAGGTGTCGAGGAACGGGGCGCCGCCGATGAGCTTCCGGTTGCAGACGAACGGGTCGGCCGCCGGGGTCAGCGGGTTGTCGCCGAAGTTGCAGACGCG
Organism: Streptosporangium sp. NPDC049248; assembly: GCF_040678965.1. Taxonomy (NCBI): domain Bacteria; kingdom Bacillati; phylum Actinomycetota; class Actinomycetes; order Streptosporangiales; family Streptosporangiaceae; genus Streptosporangium; species Streptosporangium sp. NPDC049248. The sequence goes on from NZ_JBFAQY010000005.1 coordinate 372,178, forward strand.
CGGGGTGCCGTCCTTGGTCGCCGGTACGGCGGGCAGCGTACCCGGGTCGGCGAACTGGGGGTGCTCGGGCCAGGCGCCGGAGTCGAGGATGCCGACGACGACGCCCTTACCGGAGGAGGAGCTGCCGCCCAGCTTGTTGTAGATCGCGGGTGCCCCGATGAACTCGGGGCTGGAGTCGGTCAGCAGCTGCTCGGGCTTGTCCTCCTGGACGGCGGCCACGCCGGGCAGCTTCAGCACCGCGGCCGCCTTGTTGGCGGGGATGCGCAGCGCGATGCCGCCGTAGACGGTCCGCAGCTTCTGGCCCGCGACGGCGCCCGGCACGTTTCTGGCCAGTTCGGCGAGGAAGGCGTTCTCGACGTCCTCGATGTGTTTCTGGTATTTCTTCGCGTCGCCGCTCTTTATGTCGAGAGCTTTTCCGGTCTTGGCCGGGCTCGTCGCGGGAAGCCCTTCGAGGCCGCCCTGATAGGCGGCGAAGGAGTCGTAGTCGAGCTTGACCATCACGTTGACCGTGGCGCCCGAGGTCGACTTCAGCAGCCCCTCGTCACTGCGGGCGAGCTTGCCGGTGGGGGACTTCGCGCCCTGGACCGGCTCACCCCCGGTCAGGGGGGTCGCCGTCCACTTGGCGGGCGGCGCGGGGGTGGGGGTGGGATCCGCACTCGCGGGCGGCGCCATCGCCGCGACGAGCCCGAGGCCGGCGGCGAGCACAGCCGCGCGTCTGATCCTCGGTAAGTAGGGCTTTCTGGTCAACGAGACCTCCCTGTCGGCACGCATGAACGGCTCACGCGGCAGGGAGGGAGGCTGTCCGTGCGCCCGGGGCGGGGCATGCCGGGGAAGGCCGTGACCCTCCCCGTCGGGTGACACGCGATCGGCCACCGGTAAAGGCGGCCGATCATGACTGGCAGCCTAACTAGAAGCCATTTATTTGCCTAGATCGTGAAATTGACACAATCATCATTGGAATTGGGCAATTTTCATTGCAGACTGCGCCGGGTGTTCTGGTTACCGCCGAGCCGTGGCCCGGCCGCTCCCCGGGCCCGGGGCACTCGTGGCCGGCGGAAGAGCACGACGGTCCACCGTGCGTAGACTGACCCCAGGTGACACGCGGGAGGCCCGGTTGAAGCTCAAGCTTGATCTACACCCCATCTACAACCGGGGCGGGGAGATCGACAAGGCACTACGGGGCATCATCGACGAGGCCATCAGGAAGAAGGCCACCGAGGTCGAGATCATCCCAGGCAAGGGCTCGGGCCAGCTCAAGAAGAAGGTGCTGCGCTTCCTGGAGCAGAAGGAGATCAAGGCCCTCTACCACCGCATCGACAAGGACGCCAAGAACCACGGCCGTCTATTCGTCTACTTCCGCTACAAGTAGCAGGGGTAGCTCTCCGACCTGCGGACACCCACCCCAAAGTCCCGCTGGGCCTGGCTTTCTCATCCGCTGGGTCTCATTGGGCCGCGGGCGGTCCTGGCTGATGTGTCCCTCGTAAGGTGACGTGAATCGCCCGCGAAACACCATTGAGCGGCTGACACTCTGCGGGGCAGCCGGCCTTCCCGCTGCGGATCCGCGTCATGCGTTCGCGGGAGCACCGCTTTTCCTCGCTGATGGACATCCGCCTTTGCGGGGGCGGTGCTCGGAGAGTACGGGCGAAGGCCTCAGCCGCCGACGGTGACCGTTCGGGGTTGACTTGTGGGTTGATTGGCGTGATCGGCTTCTCCGTCACCTGCCGGGACCCTGGGCGCCGGAGGACGCGCACCGCTTCGCCACGCGGCACGGTCTCGGGTTCGAGGCCCGGACGCTGAGCCGCGAGGAGTATCTCGGCCTCACCGCCGACGCCTACCACGCCGTCCCCCGACGTGTTTTCGGAGATTGGCTCGGTCTTGGGGTTTTTGGACTGCTAAAAGCCCATATTTGATGGATCGACGGCGGGCGGGTGGGTGCGGCACCATTATGTGACGCATGACAGCAATGCCCTCTCCGGCGATCGGTGGAGCCTTCGGCAGGGCGCGGATCGCGGCGGGGGTGCCCGAGCGGCGGCCCGATTCCGGCTTGAACGATGTTCCGACGAGTCCAGCGCTGTCATCCGGGTACCCTCACCTTCTTCGAAAGGCTCCTCATGAGCGATATCAAGGCACTTCTCGCCCAGCGTGCCGAACTGGACCGTCTGATCGAGGAACTCCAGTCCGGCGATCTGAAGGAACGCGAGAACACCCTCGGTGACATCCTCGCGGCCGTCGCCAAGTGGGCGACCGGTCAAGGCCACGAGGCACTCAGGAGGGACCTCAAGAACTGGGAGTACGTCACCTTCGCCGGCATCGAGGTCGGCGTCGGTCACGACGGCGGCGAGCGCTGGGGCCTGCCGCCCAACTCGGTCACCGTGATGGACTCCGTCAGCGGGACCGACGTGGAGTTCGGGACCACACCTCCGCCGATCCAGGCGGTCATCGGCCTCCTGGAGGGCCTGCTGGCCACGCGCTAGTCCTGTCTTCACGCATGCCGGTGCGGGAACCTCGGTCCCTCACGCGGAGCCCGGTCGCGCGGCTTGCCGGGACCCTCACGGAGTCCCGGCAAGCCGCGCGACCGGCCCTGGTCTCCCCGGAGGGTGTCCCGCGGCGGGCCGCGGCGAGGTCACGCGTCGGGGGAGGTGGCGGCGGGCGGCGGCGCTGTAGGAAGATCTGCCCAGATCTCATTCCGTGTTGGAGGCGTCATGTCGGTGTTGCGGAACCTGGTGGAGAGCATCCGGAACGGCGGGATCGAGGTGGTCGACCTGACGGCACCGTTGTCGTCGGAGACGCCGATCCTGCGACTGCCCGAGCCGTTCGGCAACACCGTCCCGTTCGCGCTCAAGGAGATCAGCCGCTACGACGACCGCGGCCCCGCCTGGTACTGGAACGACATCGTGACGGGAGAGCACACCGGCACCCATTTCGACGCCCCCGTGCACTGGGTCACCGGAAAGGACGGCGAAGACGTCTCGCAGGTTCCGGTCGACCGGCTGATCGCCCCGGCCGTGGTCCTCGACTTCGCCGCGGAGGCGGCCGGGGACGCGGACTTCCTGCTGGAGATCGCGCACGTCAAGGCGTGGGAGGAGGCCAACGGGCCGTTGCCCGAAGGCGGATGGCTGCTCTACCGCACGGGCTGGGACGCCCGCTCCCAGGACCAGGAGCGCTTCCTGAACGCGAACGAGACGGGCCCGCACACGCCCGGGGTCTCGGTCGAGTGCGCCCGCTGGCTGGCCGAGGAGACCTCGATCGCCGGACTGGGCGTGGAGACCGTGGGCACGGACGCCGGCGCCGCGCACGGCTTCGACCAGGCCTTCCCGTGTCACTCCTTCCTGCTGGGCGCGGGAAAGTACGGGCTGACCCAGCTGCGCAACCTCGACCGGCTCCCGGTGACCGGCGCGGTGGTCGTCACGTCGCCGCTGCCCATCGTGGGAGGCTCCGGCAGCCCGCTGCGGGTGCTGGCACTGGTCGAGAGATGAACGTCGCGGAGGTGGTGGGCCGGACCCTGGCCCGGCTCGGCGTGGACACCGCCTTCGGGGTGGTGGGCAGCGGCAACTTCCACGTGACCAACGCCCTGGTCGCGCACGGCGCGCGTTACGTCGCCGCGCGCCACGAGGGCGGTGCGGCGACCATGGCCGACGCCTACGCGCGTCTCAGCGGCAGGGTCGGCGTGCTCAGCGTCCACCAGGGGCCGGGGCTCACCAACGCGATGACCGGCATCGCCGAGGCCGCCAAGAGCCGTACCCCGCTCATCGTGCTGGCGGGAGAGGCGACGGAGCCCCGCTCCAACTTCTTCGTCGACCAGGCCGCGCTGGCGGAGGCGGTGGGCGCCGTCCCGCTGCGGATCTCCTCGGCGGAGACCGCCGCCGACGACACCGCCGAGGCGTTCCGCGTCGCCGGCGAAGGCCGCCGTACGGTCCTGCTCAACCTCCCGCTGGAGGTCCAGGGCCGGCACGTCCCGGACGTGCCGGGGACCTCGGTCGCGGGAGTGGCGGGTACGGGGACCTCGGGCGGGAGCGGTCCGATGGCCGTACCGGAGACCGGGGAGACCGCCCGGCTGGCGGAGATCCTCGCGGAGGCGCGCCGTCCCGTCTTCGTGGCCGGGCGTGGTGCCCGCGAGGCGCGGCGCGAACTCGAGGAGCTCGCCGAGCGGGCCGGAGCGCTGCTGGCCACCTCCGCCGTGGCCAGGGGACTCTTCCGGGGCAGCCGGTGGGATCTGGACGTCAGCGGTGGTTTCGCCTCGCCGCTCACCGCCGAGCTCATCCGTGACGCCGACGTGCTGGTGGGCTGGGGGTGCGCGCTCAACATGTGGACGATGCGCCACGGCACGCTGATCGGCCGCGACACCACGGTCGTCCAGGTCGACCTGGAGGCCGCCGCGCTCGGCGCCCACCGCCCGGTCCACCTCGGCGTGACGGGTGACGTCGCCCGCGTCGCGCGGGAGGTCACCCGGCTGCTCGGCGACGACACGAGAACCGGTTACCGTTCGGCGGCGCTGGCCACCCGGATCGCCGGGGAGAACCGCTGGCGGGACGTGCCCTACACCGACGAGAGCGGTGGCGGCCGCATCGACCCCAGGACGCTGACGATCGAACTGGACGACCTGCTCCCCGCGGAACGCGTCCTCTCCATCGACTCCGGAAATTTCATGGGATATCCGTCGATGTTCCTCGACGTTCCCGACGAGCGGGGCTTCTGCTTCACGCAGGCGTTCCAGTCGGTCGGTCTCGGCCTGGCCACCGCGATCGGTGCCGCCCTGGCCCAGCCGGGCCGGCTCCCGGTGGCCGCGCTGGGCGACGGCGGCGCGCTGATGGGCGTCGCCGAACTGGAGACCGTCGTGCGGCTCGGTCTTCCGATGGTGATCGTCGTGTACGACGACGACGGCTACGGTGCCGAGGTGCACCACTTCGGGCCGGACGGCCACCCCCTGGACACGGTGACCTTCCCGCCCGTGGACATCGCCGCCATCGCCCGCGGCTTCGGCTGCGAGGCCGTCACGGTGGGGGACAGGTCCGATCTCGCCGGGGTGGCCCGCTGGCTGGACGGAGCCAGGGAGCGGCCCCTGCTGATCCACGCCCACGTCAGCCGCGCGCGGGGTTCGTGGTGGCTGGAGGAGGCGTTCCGGGGACACTGAGCCGCCTCCCTCTCCTCGCGGGTGTGGGAGGGGGGAGCGGCTGAGGTACGGTTCAGCCATGGCTGAGATCGTGTACCCCCCGGTCATCGGGGCGGCGTTGACCCTGTTCCGTGCGCTGGACCTCAAGATTCGCATCGAGGGGGCCGAGCGCATCCCGCGGACCGGCGGAGCCGTGCTGGTCAGCAACCACATCAGCTATCTCGACTTCATCTTCGCCGGTCTGGCCGCGCGCCCCTCGAAGCGCCTGGTGCGTTTCATGGCGAAGAAGGAGGTCTTCGACCACAGGATCTCCGGCCCGCTGATGCGCGGCATGCACCACATCCCGGTCGACCGCGCGGCGGGTGCCGCCGCGTTCGGCGCGGCGCTGAAGGCGCTCAGGGACGGGGAGGTCGTCGGCGTGTTCGCCGAGGCCACGATCAGCCGGTCTTTCACGATCAAGGAGATCAAGAACGGCGCGGTCCGGATGGCCGTCGGCGCCAAGGTGCCGATGATTCCGGTCTCGCTGTGGGGCACCCAGCGGCTGTGGACCAAGGGCCACCCCAAGAAGCTGTTGCAGCGGCACGTGCCGATCACGATCCAGGTCGGTGAGCCCATGCACCCCCAGCGCGGCGACGACTACGACGCCGTCACCGCCGACCTGCGCGGGCGGATGAGCGAGATGCTCGACCAGGTGCAGCGGAACTATCCGGAGATCCCGAAGGGCGTCTGGTGGCAGCCCCGCCACCTCGGCGGCACCGCTCCCACTCCCGAGGAGGCGGAGAAGCTCGACGCCGAGGAGGCGGAGGAGAGGGCGTCCCGACGCGAGTCGTGAGAACCGGTACGCGCGCGTACCGGATGCCGCGCGCCACGCCAATGCCATCGCCTATCACGACAAAGTGTGCGAACCATAAGCATCCTCTACAAGTCATGAGCAGGTAGTTCGCAAGTGGCATACCCCAGCCTGTTCCCATGAGCAACGCATTCGACGACGTGGTGAACGCCTTCCAGCCGGTGCCGACCCCCGGTCCCGGCCGCACACCGGGGCGGGTCGGCATGGCGATCCTGCTCCTCCTCTGGGTGGGGCTGGGAGTGTCGCCCTTCGTGTTCGCGGTCTCCGGCCTCAAGCTCGCGACCGGCTCCATCGGCACCCCCGGCACCCTCACGGTCGTCTCGTGCGAGGAGTTGGGCAGGGGCCGCTACGACTGCAAGGGCAGCTTCGCGCCCGACGGCGGCGGTGCCGCGATCCCGGTCGACGCCTCGCCCGACTCCACGGCCGGTGACGTCAGGCGGGCACAGCTCACCCCCGAGGGCGACCGTGCCGTCGCGACCGGCACCTCGGGCATCCTGGCCGCGCTGACCATGCCGTTCCTCGGTGTCGGGGTGTTCGCCTTCCTGCCGTACGTGCTCCTCTACGTCTTCAAGGTGCGGCGGGGCAGGCGTGCCGCGGTCGTCTTCGGCTCCGTGCTCACCGCGGTCTCGCTCGCCGGTGTCGTCGTCGGCATGGTCGCCGCCTACGCCTGACCGGCCCCTGCCGTCCCTACCTTCCGGTGTCCGCCGATCCGCCCTGCTCGGCACGCCAGACCCACCACGAGTAGGTCAGCGGGACCAGGCTCGCGACGGCCGCCCCGACGAGCACGACCGGGAACAGTGCGGGGAGCGGGAGCAGGAACGCGATGACGAGCAGGACCACGCCGAGACCGGCGAAAAGCCGGCCTGCCAGCCGGTGGGTGAGTCGCCAGGAGCGCTCGCTCTGCATCGTCCAGGGAGTGCGCACCCCCACGGCCCAGTTGCTGCGGGTCTTGGGCAGGTAGTTGCCCAGCACCAGGAAGAGCGCCCCCACCCCGGCGATGACGAACCGGACGACGGGGAGTTCGCCCCCCGTGGCGTTGACGATGCTGACCGTGTGGATGCCGGTGAGCAGGGCGAGCGAGCCGATCCAGGCCGCGGTGTAGGTGTGGGCCGAACTCGCCATGTGCCGCCGACGGGGGAGCAGGCGCGGCAGCACGACGAACATCACGCAGAGCCCCAGCATGATCAGCGGGAGCAGGCCCAGAGCCTCGATCTTGCCCGCGAACCGGTCGGCCTCACCGGAAGGACCCCAGTGCACCGGCAGCAGGGCGTCGTCGGGAATCTGGATCCAGCCCCAGATCGAGACGCCCGCCGAGACGAGCAGTGCGACGGCGCTGCCGATCAGCCCGGGACGCGGGTTCACGGTCCTGTCGTCGGTGATGTTCTCGGTCATCGATGTCCCTCTCATTCGTGGTCGTGGCGGGGGGGCGATGAGGGCTGGACGGGATCGGGTGGCCTGGCGTCTCCGATCTTGAACAGATCGAGCAGCGCGCCCAGGGACTCCTCCAGCAGGGACACGTGCAGGTGGTAGATGATCGAGGTTCCCCTGCGCTCGCCGTATACCAGGCCGGCCTCGCGGAGCAGGCGGAGGTGGCCGGACAGGGTGGGCTTGGAAATGTCGAAATGGTCGGCGATCTCGCCCGCCGACCGGTCGCGCTGCCGTAGCAGCGCGAGAATCCGGCGGCGAGTCGGATGCGCGAGCGCCTCGTAGACCCGGTTCACAGCTTGTTCCCTTTTTAGCTAATGACCGAAATATACCCTATATGGGGTAATTTGCTCACCTTTGCGCCTGGGGGCCCGAGGGGGAGTCATGGTTTGGGGTGGTATGTGAGGATTCCCCTGTTGGGGTCTCGGCGACGCCTTCCCGCGAAGCGCGGTCACGGCCGATTTGTTTGATCCGCGAAATGCCGTGACGACCTGGCGGGATATCCGGATTCAGGTGCTTAGTGGCTGTTCTGTCGGCATGGGTGGGACAGAAGCGGGCAGTCTTCCCCGCGTCCATCGACGGAGGATCACGACCGGGCAGTGGTCCTCGGTCTCGGCGGCAGGCGGAAGCACCCCTTGGACGCCGCCGCTGCTTCCAGATCAAGCCAGATGGAGGACAAGGTGACGCTAACAAACCCTGAAAGGCCCAACGAAGCCCTGTCGAGCGGAGCGGGCGGACCACAGCGGCGCATTTCGCGTCCGCTGGTCTTCGCCACCGCCGTCGTGCTGGCGGCCTCGGGCGGCGTCGGCGTGTCCGCGGCGTCGGCGGCAGCACCAGTGCCCGTCCCGACGGAATCCCCGACGGTGCTCCCGACGGCGTCCCCGACAGCGCCTCCGACGGTGTCCCCGACAGGGTCGCCTACCGCGTCCCCGACAGTGTCCCCGACAGGGGCGGAGACGCCGACTCCCACGCCCACCGCCACCACGGCGCCGCAGGTGCCCCTGATCGCATTCCCCGGCGCGCTGCACGGCGAGTTCGTCCTGCCCGCGGAGGACGGCTGCGGCTTCACGGTGTTCGCCCAGACCGGGGAGGCGATCGCCCTGGCGGAGAACTCGATCACGGTGAGGAGCCAGGACGGCTTCGAGAGGGCGTACGCGATCAACGACTCCACCCGGACCCTCGCGGGCCGGCGGGGCAACGTGGTCAGGCAGGGCGACTGGGTGTCGGTGACCGCCACGACCCAGGGCGAGACGGCGACCGCCGCCTACGTCTTCGACCTGTCGCGGCCCAGTAAGAGGTTCTGGCGCGGTGACAGCTGGTGGCTCCCCCGGCAGTGGCGGCCGGGCGGCGGGTGGCGCACCCCCGACCCCACCCCCTGCCCCACCCCGCCCGTCGAGACCCCCACCGCTCCGCCACTCCCGACGCCCACGGACGCCCCGACGGTACCGACGGACGCTCCGACGACGCCTACGGAGACCCCGGCCGTACCCACCGCGGAGCCGACTCCCACGGTGACGGACACCCCGACCCCCACCCCCTGAGTGTCCGCCGTCGAACTCGCCGGATGAGATCCGGCCCACCGGGCCCGCGGTGTCAGGCGCGCTCAGCCGATGCGGCTGAGCGCGCTCGACCGGACCGGACGCCCACACCTTCGGCCGGAGGTCTCCGGCGATTCGCCGGTGACGGCCAGGTCGCGGCGGCTTTACGCCCCGGTCCGTACACCGGATCATTCTTCCAGCGACGTTAACGGTGGGTAACGATCCCTTGTCGTTGACATGATCTAGATCACGCGGCTACGGTTACATCCCGACCGGTTGGAACTGAAGTCGCGTAGTGGAGAACGCTCCGCGACCCAACGTCTCCGCGGATCACGCGGCAGACGCACACGTCCTTCTCTCTCCCCCAGCGAGTCGTTCTTCAGGAGCGCCATGCGATCTCTTCGGCGTTGTACACGGCAGGTACGTCTACTGTCAGTCCTGTCCATGGCGGTCATCACGTTGACCGCGTGTTCGAGTTCGGCGGGGACCAGTTCCGGTCAGGCGGCCGGCGGTTCCGCCTCCGGCGCGCACCCGCTGAGAGTGGTGCTCCCGGCGGAGCCGGCCACCTTCAACCCGGCGCTCGCGCTCTACAGCACCCTGCGCATCGTGGGTCCGGTATTCGACCCGTTGGTCGGTTTCGACAAGGAGACGCTGGAGCCGAACGACTCCGGCCTGCTCACCTCCTGGGAACGGGTCTCGCCGACCGAGTGGCGATTCAAGGTCCGGGAGGGGGTGAAGTTCCACAATGGCGAGGAGTGGAACGCTACAGCGGCCGCTTTCACCATCGAAAAGTATCGGGACGAGCCGAAAAGCGGTTTCGCCCCGTACTACGTGCGAGTCACGGACGTGAAGGCCGATTCGGACGGCTCCCTGCTGGTGACGACGAACGTTCCCTACATCGCGATGCCGAAGGTGCTGACCACCGCGATGGGCCTGCCGCCGAAGTACTACGCGGAGGTGACCGGAGACAATTTCGGGAACAAGCCGGTCGGCACCGGCCCCTTCGAGTTCGATTCGCTCCAGGCCGGCCAGAAGTTCTCGGTCAAGGCGTTCAAGGGTTACTGGCAGGGGGCGCCCAAGCTGGAGGGGATCACCTACTCGTGGGCCGCGGACGCGTCCACCCGTGCCGCACTGCTGCAGAGCGGTGGCGCCGACCTGGTCTCCGATCTCCCGAACGAGCTCATCGAGGAGGTCGACAGCGCGCCCGGCACCAATGTCCTCTCCGCGCCGTCCCTCTACAAGATGGCGCTCAGCATGAACTCGAATGACGGCACGCTGAAGGATCCGAACCTTCGGAAGGCGGTGCAGGCGGCGATCGACTACGACGCCATCGTCAAGACGCTCTTCGGAGACGTCGGGGCACGGAAGTCGCCCTACTTCATCGGCGACCTGCTTCCGGAGAAGCCGGAGATCGGCTACCAGAAGTACGACCAGGCCAAGGCGAAGGAACTGGTCAGCGCCAGTGGCGGGACGCCCAAGCTCCGGTATCTGTACACGACGGGTTTCTACCCGAAGGACAAGCAGGTCGGCGAGGCGGTCTCGGCGATGCTGGAGGCGGTGGGCTTCCAGGTCGAGCAGGTCCCGATGGAGAACGCCGCGCTCCGCAAGGAGCGCAACACCGGGAACTACTCGATGTACATGGTGCAGAACTTCCCGGTCTTCGCTCACCCGGACTCGTTCATCGCCTTCTTCACCGGGAAGAACGCGGCGGTGAAGTACTGCACCGACCCGGGGGGCTACGACGCTCTCACCGCGGAGGCGCTCTCGGCGAAGGAGCAGGAGGCGAGTGACCAGGTCTACGACCGGGTCGAGAAGAAGGTGCTGGACGAGGACGCCTGCAACGCGGTGCTCTACGACCAGGTGATCTCCTACGGCATGACCGACAAGGTCAAGGGGTTCAAGTCCGCGCTCGACGCGGTCCCCTCGATGTACGACGTCACGCTTGACAGCTGATTAGGGGCACCGGGGGTTCTCCGCCGAAACGGCGGAGGACCCCCGGCGCTTAGCGGCGACCGGCCGGAACCTCTCGCCATGGAGGACCCTCTGCCCATGAATCCCCACACCTCCAGAAAGCTGTCGAGAGCGGATTCGGCCACCGTGCCCAACGGGGAGGTGGCCGCCGAAGGAGATTGGCAAACTCCCGTTCGGGGCCCGGCTGCGGGCGATCCACTGTACGACTTCGTCCCACGATCGACTGATAGATAAGTGATTGATGGGACATATGCCTTCTTGTATAAGAAATGTCTTGACCGTCCAGATCGACTTCACTACGGTGAACATACCGACCGGCCGTTATTCATACCGTGAGTTTGAGATCACCGACCTGAGCCGGAGTGGCGATTCCATGTCCGTCGGGAGGCCGTCGGAAGTCGGTGCCCGCGCTCACCATCGGGTTCTCACCTCCTCGGAGAACCGTTTTCTGTCACAGGCGCTGTCCGTCAAGGGAGGTCCGGATGACTGAGGAACGACGCGTACTCGACGTCGACCGCCTGTCCGTCGTGCACCGCGCTCGGGGCCGCAGAGGCCATCCCGTCGTCGCGGTCGACGACGTCTCGCTCGGCGTCGGCGCCGGCGAGATCGTCGGAGTCGTCGGCGAGTCGGGATCGGGAAAGACCTCGCTGGCGATGGCCGTCGCCGGTCTGGGGAAGATCTCCACCGGTAAGGTCACGGTCTCCGGCGCCGAGGTCGGCAAGCGGCTCTCGCGGAGCGCCAGGGCTGAGATCCAGGTGATCCTGCAGGATCCCCACGGCTCTCTCGACCCCCGCCAGAGCGTGCGTCGTGGGCTGCGGGAGCTACGCGGCATCCATGCCGAGCGGACCGCCTGGGTGACGGACGAGGAACTGCTCGCCAAGGTCGGGTTGACCGCCGACCTGCTCGACAGGCTGCCCCATCAGATGAGCGGTGGCCAGGCGCAGCGAGTCTCGATCGCCCGCGCCCTGCTGCTCCGCCCGAGCCTGCTGCTCGCCGACGAACCGACGTCGGCTCTCGACGTGTCGGTCCAGGCGCAGATCCTCCGGCTGCTCCTGGAACTGCGCCGCACCGAGGGACTGGCGATCCTGTTCATCAGTCACGATCTCGCCGTGGTGCGCGCCGTCTGCGATCAGGTGCACGTGATGCTGCGCGGCCAGGTCGTCGAGCACGGAGTCACCGCGGAGGTCTTCGACCGTCCCGCGCACGAGTACACCCGCAGGCTACTGGCGGCGATCCCCGGCAGGCAGACGGCGAACCCGGTGGAGCAGGCCCATGTGTCAGACGGCTCGATCCCCGGTGACGGTCATCGATCTCCCACCCCCGTCCTTTGAGAGGCCGACGTGATTAGGTTCCTCGCGGGCAAGGCGGTGCAGGGTATCGCCACCCTGATCATCGCGGTGTCCGTCGCCTTCTTCCTCGCCCGTGGTACCGGCAACCCGGTGAGGGAGATGCTCGGTGATCTCGCCAGCGCCGAGCAGGTCGCCCAGCTCAACGCCCAGCTTGGTCTCGACCGGCCGCTCTCCGTCCAGTACCTCCACTTTCTGGGGGACCTCGTGACCGGGAACCTGGGCGACTCGCTCCGATACGGATCCAGCAACCTGGAGCTCATCCAGAGTCGGCTGCCGGCGTCGATCCAACTGGCGGCGGCCGCGATGTTCATCGCCGTGCTCTTCGGCGTGCCCCTGGGCATCTGGGCCGCGCTGCGGGAGGGCCGGTTGGCGGACCGGCTGGCCTCGGCCGTGGCGCTGGCAGGCCAGTCGATCCCGCTGTTCTGGCTCGGCCTGATGCTGATCCTGCTGTTCGCGGTGGGACTCGGCTGGCTGCCCGCCGGGCAGTCCACCGGGTTCAGCTCGCTGATCCTGCCCGCCGTGACACTGTCCACGTTACCGATGGCACAGATCGCGCGTCTCACCAGATCGAGCATGTCCGAGGTACTGGGCGAGGCGTTTCTCTCCGCGGCCCAGGCCCGTGGCATCCCCCGCTGGCGGATCGTGCTGATCCACGCCCTCCAGAACGCCTCGCTCCCGGTGATCACGATCATCGCCCTTCAGGCGGGAACCCTGCTCTCCGGGGCGATCACAGTCGAGTTCGTCTTCGCCTGGCCCGGACTCGGCACCCTTGCCACCCAGGCGGTTCAGACGAGGGACTTCTCCCTGATCCAGGCGATCGTGGTCTTTGGAGCCGCGGTGTTCGTGGTCGTGAACCTGATCGTCGACCTCCTCTACGGCGTCCTGGACCCGCGAATTCGGGACGGTGTCGCATGACCACGATCAACACGATCCAGAAGTCCCCGCGGCCGGTGCGGAAGCCCCCGGCGGTGCGGGCCCGCGGTACCGGCTCGGTGCTGGCCTTCGGGCTGCCGTTGGCGGTGATCGGTCTCATCTGCCTCGCCGCACCGCTGCTGCCGCTGCCGGACCCGGCACTGCAGACGCTCGGAGACGCGCTCCAGCCACCGGTCTGGATGGACGGCGGCAACTGGTCGCATCCGCTGGGCACCGATCACCTCGGGCGTGACGTCCTGTCCCGGATCGTCCATGGCGGCCAGCTCACCTTCGTCATCGCGATCGTCGGCATGCTGGCCGGGGCCATCCCCGGCACGCTGGCCGGACTGGTGAGCGGGTTCTACCGGGGAGCGGCCGACGCGGTGATCTCCCGGTTCGTCGAGGCGCAGCTCGCCCTGCCGTTCATCCTGCTGGCCATCGCGATCATCGCCAGCCGCGGACGTTCTCTCGCCGTGCTGATCCTCGTACTGGCTCTGATCGGCTGGGCGCAGTACGCCCGGGTGGTCCGCGCCGAGACGCTGTCGCTACGGGAGCGTCCGTTCGTACTCGGCCTGCGCTGCGCCGGTGTGCCGACCCTGCGGATCCTGCTCAGGCACATGCTGCCCAATCTCGCCGGCACCGTTCTCGTCCTCACCACCCTGCAGATAGGAACGGTGATCCTGGCGGAGAGCGCGCTCAGCTTCCTGGGACTCGGCGTGGTGTCACCGCAGATCAGCTGGGGCGCGATGCTCGCGGACGGGCGCGACCAGCTCTCGCACGCCTGGTGGGTCGCGGCCTTCCCCGGCCTGGCGATCACGATCGTCGTACTGCTGGTGAACCTGCTCGGTGACGCCATGCGCTCCTGGCTCGACCCGAAGAAGCGGAGGTACTGACATGGGTACGGTGCTCGAACTCCGTAATCTCACCATTGAGGCGGCGACCGCCCGGGGCACGCAGGTGCTGGTGGACGCCGTGGACCTGACCCTCGAAGGAGGAGAGATCCTCGGTCTCATCGGGGAGTCGGGCAGCGGCAAGACCACCACGGTGCGGAGCGTCCTGGGCTTGCTGGACCGCAATGTCTCGGTGGCCTCAGGCGAGGTCGTCGTGCTGGGCGAGCAGGTCCAGGCGCCGGGAAGGCAGAACGTCGACAGGGTCCGCGGACGTCATGTCGGAATGGTCTTCCAGGGGGCGTCGTCCTCGCTCAACCCCCTGATGAGGGTACGGCGCCAGCTCCGTGAGGTGGTCCGCACCCACCTGCCGAAGCTCTCCGCCGAGGAGCGGGACACGCGGATCGCTCATGTGATCAGCCGGATGGGCTTCACCGAGGTGGATCGGGTGCTCGACTCCTTCCCCCATCAGCTCTCCGGGGGAATGCGCCAGCGGATCGCCATCGCACTCGCGGTGGTCACGGAGCCGGAGGTGCTGATCACCGACGAGTGCACCTCGGCGCTGGATGTGACCACCCAGGCGGAGGTCGTCGACCTGCTCGGCTCGCTGACGGCCGGGTCCGGGATGGGCACGGTGTTCGTGACCCACGACCTCATGCTGGCGAGCGAGATCTGCGACCGGATAGCGGTGATGTACGCCGGTCAGATCGTGGAGATGGGCACGGCGAAGGACGTCGTCCACCGTCCCCGGCACCCCTACACCCGGGCCCTGCTGGCGGCCATCCCGAGCTGGGACGGCGGCGAGATCAAGGCGATCGACGGGGCCGCTCCCAGGATCACCGAGGACTGGACGGGATGCCGATTCGCCCCGCGCTGCCCCCGCGCCGAGCAGATCTGCACGACCGGCCAGGTCCCGTGGGTCGAGGTCCCGGGGGGTGACCACGCGCGATGTCACTTCGCGCTGGAGAACGACCGGGGCGAGGCGTTCCTGCCCGCCTCGTCCCAGGCATGAACGCCTCGACCGCGCCCGAGGACCGGCCCGAGGACCGGCCCGAGAGTCGGCCCGAGAGCCGGTTCGTCGCGTCGGTGGTCGACGGCCCGGTGGCGACGGTGACCTGGTCCCGGCCCGAGCGGCGCAACGCCATCGGGCAGGAGGTCTGCGACGAACTGGTCGCCGCCCTCGAATGGCTGGCGCCCCGGCCGGAGATCGGTGTCGTGGTACTCCGGGCCGCCGGCCGGCCGTTCTGCGCCGGATGGGACGTCACCGACTTCGAGCGGCTGGCCGGTGCCGACCCCGAGGCGCTGGCGTCGTTCTTCCGGCATGGCCGACGGCTGCTCGCGGCGATCAGCGCGCTGCCGCAGGTGACCGTGGCCGCTCCGGCGGGCCTGGTGCTCGGATTCGGCTGCGCCCTGCTGGCCCGCTGCGACCTGGTGATAGCGGCGGACGACAGCCGTTTCGGGCTCCCGGAGATCAGACTCGGCATGCCGCCCGCCACCGTGCTCCCGGAACTGCTCTCCGTCATGACGCGCCGCGCGGCGCTGGAGTGGGCGGTGACCGGGGAGCGGTTCGACGCGCGCCGGGCGATGGCGGACGGGCTGGTGACCTCGGTCGTCCCGGCCGCGGACCACGACGAGGAGACTGCGCGGGTCGTCGGCCTGCTCTCCGGTCATCCGGACGGGGCGGTACGCGCCACCAAGGAACTCGTGGGGCGTCTCGCCGCGGCCGACGAGGGGGAGCGGGTGGCGCTCGGGGTCGAATCGGCCCTGCGCCGCTTCGCCGGCCAGGCGCCCGCATGACACAGGCAGACGAGGAGGAACGACGATGACCGAGACGAGACCCACCCGTCGCATCCGGGTCGGGATGTCACTCTCCGCGCACTACACGCCCGAGGCATCGGTCCGCGAGGGGCTGCGCGACACGATGGAGCAGGTGGCGCTGGCCGAGGAGA
Source organism: Streptosporangium sp. NPDC049248 (assembly GCF_040678965.1). Taxonomy (NCBI): domain Bacteria; kingdom Bacillati; phylum Actinomycetota; class Actinomycetes; order Streptosporangiales; family Streptosporangiaceae; genus Streptosporangium; species Streptosporangium sp. NPDC049248. Next base: position 388,169 of record NZ_JBFAQY010000005.1, read on the forward strand.
TGGGCCTCGACACCATCCTGCTCGGGCACCACTACCTGACCCGCTCGCAGTTCCTGCAACCACTGTCGACGGTGGCCTACCTGGCCGCGCGCACCGAGCGGATCCGGCTGGGATTCGGCGTCTACCTGCTGCCGCTGCACAACCCGCTGGCGCTCGCCGAGGAGTTCGCGACCATCGACCAGCTCTCCGGAGGGCGCCTGATCCTCGGACTCGGCGCGGGCTACCGCAGCGTGGAGTTCCGCGCGTTCGGGATCCCCATGGAGGAGCGGTTCAAACGAATGGAGGAGTACGTCGAGATCCTCCGAGCCCTGTGGTCGGGGGAGCCGGTCACCAAGTCGGGCTCCTTCGGCGAACTGGACGGCGCGCGGGTGCTGCTGAAGCCGGTCGACCCCTCGGGGCCGCCGCTCTGGCTGGGGGCCTTCGGCCCGGTGGGCATGCGCCGGGTGGCCAGACTCGACGCGGCCTGGGCCGTCGCCCCCAACGGAACGGTCGAGGAGGTGGCCGAGCGGATGGCGATGTTCCGGGAGGCCCTGGTCCGGCACGGGCGCTCCCTGGACCGTGACTACCCGCTGCTGCGAGAGGGCTGTGTCGCCCCGACCCGACAGGCCGCCGTCGAGGCGGCCGGTGTCTTCCTCGCGGAGCAGTACGAGAACTACCGCGGCTGGAAGCACGGTGCCTCGCTGGACGACCTGATCAGCGGTCATGCCGTGATCGGTTCACCCGAGGACGTCATCGAGAGGCTGAGCCGCTACGCGGAGATCGGCTACACCGACGTGGTGCTCCGGCTGCAGTGGACCGGGATGCCCCAGGCCGACGTGCTGCGCTCGATCCGGCTGCTCGGCGAGGAGGTCATCCCCGCGCTGGCGGAGGTGCCGGTCGGAGAAACCTCCGAAGTCCCCCGGAAATCGATAGGAGAGGTCCGAATTTAATGACCGCGATGAACTTTGGGCGACTGGTCGATCTTCAGAGGGTACGCAGGGAGACGGAGCCCGCGCTCATCACCGACGAGGACGTCTGGACGTACGGGCGTCTCGCCGATTCGGTCCACGCCACCGCCGCGTTCCTCGCCGAACGCGGTGTCGGGAAGGGCGACCGGGTCGCCGTGCTCGGCATGAACTCGCCGGAGTACGTCTGCGCGGTGCTGGCCGTCTACCGGCTCGGGGCCATCGCGGTACCGCTGAACTACCGGCTCCAGCGGGTGGAACTCGAGTTCCTGGTCCGCGACTCGGGAGCGGTCGCGGTGATCTGCGAGAGCGAGTTCGCGGAGGTCATGCACGAGATCTGCGAGGACCTGCGCCTGCGGGCACTGGTGCGGCTCGACGGTGACGGCTGCGGCTCTCCCGGATGGTCGCTCCTCTCCCAGGTGCTGACGGACTACTCGGGCCGGGAGGTCCCGCCGGCGGAGGTCGTCTTCGACGATCCGCAACGGATCATGTACACCTCGGGGACCACCAGCAGGCCGAAGGGTGTGATCATCACGCACGGCATGGCCGCGTTGAACGTCCTCGCCCAGACGAGCGAGCTCGGCCTCTCCTCGGCGGACCGGCTTCTCGTCTCGTCCCCGCTGTACCACGTCGCGGCCTGGGACTCACCAGGCGTCGGGGCGCTCTTCAACGGCGGGGCGCTGGTGATAATGCGAAAGTTCGACGCGCCGCTGGCACTCAGGCTGATCGAGGAGCACCAGGTCACCGGTGGTATCTTCGTGCAGGCGATTCTGCACAGCCTGCGGTCGGCCTCGGACGGCTCCCGGGACCTCTCCTCGCTCAAGTGGATCATCTTCGGCGCGGCCGCCGGAGAGCTGTACCGCGAGGTCCGGGAGATGTTGCCGACGACCCGCCTGGTCCAGGCCTACGGCATGACGGAGGCGTGCAGCGCCATCGCCTACATGGACGCCGCACACGTCGTGTCGAAGCGTGGTTCCGTCGGCACGGCCGTGCCCTTCGTGGAGTATCGGGTGGTCGATGAGGACGAGAACGACGCCGGGCCGGGTGTCCAGGGTGAGGTGGTGCTCCGCGGGCCGAAGGTGACGCCCGGCTACTGGGGTGACGAGGAATTGACCGCGCAGGCGTGGCGGGGTGGCTGGTTCCACACGGGTGATGTCGGGATGGTGGACGAGGACGGTTTCCTGCACATCACGGATCGGCTCAAGGACATGATCCGTTCCGGAGGGGAGAACGTCGCGAGCCAGGAGATCGAGCGGGTGATCTACACTCATCCTCTTGTGTCCGAGACGGCGGTGATCGGTGTGCCGGATCCGCGCTGGCAGGAGGTGCCGAAGGCGTACGTCGTGCTGAAGGCCGGCGCGATGCTGGCGGAGGACGATCTGATCGGCTACTGCCGTGAACGTCTGGCATCCTTCAAAACGCCGAAATCCGTGGCTTTCGTGGACAGGCTTCCTCGCAATCCCTCGGGAAAGGTGCTCAAGCGGGTGTTACGGGAATCCTCGGAGAAAACCGATTCGATGCTCCTCTCCTGACCTCGCGCACCGTGACGGCGAACGCCCTACCCTGTGTGGCAGATAACCACCGGAAAACCGTTCTAGGTAAGGGGGACGAGAACCATGGCACGTACCGCATCACGAGGTGGCCCCCGGGGCACCTATTCTCCCGCGGAGACGCGGCGGGCGCTGCTGGCGAGTGCACTGAAGCTGTTCGAGGTCGGCGGTTACCACGCGACGTCCGTCGAGGACATCGTGAAGGAGGCCAACCTGACCAAGGGAGCCTTGTATCATCACTTCTCCGGTAAGGAGGAGATCCTTCAGCAGATACAGGAGGAATACATCGATGACCGGCTCCGGAACTGCCGTCGCATTCTAGAGTCGTTCGAGGCCCCGGCTGAACGGTTGCGGCAGCTCATCCTTGAGTCATTGGTCGCCATCGACCAGTTCCGGGCCCATGTCACCGTGTTTACTCAGGAGCGTCGCTTCCTTACCGAGGAGCGCTTCGCCGCGATTAAGAAAAAGCGCGACGAGCTCGATGCGATGTACGAGTCGGTGATCCGCCAAGGTATCGAGGAAGGGGTCTTCAATCCGGCCCTGCAACCGCGTATCGCCAGCTTCGGAGTCCTTGGCATGCTGACCTCGGCGTACAACTGGTACCGTCCGGACGGTCTGCTGGCCGTCTCCGAAGTGGCCGACCAGCTCTCCGAGCTGGTTCTGGAGGGGCTGACCTCGTCGGCGAGCGGGACTTCTTCCAGGCAATAACGTCCCGACCGGTCGGTGTGAGAAAACGGGCACCTCGTGTGCCCGGTTGCTCACCGGGCCGGGGATATCCGTCGGGGGCGGAGGGCCCGGAGGCGCGCTCGGGTGACCGCGCCTCTGAGGACGCCCCGTGGTGCTGCTGACCTCGGCGTTGACGCCGTTCGGTGAGGCCGTGGACGGCCCGCGAACGCCGGTGCCGTCCGCCGGGGAAGCGCCGGGAGCCTGAATATCCGGACCTTGACGATCTCAGTTCGATACCCGTACCATACCTACTGGTCGGAATGTAACGAGGGGGTTGAAGCATGAAATTCGGTGTGATGAATCTGTTTCCGGCCGAGGGTGACGGAGACGACGCGCAGGTGCTGCGAGACACCATCGAAGAGATCCAGATCGCCGACGAGCTGGGATTCGACTCGTGCTGGCTGGCGGAGCACCATTTCTCGCGCTACGGGATCCTCGGTAATCCGCTGATGCTGGGCACGGCGATCGCCGAACGGACGCGCAACATCACCATCGGCACCGCAGTGGTCGTCGTCCCACTGCACGACCCGCTTCGCATCGCCGAGGACGCCGCGCTGCTCGACATCCTGTCCGGCGGCCGCCTCGTGCTCGGCATCGGACGCGGCTACCAGCCGGGCGAGTTCCGGGGCTTCGGCAAGGACCGCAATGCCAACAAGGAGCTGTACGCGGAGATCGTCGACATCCTGAAGCTGGCGTGGACCCAGGAGAACTGGTCGTACGAGGGCAAGCACTTCCAGTACAGCGACATGAACATCTTTCCGAAGCCCGTGACTCCGGGAGGGCCGCCGATCCTGCACGGCACGTCGTCACCGGAGACCTTCCGGCAGCGCGGGCTCGCCGGCGACCACATCATCGTGTCGTCCAGCTTCACGCCCATGCAGCGGATCAAGGACAACTACGACTCCTACCGCGAGGCGCTCGTCGAAGGCGGGCACGAGAGCAGCGGTTTCGACCTCCCCTTCATGCAGCAGGTGTGGGTCGGCGGGAGTGCGGACGGCCTGCAGGCGGCGGCAGGGGCCGCGCTGAACTACTACCGCAGCGTCGGCAAGGTGATTCCCGGCTCCGACGAGGCGATCGAGTCGGAGCGGGCGTACTACGACAAGGTCCAGCGGAACATCGGTCTGCTCACCGTGGAGAAGACCCTGACCCACGGCGGCACCTTCGGTTCGGTGGACCGGGTGGTCGACACTCTCGGCCGGATCCGGGACGAACTGGGTGTCACCCACTACATCGGCTGGTTCCACATTCCCTCACTTGACCGCAAGCGTGCCATCGAGTCGATGGAGACCTTCGCCGCGAAGGTGATTCCCCAGCTCACCTCGGTCTGACGCGAGCGCGACGGGCCGGCCCATTCCCAGCTCCTGGAGAGTTTGATGAAGAAGAGCGAGTACGAACTCCTGGCCTCCCAGTGGGACGCCGAAGGCATGGCGATCGACGAGAAGGCCATCGAGAACTCGGTGCTGTACGAGAAGGACCCGGAGAAGTCGGTCGCCTACATCATCTTCAATGTCCCGGAGAAGCTGAACGGCATCCCGGTGGCGGCTTTCGAGAGGGTCGGCGACCTGATCCGGGAGGCCGAGATGGACGATGACGTGAAGACGATCGTCTTCAAGGGCAACGGTGACTGCTTCGGCTCCGGTGCGGACGCCGCCGAGCTGGGCTACTACATCGGCTACGGCAAGAACAAGAAGGGCGAGCGGGCGGGGCGTCCGGCGCAGCGCCAGCGCATTCTTCCGGATCGGAACCTTCTCTCCGAGAGTCTCGGAAACAGGGTCACGAACTGTCTGAAGGCGACGATCTGCCAGGTGCACGGTTACTGCTACGGCGGCCACATGAAGATCGCGCTGGGTGCCGACATGATCGTCGCCTCGCCGGACGCCCAGTTCACCCATCCGGCCTTCCGCTACCTCGGCTCCGCCCCGCAGGACATGTACCTGTGGATCGAGAACCTGGGGCTGAAGAAGATGAAGGAGATCATGCTGACGATGCGGCCCCTCAGCGCGGAGGAGGGGGAGCGCATCGGCTTCGTCAACCAGGTGGTGCCCAGAGAGGAACTGGACGCCGCCGTCGACGAGTACGTCACGGCCATCTCGTTCATGCCGCTGGACGGCCTGATGATCGGCAAGTCGATGATGCGCATCGCCATGGAGGCGCGCGGCAAGGGCGTCGGCGAGGTGGGCAACTGGATCGGGCACGCTTGGGCCACGAACCTTTCGCTGGCGGAGGGCGAGTACAACTTCGTCAAGGAGCGGCGGGACAAGGGCCTCGCCCAGGCGCTCAGGGACCGGGACGCCGCGGTCGCACCGAGGTTCCGGCTCGGAGGAAAGCTCGGCTGACGTTCACTATCGAGGGAGAGTTGCCGATGGTCGGCGAGATCCACCACGTCGCGATCAGCGTCCGTGATCTTGAGAAGTCCATCCCGTTCTATCGCGACGGGCTCGGGCTGCGGATGACCCTGGACATGCGGGTGGGCAACGAGACGATGCACGAGCGGCTGCGCACACCCCCCGGTGCCGGCGGCAGGGCGGTGTACTTCCAGGGGCCGACACGGATCGGGCAGCTGGAGCTGATCCAGTGGGACCTGCCGGTGCCGGCGGACTCCCGCCCCAAGCGGCCGGGCGACCCGGGCGTCTTCTCGTTGTCCTTCCAGGTTCCGGCCGACGAGATCCAGGACGTGTACGACCGGCTGGTCGGCATGGGGGTGGACTGCTACCACCCTCCGGCGACCAGCGTCCTGGACAACTACGGCCCGATCACGATGTTCATGTGCGAGGACCCGGATCAGATCCAGGTCGAGTTCGTCAGCCTGCCCACCCCGGAGCAGGTCCGTGCCTTCAGGGCCGCACGGCGAGCGGAAGCGGCGTCAGCAGACACGCCGGAACAGGAGCGATAATGAAGTTCGGCATCTTGGCGTCGCACCAGTACCTGCCGGAGGACGACCTTCGCCGGCGGCTCTACGAGCTGTGGGACCTGACCGAGCTGGCCGCCGAGCAGGGGTTCGACTCGATCTTCGCCATCAACCACTTTCTCGCGAACCTGCAGACACCGCAGACCATCTCGGTCGTCGCGAAACTGATCCAGCACTCCGGCAACATGACCGTCGGAACCAGTCTGGTGATCCTTCCCGCCTACCACGCCGTTCACATCGCGGAGGAGTTCGCGACCCTCGACCACATGGCCGACGGCAGGCTGGTCCTGGGGGTGGGGGCGGGCTATCGGAACAACGAGTTCGCCGCCATGAACATCGACAAGCCCAACCGGTTCCGGAAGATGCACGAGCAGATCCGGCTGATCCGCGCGCTGTGGACCGGCGAGAAGGTGGACTTCGACGGTGAGTTCTACAGCGTGCACGACACCATCTGTGTGAAGCCGTTGCAGCGGGGAGGTCCACCGATCTGGATCGGGGCCGGAGGCCCGATCTCCGTGCGGAAGGCCGCCGAGCTGGGCGACGCCTGGATCATTCCGGGTAACTCGCCGAAGCCCGACTGGCACGTGCAGGCCATGGCCAACCACGACGACGCACTGGCCAAGGCCGGCAAGTCACGTGAAGGTCGCGAGTATCCGATGATCGTGAACGTGTTCTGTGCTCCCACCACACAGCTGGCCAGGGACACCGTGCGGCCGAACGTCGAGCGGGAGTACTTCAACTACGCCGAGTACCCGCAGCTCGCCTTCCAGAAGGACAGGTTCGAGTACATGTGGGAGAACCTGTTCATCGTGGGTGACCCCGACTTCGTGGCCCAGCGCATCTCGCGCCTGGAGGAGGCCGGGGTGAACCACATCATCGCCCGGCCGTACTGGCTCGGGACGTCGCACGAGCGGACCGTCGAGTCCATCAAGCTGTTCGCGAAAGAGGTCATGCCGCGGTTCGCCGGGCCGGCCGGCGTCTGACGGTGCCTCGCAGCACGGAGACCACGTTCGCCATGGCCGCCCACCCGGTCGGCGCGGCTCTCGTCGCCCTGGGTTTCCCGCCTGCGGAACGACGGAGCCGCGCGACCCGGTCAGCCCCGGCGAGCGGGGAACCTCTCCCGGACGTTCTCTCCGACCGGAATGGCATACCGACCGGACGGTACTAAAATGGGAAATCCACTGACTCGAAGGAGGAGCGGAATGAGTGCTGGCAAGGATGCGCCCGGCGGCCCCGAGCGGCCGAACGCGGCGCTGACGCGTGACCTCGGCGGTTTCTTCGCGCCGCGGCGGGTGGCGTTGATCGGTGCGAGCGAGTCCTCCGGCTGGACCCGGCTCGTTCTCGCGGGCACGGACCTCTCGGCGGGACTCGACGACGTCGTCCTGGTGAATCCGCGACGTGGCACGGTGCACGGGCGACGGGCCGTGCCGAGCCTGGACGCGCTGGACGCGCCGGTCGACCTCGCCTTCGTCATGGTCGGGCCGGACCACGTGGCGGACGTCGTCGAGCAGGCACTGGCGGCCGGTACCAGGGACTTCGTCGTGCTCTCGGCCGGTCTCGGCGAGGCGGGTCCCAGAGGCGAGGAACGACAGCGACGTCTGGTGGAGCTCTGCGCGGCCGGGGGCGCCCGGTTGCTCGGCCCGAACGTCAGCGGGTTCGTGAACGCCACGGACGGGGTGCGGCTGTTCGGCCTGCCGGTTCCGGACGGGCTGCCGGCCGGCCGGGTGGGCGTCGTCATGCAGTCCGGAGGGTTGGCCACCCACGTGCTCGGCCTGGCGCGGAGCTGGGGAACGGGCCTGAGCCTGCTCGTCACCACCGGGAACGAGGCGGTGATCACCGCCACCGACGCGATCGGCCACCTCGTCGACGACGAGGCCACGGATGTCATCGCAGTGTTCCTGGAGTCGGTGCGCGACCCCGTGGCGTTCAGGGCGACCGCGCTGCGGGCGGCGGAGCGGGGCAAGCCGATCGTCGCCCTGCACGTCGGCAGCTCGTCACTGGGACGCGAGGCGGCCCTGTCGCACACCGGTGCCCTGGTGGGCGACCACGCCTCCACGGTGGCGGCCCTGGAGGACCTGGGTGTCGTCCCGGTGCGTTCGATAGAGGATCTGGTGGCGACGGCGGCGCTGCTCGGCCGCCATCCCCGGGGGCTGCGCGGACGCAGGCTCGCCGTCGTCGCCGCGTCGGGGGGAGCGTGCGAACTGATCGCCGACGCGGCCGAGCCGCTGGACTTCACGCTGCCTCCCTTCGCCGGTCCCCTGGCCAAGGCGCTGGTCGAGGAGATGCCCGCCTTCGCCGACGTCCAGAACCCCCTGGATGTGACGGGGTTCGTGGTCAAGGCGGCGGACCTTCCCTTCACCGCGACACGACTGGTGGCGGAGCACGGCTCCGACGACTACGACGTGACGATCCTGCAGTCCGTGGTGCTGCCGGCGGCGCCCGGACCGGACGAGGACGTGGTTCGGGCCCGGTTCGGGCGGCTCGCCCAGGCGATCAGGGACAGTCCGGTGCCGGTGGTGCTCCAGACCGGCGCGGTCTTCGCGTTGAGCCCGTTCGCGCTGGAGATCGTCCGGGAGAACGACCTGGTCATCCTGCCCGGGATCGCAGCGGGGATGAACGCGCTCGACGGGTCCGCCAGATATGCCGAGCTGCTGCCGCGCGCGCTGCGAGACCGGAGCCCCGTCGCGCCGGTGACCGGCGGCACTGTGAGCGGCACTGTGAGCGGCACTGTGAGCGGCACTGTGAGCGGCACCGTGAGCGGTGCCGCCGCTTCCGAGCTGGAGAGACTCCTGGTCGAGTGCGGGGTGCCGGTACCTCCCAGCCGCCTGGCCCGTACGGCCGACGAGGCCGCGGAGGCGGCCGCCGAGCTGGGCTTCCCCGTGGTGCTCAAGGTGATCAGTGAGGACGTGCCCCACAAATCCGATGTGGGGGGTGTGGTGCTCGATCTCCGCGATCCCGACGCGGTGCGGAGCGCCTTCGAGAAGATGCTGGCCGAGGTGGCGAGCCGGCTGCCCGACGCGGTGCTGGACGGGGCGCTGGTCGCCCCGATGCGTCCGGCGGGTGTGGAACTGCTGGTCAGCGTGATCAACGATCCGAACTGGGGCCCGCTGCTGACCGTGGGGTCCGGAGGGGTGCTGACCGAGTTGCTGGAGGATGTCGTGGTCAGGCCGCTTCCGGTGCCTGAGCGGGACATCCCGGGTCTGCTGTCGGAGCTGCGCGTCTCGCGGCTGCTCGGCGGTTTTCGCGGTTCGGCGCCCGCCGACCTGGCAAGGGTGGCGGCCGCCGTCCACGGGGTGCAGCGGCTCGCGACCACCCTCGGCCCCGAGCTGCGCGCCGTCGAGGTGAACCCGCTGTGGGTTCACGGAGACCGGGTGGAGGCGCTGGACCTGCTGGTCGACTGGGCCCCCCGGCCGGAGGCGGAGAAGGTGGACAGCGAGTCCGGCACACAGTAATATTCCGACTAGTCGGTATTAAAAAGGAGTGGCGTCGGAAGCGGACCGTGGCTCACCCGAGGTGTCGGAGGGCCCATGGGCGGCGGATCCGCCGGCGGAACGGAATCACGATGTTCGGCCACCGTGCCAACAGCCGAGGAGGACAGTTGAGGCGTAACCTCGTACACGACCTGGAGGCGCGGGCGAGCGGATCGCCACACCGCATCGGGCTCATCCATGAGGATGGCCGGACCTGGACGTACCGGCAGATCGACCAGGCCGCCTCGGCGGTCGCCCGTGCCCTCGTCGAGCATGGGCTGACGCCGGGCAGCCGGGTGGGCCTCTACCTCGCCAACAGCCCCGAGCTGGTCTTCGGCCTCGCCGGCTGCTGGAAGGCCGGTCTCGTGCCGGTCCCGATGAGCGGGCTCTACAACTTCGACGAGGTCCGATCGTGCGTCGCCAAGACCGGGCCGGACATGGTGGTCGCCGACCCGGCGAAGCTCCCCGAGGACGGCGTCGGCGTCCCGCTGCTCCCCCTTGACGTGGTCCGGGCGGCGGGGGAGACGGCTCGTGGCTCCGCCGGGAGCGACTCGCCGCCGGTCAGGGCCCCCGAGCCGGCCGAAGAGGACGAGGGACTGCTGCTGTTCACCGGCGGCTCCACCGGCATGCCGAAGGCCGTGGCCGTCACCCACTCCGGCACGCACGCCTCGATGTCGACCCTCGCCCGGGCGCAGAAGGGGGGACGGCAGCCGGAGGAGGGGCTGTACGCGCTGGTGGACGAGTCCGTGCCGCCGAACCTGGTGCTGCTGCCGCTCTTCCACGGCGGCGGCATCCAGTCCCTGTTGTTCAGCTGGCACGTCGGCAGGACGGTGCTGCTGGTCGAGCGGTTCTCCGTCGACCGGATCGCGCGGCTGGTGCCGCGGTACCGCGTCGACAACCTGTTCCTGCTGCCGACCATGGTGTACGACCTGACGCACACCACCGAGCGGCCGGATCTCTCCTCGGTGCGCAAGGTGCTCGTCGCCGGACAGCGGCTGGACCCCGAACTGAAAACCCTGTTCGAGCAGAGGTTCGGCGTCATCGTGATGTCCAACTACGGTTCCGCCGAGCTCGGCCACGTCGCCGGGTGGAATGCCCGGGACGTTCGTGAGGGGCGTTGGAAGCCGGGCTCGGTCGGCCGGATCTACGACGGTGTCGAGCTTGAGATCCGCGACGAGGACGGCGCCTCCCAGCAGACCGGGAGGCAGGGCGAGATCTGGGTGAAGTCCACGCGCACCAAGGGCTACGTCGACACGGGCGGTGACGGGGCATCGCTCGTGGAGAACGGCTGGGTCCGGTCCGGTGACATCGGCTATGTCGACGCCGACCGGGTGCTGTATCTGGTGGGGCGTAGCAGGGAGGTCATCAAGACCGGAGGTTTCCAGGTGTGGCCGGGGGAACTGGAGGGGGTCCTACGCCGGCACCCGGCGGTGGCCGACATCGCGGTGGTCGGCGTGGCGGACGACCGCCTCGGCGAGGTGCCCAAGGCGTTCGTCGTCCCGACGGCGGGAACGGCGGCGGGAACGGCGCTGGCCGACGAGTTGGTCGCCTGGTGCCGTGAGCGGCTCGCCCACTTCAAGAGCGTGCGGCAGGTGGCCTTCGTGGACGCGCTGCCCCGGAGCGAGGCAGGAAAGGTCCAGCGCGCGGCGCTTGTCGCCTCGGACGCGTCCCGGTCCTCCGGGGCGAACGACAGCAAGGAGTCGGCATGACGACTGTTCCGATGACCGAATCGTTGTGCCAGGCCGGGTCCTCCGGCGTGGCGAAGGCGCCTCGTCCCACCGGGGCGTCCCAGTCCGTGACGATCCCGGGAGCGCACTTCCGGCGGGTGCTGGGAAACGTGCCGACCAGTGTCGCGGTGGTCGCCGGTATCGGGCCGGACGGGCAGCCGGTCGGACTGGCGATCGGCACGTTCACCTCCGTGTCCATGGACCCCCCGCTGGTGGCCTTCTGCCCCGGTGAGAGCTCCACGAGCTGGCCCAAGATCCGAATGGCGAAGCGTTTCTGCGTGAACGTCCTGGCGGCCGGCCAGGAGGACGTCTGCGCGGCCTTCGCGAGCAAGCAGCCCGACAAGTTCCGTGGACTCTCCTGGACGGCGGCGGGCAACGGCGCGCCGCGGTTGGAGAGCGTGGTCGCCTGGGTGGAATGCGACCTGGAGGCCGAGTACCAGGCGGGCGACCACAGCATCGCCGTCGGCAGGGTGACGCATCTTGAGACGGGGACCGGAGAGATGCCTCTGGTCTTCCTCGGTGGGCGGTACCTCAGTGTCGACTGAGGCCGACCTGGCCTCGGCGGCTCGGCGGCCGATCGACTGGCGACCGGCCGAGATCCGTCCCGGCCTGTGGTCGATACCGGTCGCGATACCGATCGCCTCGCTCCAGGCGGTCAACGTCTATGTCCTCGAACTGGCGGGCGGCGGCGTCGCGCTCGTGGACGCGGGCTGGGACAGCGAGGAGTCCTGGCGGAGCCTGCGAGACGGACTGAGTCTCCTGGGGTGGCGCCTTGACGAGGTGCGCAAGGTGGTCGTCACCCATGCCCACCCCGACCATCTCGGCCTCGCCTACCGCGTGGCGGGCGCGTCGGGGGCCGGCGTGCTGGTGCACGAACTGGAGGCGGGGCGGCTGCGGGGCGGCAGGAGCGGCCCGCTGAACTTCCGGCGAGCGCTTGAGGCCACCTACCCCCGCTGGGGCGTGCCTCCGGCGCGGGTCGAGGAGATGCTGGCCGCCAGTGCCCCCTCGTCCGAGGAGTCCTGGACCGCTCCGGTCCAGGGAGTGTCCGACGGGGCGACGCTGGATCTGCCCGGGTGGTCGGTACGGGCGGTATGGACCCCCGGCCACACGCAGGGGCATCTCTGCCTGTACGACATCGGGCACCGGTTGCTGTTCTCCGGCGACCACGTGCTGCCGCGGATCACGCCGGGTGTCGGTGTGCACCCGGCCGAGGAGGCGGATGTCCTGGGCGAGTTCCTGGCCTCCCTGCGAAAGGTGGCCGCGCTCGACGTCGAGGAGGTGCTGCCGGGGCACGAGAACCGGTTCTCCGGACTGCGTGAGAGGACCGACTTCCTGGCCGGCCACCACGACCTGCGCCTCGACGAGGTGGAGTCGGTGGTCCGCGCGGACCCCGGGGTGTCCGGCTGGCAGGTGACGCGGCGCATCGGCTGGTCGCGGCCCCTGGAGCGGTTCGGTTCCGCGATGGTCAGGGCCGCCGTCGCGGAGACCATGGCGCACCTCGTCCATCTCGAGACGCTCGGCCGCCTGACGCGACTCGACCGGAACGGGGCGTCCACCGAGGGCTGGGTGCCTCGGGACTCCTGAGGCCGAGGGCGGTGTGCCCGGCCCGGTCTCGGGCCCGCCGGTCAGGCCTGCCGGGGGAGCGACCGGTAGACCGAGAGCACCACGGAGTCGCCGAGCCTGACCGCGGCCCGCTCCTCGTGCGCGGTCAGGGCCGGTGCCATGACGGACAGCGCGCCGGCGGCGATCAGCTCCTCGTGCGCGGCCGCGACATCGGCGACCTTGACGTTGAGGCTCACCGCCGCGCCGCCGGGCAACTCCTCGGTCACGGTCAGGGCCACGGTGAGCCCGCCCGCCTCCAGCGCGGTCCAGCGGTCGCCGTCCCGGACGGTGACCGGGAGATCCGTCACCCGGCCCAGCAGCCGTTCGGCGGCGGCGGTGTCCTGGACCGCGACGGCGATGCCGCGGAGCACGCCACTCTGCTGGGGGGCCACGGTCATGATGGGCTCCTTCTCGGCCTGACGGCCGCCCGGCCGATCACGGTCCGGGCGTTGACGGGGATGTGCACACGATCATACCATCTGGTCGGTATCTAAGGACAGGTGATGATGTTCCAAGACTTCGACTCCTTCCGTGACCGTCTTCATGAGATCGCCGTGGACGCGGTCCGGCCACGGGCCGCCGGGATCGACGCGGACGGCCTCTACCCCGAGGACGTCCACCGGAGATTCGCCGCGGAAGGGCTGCTGGCTCTCAGCCTGCCGCCCGAGCTCGGCGGTCCGGAAGGCCATGCCCCCCGGGGGATCGTCGCGCTCACTCACGCCACCGAGGTGATGGCGCAGTACTCCGGCGCGGCGGGCCTGATGCTGCTGCTGTCCCGGCTGCCCGCGGCGTTCCTGCTCCTCGCCGGGACGCCGGAACAGCGACGGGAGCGGTTGATCCCCCTGGGGCAGGGCCGGAGCAGAGGCTCGTTCTGCATGTCCGAACCGCAGGCCGGTAGCGATGTGCTGGGCGTGTCCACCCGCGCCGAACCGGACGGCGACGGCTGGCTGCTCTCGGGCCACAAGAGCTGGATCTCCGGCGCGGCCGAGGCCGACTGGTACGTGGTGGTCGCGACCACGGCCGACCCCGCCGAACGGCGGCCGGACGCGCTGCGCGCCTTCATCGTGGACCGGGACGCCCCGGGACTGAGCCTCCGGCTCCACCCCCGCTCGTCGGTCCGGGGAATGAGCCTGGGGGACATCGAACTCGACCGCGTGCGCGTTCCCGGCGATGCCGTGCTGCCGGGTATCACCGGGCTCGGCCCGCTGCTGCGCTCGCTGGCGACCATGCGCCCCGTCGTCGCCGCGCGGGGCCTCGGTCTCGCCGAGGCGGCGCTGATGCACGCGGTGCGCCACGCGGAGACACGCGAGGTCAACGGGGTGGCGCTGATCCGGCAACAGGGCATCCAGTGGGAACTGGCCCGGGCGGCCGCCGACGTCGAGGCGGCCAGGCTGCTGACCTACCGGGCCGCGGACCTGGTGGAGAGCGGCGCCGGCGGGCCGGACTCGGCGGGACAGCTGGCCGTGGCGAAACTGCACGCCACCGAGTGCGCCGTACGGGTGTCCGGGCTGGCCACGCAGATCTTCGGTGCCGCGGGAAGCGTCGCGGGACATCCGGCGGAACGGTTCCACCGCGACGCGCGGAACCTGACCGTGGTGGAGGGGACCTCGGAGATCCAGCTCGGCATCATCGCCCGCGGCCTCCAGGACCGGCACATGTGGTGGGGACCGAAGACCGACAGGAAAGTGGTGCGTCAGTGAGCATGTGCGCGGGCCGGGTGGCCGTCATCAGCGGTGCCGGACGGGGCCTGGGAAGGTGCCATGCCCTCGCGCTGGCCGCCGCCGGTGCCGCCGTCGTGGTGAACGACCTGGGCTCAGGCCGGGACGGCAACGGGCAGGCGAGCCCGGTGGCGGAGGAGGTGGTCTCGGAGATCCGGGCCCTCGGCGGCCGGGCGGTGGCCAGCGGGCACGACGTCGCGGACTGGGACGCCAGCAGGCGGCTGGTCGAGTTGGCCGTCGGCGAGTTCGGCCGGCTGGACGTGGTCGTGAACAACGCCGGGATCCTTCGGGACCGGATGCTGGTGAACATGTCCGCGGAGGAGTGGGACGCCGTCATGCACGTACACCTGCGTGGCACGTTCGCGCTGAGCCGATGGGCGGCCTCGCACTGGCGTGAGCGGTCCAAGGCCGGCGACGAGGTCGACGCCAGGATCATCAACACGACGTCTCCGTCCGGCCTGTTCGGCAAGCCGGGACAGGCGAACTACGGGGCGGCCAAGGCCGGTATCGCGACGCTGACCATGATCGCGGCGGCGGAGCTGGCCCGTTACGGCGTGACGGTGAACGCCGTCGCGCCGGTCGCCTACACGCGGATGACCTCGGATCTGGTGACGGACCCGCGCGCGGTCGACGAGCTGGCGCCCGAGCACGTCTCGCCGGTGGTCACCTGGCTCGCCGGCCCCTCCTCACGCGAGGTCACGGGCAGGGTCTTCGAGGTCTCCGGGCGGCGGCTCGGCGTGGCGGAACCCTGGCGGCACGGTCCGTCGGTGGTTCCCGACGGCGTGATGGATCCCGTTGAGGTCGGGGTGACGATCGAGAGGCTGCTGGGACAGGCGGCGCCGCCGGAGCCCATGGGAGGCAACCTGTGATGGCCGGGACGTCGATGACGGAACTGCCGATCACGGACCTGGAGACGGTGCTCACCACGACGCGGGCGGTGCGTCGCAGGCTCGACTTCGACCGGCCGGTGCCGCGCGAGACGGTCCTCGACTGTCTCCGTACCGCCCTGCAGGCGCCGACGGGCGGGGACGCCGAGGACTGGCGCTTCATCCTGGTGGGGGACCCCGAGGTCCGCCGCCAGATCGGTGCGGAGTACCGCCGCCTGTTCGACGTTCACGTCGGGCCGCGGATGGCGGGGATGCTCCAGGGCGGCACCATGCGGGTCGATCCACCGGCGGAGCCGTTGGAGCAGGCGGCCCTCCGCCGCAGGGCCCGGGTCTATTCAGGCGCCGCGTACCTCGCGGAGAACCTGGGCCGTGCGCCGTGGCTGGTGCTCGCCTGCGCCACCCGCCCGAACCGCAGCGCGAAGATCGCCGCCGCGGTGTACGGTTCCGTCTTCCCCGCCGTCTGGTCCTTCCAGCTGGCGCTGCGGTCGCGCGGACTCGGCTCCATCATCACCACCCTGCACCTGCGGGAGCCCGAGGCGGTGACCCGGATCCTGCGGATTCCGGATGGCGTGACCCAGTGCGCGCTGCTGCCCGTCGCCTACACCATCGGCACCGACTTCCGTCCGGCGGCGCGCAGGCCGGTGGAGGACGTCGTGTTCGTCGACGGGTGGGACCGGCCGCCGGTCGGAGCGTGAGCGCGATGCGGAACGCGGTGACGGCCGGCGACCCTGACGGCACGGTACGGCGCGTGCCACCGTGGAGCCGGGCGTCGTGACGACCGAGCACGGTTCGCCCTTCCGGGCGCTCGCCGTGGTGGGCTATCGCTGGTTCGCCCTCGCCCAGGTGCTGGGCAACGGCGCGATGTGGATGCACCGCACGGCCCATGTGTGGCTCGTCGTCCAGATCTCCGGCGGTGACGGCGTGGCGGTCGGCGTGGTGACCGGCCTGCAGTACATCTCGATGATCCTGCTGGGGTTGAGCGGCGGCGCGCTCGGCGACCGGTTCGACAAGCGCCGGATCATGCTGATGACGCAGAGCGTCGTCGTGGTGGCCAGCGTCGTCCTGGCGGCGCTGATCGCCGGTGACGCCGTGACGCTGCCGATCGCCTACGTCTTCGCCGTCCTGCTGGGCGTCCCGGGAGCGCTGGACGCGCCGGTGCGGCTGGCCTACCCCCGGCAGCTCGTCCCGTACCGGTTCCTGGCCGCGGCGGTCGGGCTGAACGGCGCCGTCTTCCAGCTCGCGCGAGTCGCCGGTCCCGCCCTGGCCGGCGGCCTCATCGCCTTCTCCGGCACCGCCGAGGTGTTCGCCGTTGTCGCGGTGCTCGGTCTGGTGTCCTGCCTCGCGCTGCTGAAGGTGCGTCCGTTGCCCGGTGGTGAGGAGACGGAGGTGGAGGAGCCGGGGAGCGGGCGCCGGGGTCTCGCGGACCTGCACGCGCCGGCCTATCTGGTGCCGCTGCTGGGCGGGCTGATGCTCGGCATCGGCATGACCCACCTGCAACTGGCCATCCCGCTGCTGGTGGACTCCACGGACAAGGACGCGGCGGGTAGCTTCGGCGTGCTGACGGCGATGATCGGGATCGGCGGCGTCGTGGGGGCGGGGCTCGCGGCGTCGGTGAGGTCCGAGCCGACCAACCGGATCCTGTTCGTCTGGTCGGCGGTCTTCGCCGCGGTGACGGCGGTGGTGTCCGTGCTCCCGCCGGGGCCCGCCATGGCCGCCGGGCTGTTCGTCGCGGGCGTGACGATGCAGGTGTTCGGCACCTCGGCCATCTCGGCGCTGCAGCTGCGCTCGCCCGCGAACATCCAGGGGCGCCTGATGGCGTTGTACGTGGTCGCCTTCTTCGTCTGGGTCCCGGTGGGGGCTCCGGTCTTCGGGTGGTTCGCCAACCTTGCCGGAGCACGGCAGGCCCTGGGGATCTCCGGGCTCGTCTGCCTCGCCGTGGTCGGGCTGCTCGCGCTGTCCTTCTTGACCGGCCGCGCCGTGCGGCGCGAGCAGCACCGGGAGTGACCGCGGCTCGGCCGCTCAGCGGCGGATCGTGACGGCCCCGGGGTCGCCGTGGCCGGTGAAGTGCCGCCGGAAGTGCGCCCACTCGGTCCGGAGCGCCTCCTGCGGTGCCTGCCGGCGGACCGACCGGATGAGCGCGGTCATCTCCGCCACGGCGGTCCGGTCGTATCCGGCCAGCGTCCGCGCCACCTCGTCGACGGTCTCCACCAGCAGGTCGTCCTGAACCGTCCGGCTCACCAGGCCGAACTCGGTCATCTCGGTGGCACAGAACCGTTCACCGAGGAGCAGCATCCGGGCCGCCCGCGCCGCTCCCACCGCGCTGACCAGCCGCGCGGAGCCGCCCCAGGCCGGGATCCGCCCGTGGGGAAGATGCAGGTCCCCGAAGACCGCGTGTTGTGACGCGATCACCAGGTCGCACGCGAGGACCAGCTCCAGCCCGCCGGCGAACGCGGCCCCGTTCACCGCGGCGATCACCGGCAGCGGCGACTCCTCGATCGCCGTCATCAGATCGCGTCCGCTCTCCAGGAAGGCCAGGCGGGAGTCCGCGTCCCGCAGGGCGGCGGAGGCCCGGACGTCGGCTCCGGGGCAGAACGCCCTGCCGGTTCCGGTGACGACCAGGGTTCGCACCGCCGGGTCGGCCGCTCCGTCGGCGAGCCACCGGGTCAGCCCGGCGACGATCTCGGGACCGAGGGCGTTCGCCCGCTCCGGCCGGTCCAGACGTGCCCACAACGCCGATCCCCGGCGGCTGACGTGAACGTAGCTCATGGCTCGACCACGACCTTGCCGAACACCTGGCCGGAGAGCAGCCGGGAGAACTGCTCGCCGGCCGAATCGAGCGGCGCCACCGAGTCCACCAGCGGCCGGACGCCGCCGGCGACGAGGAACCCGATGAGGTCCTCGAGTTCGGTCCGGGTGCCCATCGTCGAGCCGAGCACGTTGATCTGCCGGGAGAAGAGCCGGGCCAGGTTGGTCGGCGCGTCGAAGCCGGTGGTCGCGCCGGAGAGCACCACGGTGCCGCCCGGGCGCACCGCGCCGAGAGAGGACTTCCAGGTGGCCTGCCCCACGGTGTCGAGGACGACGTCGCAGTCGGACGGAAGCCGTGTTCCGGACATGACGACCTCGTGCGCGCCGAGCTCGGCGGCCCGGTCGGCCTTGGCGGGGTCCCGCGTGACCACGCGCACCCACAGTCCCGCGGCGCGGGCCAGCAGGATCGCGGCCGTGGCCACCCCGCCTCCGGCGCCCTGCACCAGCACCCGGTCACCGGGCCGTGCCCGAGCCTTGGTGAACAGCATGCGGTAGGCGGTCAGCCACGCGGTGGGCAGACAGGCCGCCTCGGCCCAGGAGAGCTCGGCGGGCTTCGGGACCAGGTTGCGGCGCGGGACGACGATTCGCGCGGCCAAAGTCCCGTGCCCCGCGTCCGAGAGCACGGACCGTTCCGGGTCGAGGGTCTCGTCACCACGACCGCGCGCGGGGTCGCCGAGGACTCCGTGGATCACGTACTCGTTGCCGTCGTCGTCCACCCCGGCCGCGTCGGTGCCCAGCACGCAGGGAAGGCCGCCTGCCGGAGTGACGGCACCGCGCAGCGTCCACACGTCGTGGTGGTTGAGCGAGGCGGCCCGTACCGTGATCGGCACCCAGCCGTCCGGCGGTACCGGTTCGGGGCGCTCTCCGACGGACAGGGCGCTGACGGGGTCGTCGGCCGACGTGGCGTGCGCGAATGCGGCGAGCATCGGGGGGCTCCCTGGGCGGTCGAGGAGAAAGTTCTCGACATCATACCAACTGGCCGGTACGATTCTGGATATTCAACGCCTCGAATGTTCGAGGGATTCCACACCATCGTTGTGTGAGCGTCTGTGCTGAGGAGGATTGGATGACGACCGACTTCGGCGATAAACGGCTCGAGGACTTCCGCGCCGAACTGCGACAGTGGTTGAACGAGCATCGGCGGCCGGCACTCGCGTCGAAGGGCGAGTACGAGCTGGAGCGCGAGGCCTGGCGGAACCCCGGGTCACCACTCTACGAGGACTTCCTCGCCTGGGAGAAGGCGTCGCTGGAAGCCCGGTTGGTCTGTCCGCACTGGCCCGTGGAGTACGGCGGCCGTGGACTGGACGACCTGGAGATGGCCGTCCTCGCCGAGGAGTTCGCACGTGCGGACATGCCGCGGGTGACCCGGGGGATGGGGGAGCGCCTCGCCGGTCCGGCCATCCTCGCGCACGGCACCCCCGAGCAGAAGGCGTACTTCCTGCCGCGTGTCGTCAGCGGCGAGGACAGGTACTGCCAGGGTTTCTCCGAGCCCGACGCGGGCTCGGACCTGGCCGCCGTCGCCACCCAGGGAGTCGTGGAGGGTGACGAGATCGTCATCACCGGGCAGAAGATCTGGACATCCCGGGCACATCTCGCCGACACGCTGTTCCTGCTGTGCCGGACCGACCCGCACGCCCCCAAGCACAAGGGCATCTCCTACGTGCTCGTCCCGATGAGGGACAACGGGATCACGGTGCGGCCGCTGATCACCATGTCGGGTGAGGACGCGTTCTCCCAGGAGTACATCGACGGCGCCCGAGCTCCGTTGTTCAACGTCATCGGGGGCCTCAACAACGGGTGGCGGTCCGCGATGACCACCCTCGGCAGCGAGCGCGGCGCGGTGGCCGCCGTCCAGCACCTGGAGTACGAGAAGGAGTGGGAGGCCCTGGTCGAACGGGCCAGGGAACTCGGCCGGGACTCCGACCCGCTCATCCGCCAGAAACTGGCCTGGGCCTACTGCCAGGTACACGTCATGAAGGCCACCGGCCAGCGAGTCCTCGCCACGCTCGCCTCCGGCGAGGAACTGGGCGCCGAGGCGTCGCTGACCAAGCTGGTCTGGAGCGAGTACCACCGGAGGCTGGGCGAGATCGCCATCGACATCGAGGGCGCGGAGGCGCTGGTGCGCCCCTCCGGCGACGGCTACCAGGTGGGGCGCTGGCAGAAGACGTTCCTCACCAGCCGCGCTGAGACGATCTTCGCGGGAACGAGCGAGGTGCAGCGCCGGATCGTCGCCGAACGCGTACTCGGCCTGCCAAGGTCGTCCTAGCGTGGCGATCCTCGACAACGTGACCGGCGGCGCGCGGTCGGAGGCGGCGCGGGCGACGCCGGACCTGAGCACGCTCTTCCGGCCACGGTCGGTCGCCCTCGTCGGTGCGACGGAACGTTCCATGTGGTCGGTCAACGCCTTCGAGAACCTGCGCCGCTACTCGCCGGGGATCGCGGTGCACTGCGTCAGCCCCTCACGGGCGACCGTGCACGGCGTCACGGCGGCGGCCTCCCTCAGCGCGGTGGGGGAACCGGTCGACCTGGCCTACATCATGTCCCCGCGAGACACCGTTCCCGACCTCCTGCGGGAGGCGGCCGCGAACGGGATCGGCGGCGCCGTCGTGCTCACCGCGGGATTCGGGGAGACGGACGACGGCCGGGCGCTGCAGCGCGAGCTCGCCGCGGCGGTGCGGGAGACCGGTATCCACCTGCTGGGACCGAACGGCAGTGGTTACGTGGACGTGCGGCACCAGGTCGTACCGTTCGGCCTCGCGCTGCCGAACCTGCCCGACCCCGGCGGCGCCTCGTTCGTCCTGCAGTCGGGCGGCCTGATGAAGCCGCTGCTCTCCCTCGCCAGAGCCTGGGGCGTGGGGGTCGGCATGCTGGCGGGCACCGGGAACGAGGCCACGCTCTCGTCCACCGATGTGGCGCGGTACCTCGTCGAGAGCGAGGAGACCGGGGCGATCGGCCTGTTCCTGGAGGCGTTCAGGGACGCCGAGGGCTTCCGGGCGCTGGCGGAGCGCGCGCTCGAACTCGACCGGCCGGTCGTGGTGCTCCCGGTCGGGCGCAGTGAGGTGGCCCGGCAGGCGGCGATGTCGCACACCGGGGCGCTGGCCGGAGACTCCGCGGTGACGTCCGCGGTGCTGCGGGAGCTCGGCGTGGTCGAGGTCTCCTCGATGGAGGAGTTCGTCGCGACGACCGAGCTGCTCTCCCGCGGGGTGCGGCCGCGCGGTGGCCGCCTCGGCGTGGTCTCGGCGTCCGGCGGAAGCTGCGAGCTGGTGGCGGACAAGGCCGCCGACGAGGGGATGACCCTGCCGCGGCTGCCACCCGAGGCGCTGGAGGAGCTCCGCTCCCTGCTGCCGGCCTTCTCCCACGTGCAGAACCCCCTCGATGTCACCGGTTACGCGACGGTGAACCCGAGACTGCCGGTGGACGCGGCCGCCGTCATGGGCAGGACCGGGGCGGAGCACTACGACCTGCTGCTGTTCCAGGCGTTCGTCGCGCCCCCCGAGCGACCCGCCGACCCCGACTTCACCCGCGCCCACTTCGCGGCGATCGCGGACACCGTCAAGGGGCTCGACGTCCCGGTGCTGCTCCAGGACGAGGTGGGCGTCGGGCTCAGCGACTTCGCCCGGGAGCTGTTCGCGGAACTCGACCTCGTCAGGTTGCCGGGAGTCGAGGTCGGGTTGCGCGCCGTCGCCAACGCGATGCGCTACACGGGCGGCAGAGAACGGCTGCGCGGAAAGGAGCGGGCCGGCGCCGCCGCCCGGCCGACGTCGTCCGCACCTCCGGCGGAGATGCCGCTGCCGGAGGGCCCGCTGTCGGAGGCGCGGGCGCTGGAGTTGCTGGCCGGCCACGGCGTGCCGGTGATGCCCTACCGCCTCGTCTCGGACGCGGCCGGCGCGGTGGAGGCCGCACGGCTGCTCGGCGGCCGGGTGGTGTTGAAGATCTGCTCACCGGACATCGCCCACAAGTCCGATGTCGGTGGCGTCGTCCTCGACGTCGAGGGTGACGACGCGGTGGCCGAGGCGTACACCGGCCTGATGGCGACGGTAACCGCCCGGGTGCCGGAGGCGCGCCTGGACGGCGTGCTCGTCGCGCCCTTCCGCCCCGGTGGCGTCGAGCTGATCGTCGGCATCAACCGCGACCCCGTCTGGGGACCCGTTCTCGTCCTCGGGTTCGGCGGCGTGCTGGTGGAGGTACTGGCGGACGTGGCGATACGGCCGCTGCCGGTCGGCGCGCGAGACGTCGTCGAGATGCTCGGCGGGCTTCGGGGGGCGGCGCTGCTACGGGGAGTACGAGGCCGTGCGGCCGGCGACGTCGACGCCGTGGCCGCGGCGGTCCTGGCATTGACGGACGCGGCACTCGGCTGGGGTGACGGCTGGGATTCAGTGGAGGTCAACCCGATGCGGGTCGACGGGACGGTGGTCGAGGCCCTCGACGCCCTCGTGGTCGGCAAGCCGGCGTGACACTCACCAGGAAGCATAAGGAGACGGCAATGAGGCTTGGATTCACGGCCGAGCAGGAGGAACTGCGCGCCGGTGTGCGTCGCCTGCTCACCGAGCACGCGAGCACCGACAGGCTGCGGGCGGAGTTGGAGTCCGAGGAGCCCTACGACGCGGGGCTCTGGAAGCTGATGGCGGAGAGCCTCGGACTGCACGCGATGGCGATTCCCGAGGAGTACGGCGGCGCGGGCTACGGCTTCCGCGAGCAGTCGGTGGTGCTGGAGGAGATGGGCCGGGTGCTGCTGCGCTCGCCCTACCTGTCCACGGTGATCGTGGCGGCCAACGCCCTGCTGCTCGGCGACGACGAGGAACTGCGCCGCGACTGGCTGCCCCGCATCGCCGCCGGCGACGCGATCGCGAGCCTGGCCCACGTCGAGGCGGACGGGGACTGGCGGGCCACGCGCCCCCGGGTGAGCGCGGTACGCGACGGCGAGGGCTGGCGGGTCACCGGGACCAAGTCGTTCGTGACGGACGGAGTCCAGGCGGACCTGCTCCTCGTCCTGGCCTCGGTCGCGGGCGGCGAGGAGGGCGAGACCGTGCTGCTCGCCGTGGACACCCGCGAGGCGGGCGTCGTCGCCGAGGACGTACCCGTGCTGGACATGACCCGGCGGCTGGCGACGGTGACGTTCGCCGACGCCCGCGGCCGGGCTGTCGCCCTGGGGGCCCGCGCCCGGCAGGTGCTGGAGGCGACCCTCGGCATCGCGGCCGCCGGCCTGGCCTGCGAGCAGGTGGGCGGTGCCGCGCGGTCCCTGGAGGTGGCGGTGGAGTACGCCAAGGTCCGCGAGCAGTTCGGCGTCCCCATCGGCAGCTTCCAGGCCATCAAGTTCAAGTGCGCCGACATGCTGCTCGACCTGGAGGCGGCGCGCTCCGCGGCGTACTACGCGGCGGCCGCGGTCGCCGACGACGCGGAGGACCTGCCCGTCGCGACCTCCGTGGCGAAGGCGGTCTGCTCGGACGCCTACACGGCCATCACCGGAGAGATGATCCAGGTACTCGGCGGGATCGGCTACACCTGGGAGCACGACGCCCACCTCTACTTCAAGAGGGCGAAGGCCTCCCAGCACCTTTTCGGAGACTCCGACCTGCACCGCGAGCAGCTCGCCGTCCGGGTGGGGGTCTGAGGTGGCCCGCAACGAGGGAAAGCAGGCGCCGAAGCCCACCCCCGACACCCGGCCGTACTGGGACGGCGCCGCGGCCGGTGAGCTGCGGCTGCCACGATGCGTCCCGTGCGGGAAGGCGTTCCTCTACCCGCGCTCGGTCTGCCCCTTCTGCTCTTCGTCGGACATCGAGTGGTTCACCGCCACCGGCAGGGGAAAACTGCACTCCTACCTGATCGCCCACCGGCCGTCGCCCGGCTTCGAGAGCGAGGGGCCGTACGCCGTGGCGGTGGTGGAGCTTGAGGAGGGTCCAAGACTCATGTCCAACATCGTCGGGGTTCCCAACGACCCGGAGCACCTCGTCCTCGACATGGACCTCGAGGTCGTCTTCGACAAGCACGGTGACGTCGCCGTTCCGAAGTTCCAGCCGGCGGGCGGTGGCCGATGAGCATCCGAGGCAGGGTCGCGATCGTCGGAGCCGCCGAGTCCGAGCAGCTCGGGCGCATCCCCGACAAGTCCGCGCTGCAGCTGCACGCCGAGTCCGGGCTGGCCGCGCTGCGCGACGCGGGGCTCGGCGTCGCGGACGTCGACGGGGTGGCCTGTGCGGGAGAGAGCCCGCTGGACGTCGCCAACTACCTGGGCATCAACCCCTCCTACCTGGACGGGACGATGGTCGGCGGGACGTCGTTCATGCTGCACGTCCGGCACGCCGCCGCCGCGATCATGGCCGGGCTCTGCGAGACGGTCCTGATCACCCACGGCGAGTCCGGCAGGTCCCGCGTCGGCATGCAGCCGTGGGCCCCCGCGCCGCAGTCGATGCGCGGGCAGTTCGAGGTGCCCTACGGCGGCGTCTTCGCGCCGTCGACGTTCCCCATCGGGGTGCTGCGCTACATGAAGCAGTACGGCATGACGCCGGAACAGCTGGCGATGGTGCCGGTCGTCCAGCGGAAGTGGGCCGCCCTCAACCCGCGGGCGAAGCTGCGGGACGAGATCACCGTCGACGACGTGCTGTCCTCCAAGATGATCTCCTACCCGCTCCACCTGCTGGAGTGCTGCCTGGTCACCGATGGCGGCGCCGCGGTGGTGGTCACCTCCGCGGCACGGGCCGCCGACGGGCCGAAACCTCCCGTGTACCTGCTGGGGGCCGGTGAGGCGGGAGAGTCGTCGGCCATCTCGCAGATGGCGGACCTGACGTCGTCCCGTGCGTTCCGGGACGCCGGCCGCGCGGCGTTCGCGGAGGCCGGGGTCTCGCACTCCGAGGTGGACCACCTGATGATCTACGACGCCTTCGCGCACGTCCCGCTGTACGGGCTGGAGGATCTGGGCTTCGTCGGCCGAGGGGAGTCCTTCGGATTCGTCGAGGAGGGGCACACGGCCCCCGGCGGACGACTTCCGATGAACACCAACGGCGGCGGTCTCGCGTACACGCACACCGGGATGTACGGCATGTTCGCCATCTGCGAGTCCGTACGCCAGGTACGCGGGGAGGCGGCGGCCCAGGTGGACGGGGTGCGGACCAGCGTCGTGCTGGGCAACGGCGGCTCGTTCATGAGCGCGGGCGTCCTGGTGCTCGGCGCGGAAGAGGTCGCCGCCGCCTGAGGCGCCACCCCGTTGTCGAAACATGATTGTCGAAACATGTGAACAGGAGGACGGATGTCGCGGTTGTGTGAGGGACGCGTGGTGATCGTGACCGGTGCGGGCAACGGCATCGGCCGCTTCCACGCGCTGGAGTTCGCCCGCCAGGGCGCCAAGGTGGTCGTCAACGACCGGGGTGTCGAGCGCGGCGGCGCGGGTGGTTCGCGCACGCCGGCGGACGCGGTCGTCGCGGAGATCGAGGCGATGGGCGGCGAGGCCGTCGCCGACCACGGCGACATCGCCGACATGGCCTCGGCCGAGGCCATGGTGCAGACCGCCGTCGACCGGTTCGGCACCCTGGACGTGCTGGTGAACAACGCCGGCATCGTGCGTGACCGCACGCTGACCAACATGACCGAGGAGGAGTGGGACGACGTCATCAGGGTCCACCTGAAGGGAACCTTCGCGCCGTCCCGCGCAGCCGCCCGGCACTGGAAGGCGCGCGCCAAGGCGGGCGAGAAGCTGTCCGCGCGCCTGGTCAACACCTCGTCCTCGTCCGGCCTGCTCGGTAACATCGGCCAGACCAACTACGGGGCGGCCAAGGCGGGCATCGCCGGCTTCACCGTGATCGCGGCCATGGAACTCGCTCCGTACGGGATCACCGTCAACGCGGTCGCTCCCGGAGCGCGCACCCGGATGACCGAGGGGCTGATGGCCGAGCCCGAGGGGGACTTCGACCCCTACGACCCGGCCGCCATCTCGCCGCTGGTCGCCTGGCTGGGCAGCGAGCGGTCCGCCGGTGTCACCGGGCAGGTCTTCGGGTCCAGCGGAGGACTGCTCAGCGTGTACGAGGGCTGGAACGTCGGCCCCACCGCGGAGCTGCCCCGGCTGTGGCACGCCGAGGAGATCGACGGAGCGGTCCGCAAGCTGCTGGCCCAGTCCGTGCGGAACCCCCGGCTGCCCCAGCTGGACGGAGCCTGACATGGCCCTCGACCTCGATTCGGTCGGCCGGACCAGCGAGCCGGTGGACGTCTCCTGGGGATCCGACGAGGCGCTGCTCTACGCCGTCTCGATCGGCGCCGGGCAGGACCCGGGCGCCGAGCTCTCGGTGACCACGGAGAACAGCGAGAACCTGCGCCAGCGGGTGCTGCCGACCTTCGGCGCGCTGCTCGGCCAGCGGGTCTCCAGGCCGGACATCGGTTCGTACGACAGGGCCCGGCTGCTCCACGCCGAGCAGCACCTGGAACTGGCGGCCCCGCTGGCCGTCTCCGGCCGGGCGAGACTGACCGCCGAAGTGCTGGCGATCCATGACAAGGGCAGCGGGGCGATCGTGTGGACCGGCGTCCGCGCGGTCGATCCCACCTCCGGCGCGCCGATGTTCTCCACCCGGTCGGCCGCCTTCATCCGGGGCGCGGGAGGCTTCGGCGGCCCCCGGGGGTCCGCCGACGACTGGAAGCCGCCGACACGTTCTCCGGACGAGATCGTGCGCTACCGGACCCGCCCGGAACAGGCGCTGCTGTACCGCCTGACCGGTGACCGCAACCCCCTGCACTCGGATCCCGCGTTCGCGGCCCGCGGCGGGTTCGACCGGCCGATCCTGCACGGGATGTGCACGTACGGCTTCACCGGCAGGGCCGTCGTGGCGGCCGCCTGCGGCGGCGATCCGGATCTGCTCACCGCCATCGGCGGCCGGTTCCGCGGCATCGTCGTCCCCGGGGAGGCCCTGGAGGTCCGCCTGTGGCTGGACGGGGCCGACGTGATGTTCCAGACCGTCCGCGCGGACGGGACCGTGGTGATCGACCGAGGTGTCGCGCGGATCGACGCGTCCCGACTTGGCAACATGTGAGGCACGAAGTGAACAAGCGTTCCGCCGGACTTGATCCGTACGACTTCCTCGACGTCGACTCGCTGCTCGACACCGAGGAGAGGGAGATCCGCGACACGGTCCGCCGTTTCGTCAGGGAGCGGGTGTTGCCGGAGATCGGCGACTGGTACGAGAGGGGGGTGTTCCCGCGCGAGATCGCCAAGGAGCTCGGCTCCCTGGGGCTGCTCGGCATGCACCTGGACGGCTACGGCTGTGCCGGTACCAACGCGGTCTCCTACGGCCTGGCCTGCCTGGAGGTGGAGGCGGGTGACAGCGGCCTGCGCAGCTTCGTGTCCGTGCAGGGGTCCCTGGCGATGTTCCCGATTCGCGCCTACGGATCGGAGGAGCAGCGGGAGACCTGGCTGCCGCGGATGGCGGCGGGGGAGGCCATCGGGTGCTTCGGGCTGACCGAGCCGGACTCCGGCAGCGACCCGGGCAGCATGCGGACGACGGCCCGCCGGGACGGTTCCGACTGGGTTCTCAACGGGACCAAGATGTGGATCACCAACGGCGGCATCGCGGATGTGGCCGTGGTGTGGGCCCGAGCGGAGGAGGGCGTGCGGGGCTTCGTGGTCCCCACCGACACGCCGGGGTTCAGCACCCGGGACGTGCACGGGAAGCTCTCCATGCGGGCCTCGGTGACCTCCGAACTGGTGATGGAGGACGTGCGGCTGCCCGGGGACGCGGTGCTGCCCGGCGTCGTGGGGCTGAAGGGCCCGCTGTCCTGCCTGAACGAGGCGAGGTTCGGGATCCTGTTCGGCGCGGCCGGCGCGGCACGGGCGTGCTACGAGGCGGCCGTGGAGTACAGCCTCTCCCGCACGCAGTTCGGCAAGCCGGTGGCCGGGTTCCAGCTGGTGCAGCGGAAGCTGGCCGAGATGGCGGTCAGCGTCAACCGGTCGATCCTGCTGGCGGTTCACCTGGGGCGGCTCAAGGACGCGGGAAGGCTGGTGCCGGCCCAGGTGAGCTTCGGCAAGCTGGACAACGTCCGGCAGGCCCTCGACGTCGCGCGCGAGGCGCGCGGCTGTCTCGGCGCGAACGGGATCACGCTGGAGTACCCGGTGATCCGGCACATGACCAACCTGGAGTCGGTCTCCACCTACGAGGGCACGCACGAGATCCACACCCTGGTCCTCGGCGAGGCGATCACCGGGATGCCCGCCTACCGATGACCGGCACACCGGCGGGGCACCGGGACAGGTTCCCGGTGCCCCGCCGGCTTTCCCAGTCGGTTGCAAGCCGGTTCCCAGCTCCGTCCGGCACCGTGGTGCGCACGTGCGACGGCGAGGACCGCCGCCGTTCATGGTATTCCGCCGACCATGAAACGAAGGTGCTTGTGAGGCGCGTCATGCCCCTGCTCGTCCTCGGCCCGCCGGCCACGCCGTCACCGGGACCCGCCCATGCGGCCGAGTACGGCCATCTGGTCGTCCAGAGCATCCAGGCCGACAGGACCACCCGCACCGGGCCGTGCCGGCGAGACGAGGGGCGGCTGCCGTGACAAGGATCTCGATCGACGACATGTCCACCGAGGATCTCCTGGCGGGCGCGTCGCTGGGGGAGTTGTTCGCCGCCTCGGCGGCTCGGGACCCTGATGCGGCGGCCGTCGTCTCCGACGGCCGCTCGGTGTCGTACCGGGAGCTTGACGGATGGTCGGACCGGCTCGCGCAGTGGCTGAGCGAGCGGGGGGTGCGGCCGGAGTCGCGGGTGGCGCTGGTGCTGCCGCGCTCGGTGGAACTGGTGGTCGCGGTGCTGGCCGTGACCAAGGCGGGCGGCGTGTTCGTGCCGGTGGATCCGGCCTATCCGCCACCACGGCAGGAGTTCATGCTGGCCGACGCGGCCCCGGTGCTGGTGCTGCGGGACACCCTTCCGGACGTTTCGGCACATCCGGCGTTGCCGCGCGCGGCCGGCGGGCCGCTGACCCGGGCGGCGTACGTGATCTACACCTCCGGGTCGACCGGCGCCCCCAAGGGCGTGCTGGTCTCGCATCAGGGGCTGGCGGCGTTGGCGTCGGCGCAGGCGGAGCGGCTGGGGGTGGGACCGGGGGCGCGGATGCTGCAGTTCTCCTCCCCGAGTTTCGACGCGTGGGTGTGGGAGATCGTGGCGCTGGCCTCCGGGGCGACGCTGGTGGTGCCGCCGCCGGGGCGGTTGGCGGGTGCGGAGCTGGCCGACCTGCTGGTGCGGGAGCGGGTCAGCCATGCGACGTTGCCACCGGCGGTGCTGGCGACGGTTCCGGTGGTGGAGCCGGCGGATCTGATGACGCTGGTGGTCGCGGGTGAGGCGTGCGGCCCGGAGCTGGTGGAGCGGTGGGCACCGGGCCGGCGGATGGTGAACGCCTACGGCCCGACGGAGTCGACGGTGTGCGTGTCCATGTCGGTGCCACTGCAGCCGGGTGGTGGGGCGCCGATCGGTCGCCCGGTGCTCGGCACCCGGGTGTATGTGTTGGATGAGGGTTTGCGTCCGGTGCCGCCGGGTGTGGTGGGGGAGTTGTACGCGGCCGGTGCGGGGGTGGCCCGGGGCT